>NZ_CAJMZL010000025.1:0-113431 GCF_905220305.1 Caballeronia sp. J97 | reverse complement strand
CACTGGCACTAATACCTTCATTCCCTCTGTCTCCGTTGAACCGCGTCTACGCGGCTTGAATTCTTCGCGCACGATCGACGATCGGCTTGTCGACCAGCTTCCCGTCCACCGAAATCGCGCCGCGCGGATTCGCTTCCAGCGCAGCGAGCACGCGTGCCGCCCACTCGCGCTCGGCGGCGCTCGGCGCGAAGCCGTCATTCACGGCATCCACCTGCTTCGGATGAATGCACAGCTTGCCGCCGAAACCGAAACGCCGCGCATCGAGCACATCGGCGTTGATCGCGTCGATATCGCCGGTGGCGAGCGTCACGCCGTCGATCGGCGGTGCCAGTCCCGCAAAGCGCGACTCGATGACGAACTGCGACCGCACATAGTCCAGTTCGCGCCCGGTGCCGTCGATGCCCGCATCCACACCGAAATCGAACGAGCCGAACGCGAGCCGCGCCACATGCCCGCACTGCGCGATCTCACGCATGCGCACCACGCCCGCGACGCTCTCCACCAGCGCGATCAATTCGACGCCTTCGGCGCAGCGCGCGGCGATATCGGCGAGTTGCGTCGCATCCTCGGCCTTCGGCACCATTACGGCCCGCGCGTTTGCCGCACGCGCCATCGCGACATCGTCCTCGTGCCACGGCGTTCCAAAAGCGTTCACGCGAATCACGACGCGTTCATGCGTCTCACGCAACCATTCCGCGATCTGCGCGCGCGCCTGCGCTTTCGCATCGATGGCGACGGCATCCTCCAGATCGATGACGACACGATGCGCGTGCGTCGCCAATGCCTTGTCGAAGCGCTCCGGACGATCGCCCGGAACGAACAGAAAACTGCGTGCAATCATGCGGAATTCCTCGAATGCTTCAGGCGCCGCTCCAGCCGCGCTGGAACGTCTCCGAATAGCTGAAACGGTCGGCGGGATGAATGCTGACCGCCGCCTCGACGATCTCGCCTCGCTTGTTGAAATAACGACGCGACAGCCACAGCGCCGGCGAGCGCGCCTTGGCGTTGACGAGTCGCGCGATGTTCGAAGGCAGCGCCACCGCGCGAATCTCCTGCTGCACCTGCGTGATCTGCTCGCCGAACTGACGCTCGATCATCGTGAAGATCGGCGTATGCGGATCGTCTTCGATGCCCGTCAGCGAACGGAACGCCGGCTGGATATAGACCTCGGTATGACAGATCGGATCGACGCTCTCGGGCGAGCGCCGGATGCCCTCCAGACGCAGCCACGTTTCGCCGGGTTTCGCCTGCAGCATTGCGCAGAGCGATGCATCGCTCAGTTCGACCGTCTCTTTCTTCAGAACCTGAAGCGCGGTGTCGGCCGAATAGCGATGCAGGTCGCTCAATTGCTGCATGACCTGCCGATAACTGCCCTCGGAGTTCAATGCCTTGACGGTGGTGCCGATGCCGGCCTGCCGCACCACCATGCCGAGCTGCACGAGCTGCTTGACCGCCTCGCGCACGGTCGAGCGGCTCGCGCCGAACTGCTCGCAAAGTTCGAATTCGGTGGGAATGGTGGAGCCCACCGGAAAGCGTCCGCTCTGAATTTCGTTGATGAGCGTCTGCGCCAGTTGCAGATAGCGCGGCTGCTGACCGAGCACGTTGACCATCTTTTGCACGCACGATGAAGGATTGACGGACGGACCCGCCTTTCGCGCGACATCATCCGGTGCAAGAATCATCATTGCACCGCGCCGCTTTCGCGCAATCGAGCGATCCGACCAGCATCGTAACCGAGTTCGGCCAGAAGCCTCTCATTGTCCTGCCCGAGCTCGGGCGCCGCACGCGCGGGCAAAGTCTCATTCACCCGCACCGGCGCCGCCACGTTGCGCACCTTTCCGAAGCGCGGATGCTCCGCTTCGGTCACGCCCTGCCGCTCCGCGACGAACGGATTGTCGAGCGCCTGCTTGACGTCGTAGACCGGCGCGGCAGGCACGCGCCCGCCCAGGCGTGCGAGCCATTCGGCGGTCGTCGCACGCGAGAGGGCCGCATCCAGCTCCTGCTCGACGAGATCGCGATTTGCGAGCCGCGCCTTGAAATTGCAGAAGCGTTCGTCGGTGATCCACGACGGCTTGTCGAGTATCTCGGCCAGCACGCCCCAGAACTTTTCCTTGTTGCACATCAGGAAGATCCAGCCATCCTTTGTCTTGTACAACTGGCTCGGCGTAAGCGAAGGATGCGCGGAACGCCGGTCGCGTCCGGTTACCGTGCCGCCATTCAGATACCACGTGCCGACATACGCGAGGTTATGCAGCGCGACGTCGAAGAGGCTCGTGTCCATGTCGCGGCCGATGCCTGTTGCACGCGCCTGCACGAGACCCGCGAGCAACGCCATCGCGGCCGTGGTGCCCGTCATCAGATCGATGATCGAGAGACCGAAGCGCGCGGGCGGACTGTCCGGCTCGCCAGTGACAGAGAGATAACCCGCTTCTGCCTGCATCAGATAGTCGTAGCCGGGCCACGATGCGCGGCTGCCGGTTCGTCCGTAGGCCGACAGATGCGCGCACACGATCGCCGGATTCGCGTCCTTCAACTGCTCGTAGGTGAGGCCCAGCTTCACGGGCAGATCGCCGCGCAGATTGTTGAAGACCGCATCGCTCGACTTCACGAGATCGAGCAGCACTTCGCGCCCTTCGGGCTTCTTCAGATCGAGCGTCAGGCTGCACTTGTTGCGATTGAACGCCTCGAAGAAATGGCTATCGCCTTCGCCGAAAAAATGCGGTCCCACGTTGCGGCCCACGTCGCCGCCTTCGCGGAAGTTCTCGATCTTGATGACTTCCGCGCCGAGATCGGCGAGATGTTGCGTCGCGAACGGACCCGCGCCGTATTGTTCGATGGCGACGATGCGTACGCCGGAGAGAGGCAGGCTCATGCGGGGTTCCTCGCAATCAGCATCTTGGCGATGATCAGGCGTTGCATCTCGTTGGTGCCTTCGCCGATGGTCAGGAGCGGCGCATCACGATAGAGCCGCTCCACGTTGTATTCCTTCGAGTAGCCATAGGCGCCATGAATACGCATGGCTTCCATGCTGTTCTCGACAGCCGCTTCGGTCGCGAAGTACTTCGCCATGCCCGCTTCCATGTCGCAGCGCAGGCCCTTGTCGTAGGCGCGTGCGGCGGAGTCCGTCAGGAGGCGCGCGGCTTCCACGCGTGTCGCCATTTCGCCGAGTTTCAGCGCGATGGCCTGATGCTCGCAGATCGGCTTGCCGAAGGTCTTGCGCTGCTGCGAATACGCAACCGCTTCATCGAGCGCGGCCTGGGCGACACCCACCCCGCGCGCCGCCACGTTGATGCGGCCCAGTTCGAGCCCGCTCAGGATCTGCTTGAGCCCCAGGCCTTCTTTCCCGCCGATCACGCTCGATACCGGCACACGGAAATCGCTGAACGTGAGCTCGCACGTATCGATGCCCTTGTAGCCGAGCTTCTGCAACTGCCGGCTCACCTCGAAACCCGGCCCCTTCTCGACGATCAGCAGGCTCATGCCCTTGTGGCGCGGCTGCGCTTCAGGATCGGTCTTGACGAGCAGCGCGAGGATGTTGCCGTACTTGCTGTTGGTGATCCAGGTCTTGCTGCCGTTGACGACATAGTGATCGCCGTCGCGCTTTGCGACCGTGCGGATCGCCTGAAGGTCCGTCCCGCAGTCCGGCTCGGTCAATCCAATGCCGCCGCGCAACTCACCCGTCGCCATGCGCGGCAGGAACTCGCGCTTCTGCGCCTCGGTGCCGTTGCGCTGGATCGTCATCGCCATGATGAGGTGCGAATTGATGATGCCGCTCACCGACATCCACACCGCCGAAATACGATCGACGATCTTTGCGTAGGTCGCCGTCGTGAGACCCAGACCGCCGTACTCGGTCGCGATCAGGCAACCGAAGAGGCCCATGTCCTTCATCTTCTCGACGATCTCGTGCGGATACTCGTCCTTCGCGTCGAGCTCGTGCACATAGGGCTTCACTTCCGTCTTGAGAAATCGGTCGAGCATGTCGAGAATGAGCGTCTCGTTCTCTTCGTACTCGCTCGTGTCCTGCTGTTGGTCGGCGTCGATGGTGGCCATTGCTTCTCCTGGATTCGTATGCATGTTTTACGCGAGCGCTTGCGCCAGACTGCGGGCCGGCTGTGTGTCGAGCGAGAGCACCGCTTCGCGGATGCGCTCGGCGGCAGCGCGAGAGACGTTGCGCTGCGCGTTGTCGAAGAACTTCGCGACGATGTCGTCGTTCGTGAGCGGCCTGTCCGACGAGCCGCGATTGATCGACTCGCGATGCGTCAGCGTGCGGCCGTCGCGCATATGGACGATCACTTCGCCCGTGTAGTGACGCGGGAAGGTCGAGTCCGGGTCTGCTTCGTGCGTGACGCGGGCTGCCACCGCGCGCACGGTTTCGTCGGCGAGCGCCTCGGCTTCCAGATCGTCGAGTGTGAAGCGGCCGCGCACCAGTCCGGTCGCGACGATGTACGGGATGCTGAACTGCGCGTCATAGCTGTTCGACGGCTTCTGCTTCGGCGCGACCGGCTCGCAGACGATCGGGATCGTCGGACCCGGCACGCGCACGACCACGCGCTCGATATCGCTCGCCTGCAAGCCGTGTGCGCGATGCAGCGCGACAGCCGCATCCGACGATGCATGCGTGAAGTGGCACGCGGGAATCGGCTTGAGCGCGACGCCGTCGATTTCCCATGTCTCGCCGAGGCCCGCTGTCGCGATGTCGATATCGCCGGCTTCGAGCGGCGTCTTCATGTAGAGGGCGTAGAGACCGAAGCGGCCTTCATAGGTCGCGCCGGGACCGATATAGCCATGCTTCGCGAGCGTCGCGGATGTCGCGCCCGCCACCGCCGCCCATCCCGGATGCAGACGCTTGGTCCATGCGCCGTCCTGCAGGAACTCCAGATTGCCCGAAGCCATCGACAACACGATGCCCTGCGCATGCTGCGCTTCTTCCACCGACAAACCCAGTAGACGCGCTGCGCCGAGCGAGCAGCCGAATGCGCCGACCAGTCCCGTCGGATGGAAGCCGGCGTTATGAAAGCCGCTCTTCGCCGCGGAGCCGACGCGTGTGGATACTTCCATCGCGCAAAGATAGGCGGTGAGCAGGTCCGCGCCGCTCGCGTTTTCGCGCTCCGCGAGATTGAACGCCACGGGCAACGCGCTCGCCGTCGAGTGGATCACGCCGCGCGCATGCGTATCGTCGAAGTCGAGGCTGTGGATCAGAAGACCGTTGAGCAGCATCGCATCGCGCAATGCGAGCTTTTGCTCGTGACCGAACACCGTCGCCTCGCCGCTGCCCAGTTCCTGCATGGCGGCGAGCGTCGAGCTTGCGTAAGGCAGCTTCAACGTCGCATATGCGAGTCCGATGCTGTCGAGGATCAGATGCTTCGCGCGCTCGCGTACGCTGTGCGGCACGTCGCTCAATTGCAGATGCGTCGTGAACGAGGCGAGGCGTTGCGATACGGTTCGGGCGTGCTGCTGAATGTCGTTTCGTGCGTTCATCGCGTGGCTCCCTGATGGTTGAGCGGCAGATCGTCGGCGTTGGCGTCTTCATCGGGCGAGACTTCTTCCAGCGAGAACTGGTTCGCATCCACGCCCAGGCTCAGCACGGCGATCACGAGCAGGATCAGAACGCCCGCGACCATGCCGAGCACGCCGAACAGGCCGAGTTGCGCGTACAGGATCACGGCGGCGTATGAGGTGAGCATCGACGCGACGCGTCCGCACACGCCCGCCACGCCCGTGCCGCGCAAGCGCAGCGCGGTCGGGAACAGTTCGGGCACGTAGCCGAAGAGGCCCAGCGTGACGATGCCGAAGATGCAACTGACGAGCGTGAAGCCCACGATGGCGATCGCCGCGTTGGCCGTCATTTGCGGATAGACGAAGCCGAGCACGATCGCGATGACGCTATAGAACACGAGACCCTTCGCACGTCCCAGACGGTCGGCGGTGAGATAGCCGAGCACCGCCCCGAACGGCGCGCCGAGGGACATCAGCGTCGTGAAGCCGAGCGACGTGACGATATCGCGTCCTTCGTGCACGAAGAAGGTCGGCAGCCAGGCGACGAAGCCGTACACCGCGACATTCACCGCCACCGCCGTCAACGCGGCCGTCAGCGTGCGACCGATCATGCAGCGGCGAAACAGTGCGGACAGCGGCGCACGCGGCACTTCCAGATTCTGCGTGCGGGCGCATTCCGTCAGCGGACCTTTTTGACGCGCGACTTCGGCTTCGATCGCGCTCACGGTTTCCTCGGCCTCCTGCGTGCGCCCGACCGATTCGAGCCAGCGCGGCGATTCCGGCATGCGATGACGCAGCGCCCACACGATCACCGCGCCGATGCCCGCGATGCCGAACATCCAGCGCCAGCCGAGATGCGGAATGACGACGTATCCGACGCTCGTCGCGAGCACGAGTCCCGAGTTGACGATGAGGCCGAGCAGCGAGATCCAGCGTCCCCGATACGCGGGCGGAATGAACTCGCACAAGGTGCCCGCCGCGACCACCAGCTCAGCGCCCAGCCCGATGCCCATGACGAAGCGCGCGCCGATCAGCCATTGGATAGTCGGCGCGAAGGCGGCCACGAAGGACATCAGCCCGAACAGCGCGAGATTGAACTGATACGACGAGCGGCGTCCGAAGCGGTCGCCGAGATAGCCCGACAGCCCCGCGCCGATCACCATGCCGAGAAAGCCCGACGAGACGAACAGCGCGTTGAGCTGCAGCGTCGAAAAGCCCGCCTTGAGCATGGCCGCGGACACGCCGCCCGCGAGATAGACGTCGAATGCATCGAGGCACGCGCCCGCGCTGATGAGGCCGAGAATCTTCCAGTGAAAACGCGACATCGGCAGCCGGTCCAGCCGGGCGCCCGAGCTTACGTAATGACTCACAGTTGTCTCCAGTACTGTGACGATGAACCGTCGCGCCGCCGTGCGTCGATGCGTCGATGCAATCGAACGGTCTTGTATGCGAAACGGAAACGGAATGCCGGCGCGGGAAAGCGCCGGCGATATGCGAGCTCAGTCTTCGGCGGTGCCGTGCCCGCGTTTGGCGATCAGCGCGGTACGGATGAAGTCCATGACGGGCTTGCCGTCCTGATTGAACGCACGCGTGTGCACCGTGACGATGCCCTGCGTCGGGCGTGATTTCGATTCGCGCACTTCGAGCACTTCCGACTCCGCATAGAGCGTATCGCCCGCAAAAACGGGGCCCGTCAGGCGGATTTCCTTCCAGCCGAGATTGGCGATCGCCTTGCCGCTCACGTCGTTCACCGACATGCCCAGCACGATCGCGACGGTCAGGCCGCTGCTCACCAGGAGCTTGCCGAACTCGCTCTTCGAAGCGTGATGCGCGTCGCAGTGCATCGGGTGGAAGTTCATCGTCAGCAGCGAGAACTGAATGTTGTCCGCGTCCGTGATCGTGCGGCCCGGGCGATGCTCGTAGATATCGCCGACGGTGAAATCCTCCAGATAACGACCGTAGCTGGCCCGGTAACGCTGTTTGCCTACTCTGTCCGAATGCATCTTGTCCCGCCTCCTGTCTTAAACATCACTTTGTACGGACAAAGTATCGTCCGCAACGTCGGCGGCGTCAAGCTGGAATGTGTAGCGGTAAACCCTGTTCAGCTCGCGTGGCGGCTATCGTCCCGCATCACGGCATAGGGTCGGCTGCGGATGCCTCGTACTCCATGGATTCGCGTGGGCCGTATCGGGCTGAAAGTTCTTCGCTGTTCATCGTGCTTTCTTCCGTGAATCGGCTGCCGACGTCCAGATTCGAGCCGCCGGCATCGGCCTGCTGGCGAGCACCTCGGATCTCCTCGCGACCATGCTGGCGGGCGAGGTTGCGAGACGCTATCCGCATATCCGCCTGCGACTGACCATCGGGTACGCGGGGCACTTGCAGGACTGGCTCGAAGCGGGGGATATCGACGCCGCGCTACTCTATGGGCAGAAGGAAACGCCTGCGCTTCATGTGAAGGCATTGCTCGAGGAAAGCCTGTGGGTGGTCGCCGAGCCGTCCGCGCGGCTGTCGCGTAAGCGGCCGGTCGCGCTGACGCGTGTCGCGCGCGAGTCGTTCATCTGGCCGGACGCACGCTGGCTCGGGTAATCGACTCGACCGTGCGGAGCGTTTTCCGCGCTGGCCGGACAGCGTGCTGTTGGTGAAGCCCGCGCGATGAAAGATCGAGAAGAGGTGATGGCGAAACGCTTCCCACGCATGGGACGTGCCGAGCACGAAGCGCTCATTCGCGAGGTTCGTAAGCTTCAGCACTTTCTTCTCCGACAACGGATGCGCGGTTGGCAGGAGCGCAACCATCGGCTCGCGGCCGAACACGCGCATTTTGACGCCGGGTGCCGAGAACGATCCGATCATGAAGCCGACGAACGGCAGCAGCGCAGCGGTGAGGCGGCGTCCGCCGTCAATGCCGGCGTCAACTGATACTTGAAATTCAACTCATCCGTATTGAAGAGCGCCGAGCCGCTGTAGCCGCGCGGATTCGGACCAGACGTCGACGTGTTCCCCAAGCGCAGCGCTCAACCGCGCGCAGCCGTGAACCCACCAAAAAACGCCCGCGCATTCGCTTCGAGACTTTCCAGGTGATATCCGCCTTCCTGAACGATCACCGAAGGCAAATCAAGTCCGCCGATCGCCGAGCCGAGCCGCCCAAACCCTTCGGTCGTCACAGCGACCTGCGCTTGCGGATCGTCCTTGTAGATATCGAACCCGAGCGCCAGCACGAGCGCATCCGGCTCGAAGCGTTTCAACACGCCCAATGCATCATCGAGTTTTTCGAAAAACACCGCTTCGGATGAACCATGTGGCATCGGCAGATTGACGTTGAAGCCGTCGCCCGCGCCCGCGCCTCGTTCTTCCTCATAGCCCGCGACGACCGGATAAAAATTGGTCGGATCGCCGTGAATGGAGATGTACAGCACGTCGTCGCGTCCGTAGAAAATTTCCTGCACGCCCTGACCGTGATGCATGTCGGTATCGAGAATCGCGACGCGTCCGAATCGGCCGCGCAACGCCTGCGCCGCGATCGCCGCGTTGTTCAGATAGCAGAATCCGCCGGCCGCATCGGCGCGCGCATGATGTCCGGGCGGACGGCACAACGCGTACGTTTCACGCGCGCCATCGTTGACGGCCGATGCCGCCGCCAGCGCGCCCTGCGCCGACCAGTACGCCGAACGCCACGTATTCGCGCCGACCGGACAACTGCCGTCGGCGAGATAACGCGCTGCTTTGCCGAGAATGCCTCTCAACGGATTCGGATCGCGGACATAGATATTCGACATGATCTCGTCGCCCCAGTCGTCGGGCATCTTCTTCCACTCACGATGACCCTCTTCGAGAAAGCGCAGATAGTTCATGTCATGCACGGCGGCGATCGCAGCCATGCCGTGATCCTTCGGCTCGATCACATCGAAATCGAGCGACTTCGCCGCGGCGACGAGCCGCGCCGCGCGCTCGGGCACTTCCTGCGGCGCGCGCATCTGTCCGCGCGACATGTAGCTGCGCGGATGATGCAGCAGTTGCTCAGGGTGAAAGAACGTTTTCATCGGGATTCCCTTATTGCGCATCGATAGTGGCAGAAACGCCCGCGCGCGCGAGCACCGCATTGAGCAGCACGTTTGCGCCGTGCGTCACGTCCTCGGGCAAGGCGTCTTCGGCTTCGTTGTGCGAAAGCCCGTCGACGCACGGAATGAACACCATCGCCGTCGGGCAATGGCGCGCCAGATGAATCGCATCGTGACCCGCGCCGCTGACGATGCGCTCGTTCGAGTAACCCAGCGCATCGACCGCCCGCGCGACATGTGCGACGCAATCCTGGTCGAACGGCGTCGCGGGACTGCGCCAGTACGTGTCGACCGATACTTCGACGCCGCGCGCCTTCGCGACGCTCGCAAAGGCTGCGCGCAGATCGCGCTCCATCGCATCGACTTCGTTATCGTCGTGATGACGCAGATCGACGGTGAACGCCACCTTCGCCGCAATCGTATTGCGCGACGCATTCGCGATGCCCACCTGCCCGATCGTCACGAGTCCGCGCGGCGCGTAGCGTGCGACGATCTTCTCCAGTTCCAGCGCCATCTGCGCCGCCGCGAAATACGCGTCCTTGCGATACGGCATCGGCGTCGTGCCCGCATGGGCGGCGATGCCGGTCACGGTGACATCGAGCCAGCGGATCGCCTGTCCGCCCGTCACGACGCCGATCGTCGTGCCGTTCGCTTCCAGCACCGGTCCCTGTTCGATGTGCGCCTCGAAGTACGAATCGACGGCCTGGCCTTGCACCGCGCGCGTGCCGCGATAACCGCTTTGCGTGAGCGCATCGGCGAGCGTGATGCCTTGCGCATCCTGCTTCGCGAGCGCTTCGTCCAGCGACGTGACGCCGGTGAACACCGCCGATCCGAGCATCGCCGGCGTGAAGCGCGCGCCCTCCTCGTTCGTCCACGAAACGATTTCGATCGGCTTCTCCGTGACGATGTCCGCATCGTTCAATGCGCGCACGAGTTCGAGCGCGGCCAGCACGCCATACACGCCGTCGAAGCGCCCGCCTTCGGGCTGCGTGTCGAGATGGCTGCCGATCAGAACCGGCGCCGCGTCGTCTTGCGCACCGTCGCGGCGCGCAAACAGATTGCCGATCTCATCGACGGACACCGTCATGCCCGCATCGCGGCACCATTGCGCGAAGAGATCGCGGCCGCGCACGTCTTCTTCGGTCAGGGCGAGCCGGCGCACGCCGCCCTTCTCCGTCGCGCCGATCCGGGCCATGTCCATGAGGCTTTGCCAGAGACGCTCACCATCGATTTGCAGCAGGTCTGTCATGTTCGATTCCATTGCTTTCAGATTCACATCGCGCCCACGGACTCGGCGTGCTCCGCATGCGACGCCCGGCGCGCATCGAGCGCGACGATGGACAGCAGCGAGATTCCCGCGAGACACGTATAGAACACCGCGAGCGGCCACCATTGTCCCGTGTAGCGATGCGCGAGCCAGGTGCCGACGAGCGGCGTCAGTCCGCCTGCGATCGCGCCGCACACCTGATACGCGAGCGAGATGCCGGAGTAACGCACGCGCGTCGGAAACACGCCGCTGACGAAGCCCGCGATCACCGAATAGAAGCTCGCCATGCAGACCACCGCGATCGCGATGCCGATGACCATCGGCACGGCCGAGCCGCTTTGCACGAGCACGAACATCGGATACGGCGAAATCATCGCGAGCAATGCCGTGATCTTCAGGAAGCGCGCGCCGCCCATGCGTTCGGCGAGCCACGCGGCGACGGGCTGCGCGAGCAACTGGATGATGGCGACGGCGAACAGGCAATCGAGAATGAGCGAGCGTGTGACGCCGACGTATTGCGTCGTGTACGCGATCATGAACGTGTTCGTGAAGTACACACCGGCAATGCCGATCGTGTTCGCGCCGATGCACAGCAGCACGAGGCCCCACGCGGAGCTGAACACTTCGGCGATCGGCAGCTTGGCCGTCCGGTTCGATTCCTTCACGCGCGCGAATTCCGGCGACTCGTTCACGCCGAGACGAATCACGATGCCGACGATCAGCAGCACCGCGCTCGCGAGAAACGGAACGCGCCAGCCCCACGACATGAAATCGGCCTTGTCCATCGACGTCACCGCGCGAAACGCGATCAGCGACAGGATCAGCCCCGCCGGGCTGCCGAGCTGCGCGAACGATGCGAAAAACGTGCGGCGTCCTTGCGGCGCATGTTCGCCCGCCATCAGCACCGCGCCGCCCCACTCGCCGCCGACCGCGATGCCCTGCACGACGCGCAGCACCACGAGCAGCACCGGCGCGAGCATGCCGACCTTCGAATACTCGGGCAGCAGGCCGACGCCGACGGTCGCGACGCCCATCATCATCAGCGTCGTCATCAGCGCCTTCTTGCGGCCGATCTTGTCGCCGAGATGCCCGAACACGATGCCGCCGAGCGGACGCGCGAAAAAGCCCACAGCGAAGGTCGCGAACGATGCCATCGTGCTGACGAACCGGTCGCCCGACGGAAAGTAGAGCTCGCCGAAGACGAGCGCCGCCGCGGTCGCATAAATATAAAAGTCGTACCACTCGATCATCGTGCCGATGAACGCCGCGGTCGCGGCGCGTCCCGGCTGACGGGTACTGACGATGGCTTGGGTCATGCTGGCTCCGATGCACCTGAGATGCGTTGACGGTCGATAGGCGTCTTTATCGTCAGCCATAAATTATTAGTCAAATTTCGCGTTATTATTCAGCGCATAAATTCAGCTAATAGTTCGACGAAACCACGATGCGCAACGAAATCGCCCGCTTCCTGAACGACCGCCTTGACTGGAATTTGCTGCGCACGTATCTGGTCATCATGCAGGAGCGCAGCCTGAGCCGCGCGGCGGCGCGCCTCTACGTGACGCAGCCCGCCGTGAGCCAGGCGCTGCGGCGCCTGGAGGAAACGCTGGGGCGCAAGCTGATCGAGCGGCGCGGCCCGTATTTCGCACCGACGCAGGCGGGCGAAGAGGTCTATCGGATCGCGAGCGATATTTACGGCAATATCTCGCGGCTCGAAACCGAGCTCGACGACCGCACCGAGGACATCAACGGGTCCATTCGTCTCCTGACGATCAGCCGCATCGAATCGCCTGTCTACGACGAATTCCTGGCCGACTTTCATCGGGCGTATCCGCGCATCGATCTGCAAATCGAGGTGATGCGTTCATCGGACATCATTTCGTCGCTGCTGCAGAAGACGGCGACGGCGGGGCTCGGCCTGTGCCGCACGCCGCACGAGAAGCTGGACATGCGCTGCTTTCTGCGCCAGCGCTACGCGATCTTCTGCGGCAGGCATCATCGCCTGTTCGGCAAATCGACGCTGACCATGGACGACCTGCTCGCCGAGAACTTCGTGTCGTTCACGAGCGATCAGATCGGCGACAGTCTCTCGCCGCTCACCGTGTTTCGCGATCAGAAGGGCTTCACCGGGCGCATCGTGGCTTCGTCACCGAGTCTCGACGAAGTGCGCCGGCTGATTTTCGCGGGCTTCGGCATCGGCTGCCTGCCCGAGCACATCGTGCGCGACGACATCGCGCAGCAACGTCTGTGGCGCCTGCCGCCGGAGGAAGGGCTCGTCGATGTCGACGTGCATCTGCTGTGGCATCGCGAGCGGAAGATGAATGCGGCGGACCATGCGTTTCTCGACAGCATGGAGCGCTGCATGCGGCGCTATTCGCTCGCGGAACGGCTGGGCAAATAGCGCGGCTTCGTTCAGGCGCACTGTCCTTTCACGCGTTCGGCGCGCGTCACCGTGTGCCCCACCAGCAAGCCGAAATCATAGGCGCGTTCGAGCGCGCGTCCGATGTCCTCGACGCGGCACATGCGTATGTCGGCGCTCGGCTTGCCCATCGGATCGAACGATTGAATGCCGAGCTCGTCGCGGGCAATCGTCAACAGGGGCTCCCAGTAGGCTTCGGATTTATTGCGGTAGATCATGATTCGGGTTCCTTTTGCTTGCATTTGCAACATATCAAGCTTAATAGGATCGCTGGCCAAATCATGCGACGGATCGCCGCGAATGGAATGTCATCTCTAGAAAACAATGTTGCACCGCGAAACAATAGCCCGCCTTTTGCCACCGTTCCTCCCGAAACGGGAACACGGTGTTTCAGAATCCGAATCAATGTGAACGTTCCGATGCGAAACGCATGCGCTAGCGAACGTCCATTCATTCGGCCAGCGAATCATGGAGCCGTTGCCTATGATTGATTTCAGGCCGGTTCCAGCTCATATCGTCAAAGGACAAGGAGTCGTTCACATGAAAGCTCCTCAAGGTTTGGCACGAATCGAGTTGATGGCGCCGTTGTCAGGCGTGATGGTGCAGCTCGAAACCGTTCCCGATCCGGTTTTCGCACAGAAGATGGTCGGCGACGGCGTGTCGATCGATCCCACATCCAACGAGTTGCTCGCCCCGCTTTCCGGCACGGTCACGCAATTGCATCGCGCGGCGCACGCGGCGACGATCACCGGTGCAAACGGTCTCCAGGTGCTGATCCACATCGGCCTCGACACGGTGATGCTGCGCGGCGAGGGCTTCACGCCGCTCGTCAAGGAAGGCGACACCGTCACGACGGGCCAGCCGCTGATCCGCTTCGATCCGGTCGTCGTCGGCGCGCGGGCCGTGAGCCTGCTCACGCAGATGGTCATCGCCAACGGCGAGCTCGTCACGCGTTACGTGCCCGCGACGGGTCTCGTCACGGCGGGCCAGGACGTCGCGTTGACGGTAGAGTTCGTCGGCGGCGCACGCGATGAAGCGAGCGGCGGCGCGGCAGGCGCGGTTCAGTCCGACGAAATCGAGTTGCCGAATCCGCAAGGCCTGCACGCGCGGCCCGCAGCCGTGTTCGCGGCCGAAGCGAAGAAGTACAAATCCGACATCCGTGTCTTGCGCGGCGGCGACAGCGCGAACGCGAAGTCCGTCGTCGCGCTGATGGCGCTCGCGACGAGCTTCGGCGACAAGCTGCGCGTCGAGGCCGCCGGCCCCGATGCGGGCGAAGCCGCCGCGGCGCTCGCGCGTCTGCTCGCGTCGGGCTCGGGCGAGAAGCCGGGCGATGCGCCCGCGCCTGCCGCGGACGCCGCCGAAGCCGTCGCGCTGAAACGCGCAGCGCCCACCGACGCCAACGAATTCACCGGCGTATCGGCGTCGCCGGGGCTGGCGGTCGGCAAGATCGTGCAGTTCCGTCAGGAAGTCATCGAGGTGTCCGAAGCGGGTGAATCGCCGCAACGTGAACGCGCTCGGCTTGACGCGGCGCATCACGAAGCGCGTCAGCAGATCGAGGCGTTGAAGGCGAAGCTGACCGATCCGTCCAAGGCGCAGATTCTCGACGCGCATCTCGAACTGCTCGACGATCCCGATCTCAACGACGCGGCCATCGCCGGCATCAGCGACGGCAAGAGCGCGGGCTTCGCGTGGCGCGCCGCGTTCGAGACGCAGGCGAACAATCTGGAGAAGCTCGACAACGCGCTGCTGCGCGAACGCGCGGGCGATATCCGCGATGTCGGCCGACGCGTGCTGGCGCTGCTCGCCGGTGTGAAGCAGGCGCATATCGATGTGCCCGCCGAATCGATCCTCATTGCCGAGGAGCTTTCGCCTTCCGATACGGCCTCGCTCGATCGCAGCAAGGTGCTCGGCTTCTGCACGACGACCGGCGGCGCGACGAGCCACGTTGCGATTCTCGCGCGCTCGCTCGGCATTCCGGCGGTCTGCGGCATCGACGAGGACGCGCTGCAGTTGCCTGACGGCACGCTCGTCGTGCTCGATGGCTCGCACGGAAGCCTGCGGCGCAATCCCGGCGCCGACGATCTGGCGAAGGCGCGCGAGCGCATCGAGCGTCAGACGAAAAAGCGCGAGGAAGAGAAAGTCGCCGCGAGCAAGCGCGCCGTCACCGCCGACGGACATCGCGTCGAAGTGGTCGCGAACATCCGCAATGCGCAGGAAGCGCGCGACGCGGTCGCCGCGGGCGCGGAAGGCGTCGGGCTGCTGCGCTCCGAGTTCCTGTTCGACAACCGCGACACCGCGCCGTCGGAAGACGAACAGGCCGCCGAATATTGCGCGGTCGCCGAAGCGCTCGGCCGCGAGCGTCCGCTCGTCGTGCGCACGCTCGATGTGGGCGGCGACAAGCCGCTGTCCTATCTGCCGCTGCCGAAGGAGGACAACCCGTTCCTCGGCCTGCGCGGCGTGCGCGTGAGCCTCGATCGTCCCGATTTCTTCCGCGTGCAGCTAAGGGCGATTCTGCGGGCCGCGCCGATCGGCAATCTGCACATCATGTTCCCGATGGTCGCGGCCATCGAGGAAGTCCGTGCGGCGAAGAAGATTCTTCAGGAAGAAGCGGGCGATCGCATCGGTGGCGTCAAGGTCGGCGTGATGATCGAAGTGCCGTCGGCCGCGCTGATCGCCGAGCCGCTCGCGCGCGAGGTCGATTTCTTCTCGATCGGCACCAACGATCTGACGCAGTACACCGTCGCGATGGATCGCGGTCATCCGAAGCTCGCGAAACAGGCGGACGCGCTGCATCCCGCGGTGCTGCGGCTGATCGGCATGACGGTCGAAGGCGCGCACAAGCACGGCAAATGGGTCGGCATCTGCGGCGGTATCGCGTCCGATGCGATGGCCGTGCCGGTGCTCGTCGGGCTCGGCGTCGACGAGCTGTCGGTCAGCGTGCCGGCCGTCGGCTCGATCAAGGCGCAGCTCGCGCGCCTCACGATGGACGAAGCGCGCAAGCTCGCGGCGCAAGTGATCACGCTCGGCACGGCGGCGGAAGTGCGCGCCCTGCTCGCCCCCTACGCTGAATAAGAGGAAACCTGTCATGTTCAAAAACGCATTCGGCGTGGTGCAGAAGGTCGGCAAATCGCTGATGCTGCCGGTCGCGGTGCTGCCGGTCGCCGGCCTTTTGCTCGGCCTCGGCGCGACCGATTTCCACGGCTACGTGCCGGCCATCGTGCTCGCGCTGATGAAGAACGCGGGCGACGTGATCTTCGGCAACCTGCCGCTCATTTTCGCGATCGGCGTCGCGCTCGGCTTCACGGAGAACGACGGCGTATCGGGCATCGCCGCGACCATCGGCTATCTCGTGATGACGGCGACGCTCGGCGTGATCGCGAAGGTCGAAGGCGTCGAGCCCGACATGATCATGGGCATTCCGTCGATCCAGACCGGCGTGTTCGGCGGCATTCTCGCGGGCGGCCTTGCGGCCTGGATGTTCAACCGTTATTACCGGATCACGCTGCCGGCCTATCTCGGCTTCTTCGCCGGCAAACGCTTCGTGCCGATCGTCACGGCCATTGGTTCGATCGTGCTCGGCGCGGTGCTGTCGGTGGTGTGGCCGCCGATCGGCGGCGTGATCAAGGCGTTCTCGCAATGGGCCGCGGTGTCCGATCCGCGCACCGCCGCGACCGTGTACGGTTTCGTCGAACGTCTGCTGATTCCGTTCGGTCTGCACCACATCTGGAATGTTCCGTTCTTCTTCGAAGCCGGCAGCTTCCTCGATCCGACGACCGGCAAGGTGGTGCATGGCGACATCAACCGTTTCTTCGCCGGCGATCCCACCGCGGGCATTCTGTCGGGCGCGTTCCTGTTCAAGATGTTCGGCCTGCCCGCTGCCGCGATCGCGATCTGGCATTGCGCGAAGCCCGAGAAGAAGGTCGCGGTCGGCGGCATGATGGTGTCGGCGGCGCTGACTTCCTTTCTCACGGGCATCACCGAGCCGATCGAGTTCGCGTTTCTGTTCGTCGCGCCCGTGCTGTACTTCATCCACGCATGTCTTGCGGCATCGGCGCAGTTCGTCGCCAATACGCTCAACATGCACATGGGCTTCACGTTCTCGCAAGGCGCGATCGACTTCCTGATGTTCAACCTGATCGGCAACAAGGCGACGCACGCGTGGTACGTGTTCATCCTCGGGCCGATCTATGCGGCGATCTATTACGTCGTGTTCCGCTTCGTGATCACCCGCTTCAACCTGAAGACGCCGGGCCGTGAGGACGATACCGTCGAGACCGCTGCGGTCAGCTCCAGCGGAGAAGGCGGACGATCGCGCGATCTCGTGCTCGCGTTTGGCGGTCGATCGAACATCAAGAGCCTCGATGCATGTATCACGCGGCTGCGCATTACCGTGAACGATCCATCGCTCGTCAACGATGCGAGGCTGAAGGCGCTCGGCGCGGCGGGCGTCGTGCGCGTTGGCAACGGCGTGCAGGCGATTTTCGGGCCGCTGTCGGAGAACATGAAGACCGACATGCAGGAGTACCTGAAGACAGCGGGCAGCGACGCCGATCTGCCGGTAGCGGGTGCGTCCGCTGCTGCTGCGTCGGAAGCGATGAGCGCGCCGGCTGCGGCGTCGGCGCCGGATGCCGCGCAGCAGAAGGCGCGCGCGGAGAAGATTCGCGCGGCGCTGGGCGGCGCGGCCAATATTCTGAAGCTCGAACCGCTTGCGGCCACGCGCTTGCGTGTCGCGCTCGGCGACGCATCGCGGCTCGACGGCGCCGCGTTGAAGGCCGCGGGTGTGCCCGCGACCCAGGCGCTGGCTAACGGTGAGGTGGATTTGATCGTGGGGCTGGAGGCGGAGAACCTGGCGGGCGCGATGCGGTGAGGTGAAGGGAAGGAACGGGGCATCGCGTGCTGCCGTGCACGCGCGGCCCTTCTTGCGCCATACCGTGCGCGTCACGGTCATTGCCTGTCGCCGGCGGCTCTCGGTGCCCTGAGTCATGGCATGAAAAATCGCTCATGAACGATGAGTCCGCCATGCACGAAACCCGCCGCGAGACTCGTGCAGCCGCTATAGCTGACGAGCCCGAGCGGACGTGCGACGAGGAAGCGATGCGCGAACGCGCATCGGAGAGCAGGAATTCGAACTGTGCGAGCGGCGCTTATTCTTCGCCGGTCACCCATTTTTTGGTGGCGTGGTAGCCGCGTCTGGATGTATCGGCGATGGCGTGGCCGGCCGACTTCGCGCCGTCGCCGATCGCGTGCGCGGCATCGCGGGCCGCGTGTCCGGTCTGGCGTCCGGCCGATTTCACGTCTTCCTTGAACTGGTGCGCGCCCGATTCGACGCTCGCGTGCGCAAGCGGGCTGAGCGCGATCAGCAAGGCCGGCACGATGAGCAGAGTAGTCTTTTTCATGCCGATGATTTTCGCATATCGCGCGGGCGCGCGACGCGAGGCCGGAATCCGACATGATTCACCGCGTTCCGAAAAAAAACGGAACGACCTGCGATATTTTTTCGTCTGCGTGATCTTCACAGGCGGCATGGCGCTTGCATCGACGTGCCCGTCGGAGCCATTTTCCCGCCTGGAGAAGAAGATGCATATCGCCTGTCACATGATGTCGTCGCTCGATGGCCGCAGTCTCACCGATAACTGGAATCTCGATTTCGCGTCGCCGACCTACGAAGACACCGCCGCTCGCTTCGAGGCCGATGCCTGGGTGTGCGGCCGCGTGACGATGCAGGAAATCTCGCACGCCAAGGACCGCGACTATCCGCGCGGTCTCGCCAAAGGTCCCGTTCCGCGCAGCGATCATTTCGCGAAACGCGACGCGAGCCAGTACGCGATTTCCGTCGATCCGAAGGGACGTGTCGCGTGGAAAAGCAACACGGCGCTCGAATCGCATATCGTCGAAGTGCTGGCCGAGAACGTCGAGGACGATTATCTCGCGTATCTGCAATCGATCGACGCGTCGTACGTGTTCGGCGGCAAGGACGATATCGAGTTGAAACGCGTCGTCGATACGCTCGAACGCGAGTTGAAGATCGAGAAGCTGATCGTCGAAGGTGGCGGACATGTATCGGGTGCGTTCGTCAATTCGCAGCTTGCCGATGAAGTCAGCGTACTGATCGTTCCGCTCGTCGATGGACGCGAAGCCCATACGTCATCGTTCGAAATCGCGATGGACAAGTGGCGAACGCCGACCTATCTCAAGCTCGAATCGGTCGAAAAACTGGAACACGACATCGTCTGGCTGCGTTATACGCGCAAGCCGTGAGCTCTCGGGATTTACCCGCGCCACGCGTCTCGGGTCGCTAAAAATGCGACTTGCATTGTTATAATCCTCCCATCTCGCGCACAAAAGCTAACATTACTTATCGCGCCGCCCTGATGGCCAAGAACGACCGCCTGCGCATCCTTTCTGGTGCGCTCGAAAAACAGAACGTAATGCGTCTGCGCGATGCCGCCGCTTTGCTCGGCGTATCGGAGATGACAGTGCGCCGTGATATCGCCGCGCATCCCGGCCAGTTCACGTATCTCGGCGGCTATATCGTCAGCGCCGCCGACGTGCCCAACGCGGGTTACACCATCGAGGAAGAGAAAGACCATTTCGCGCAGGCGAAAGCGATTGCATCGAATCATGCGGCGCGCCTGCTCGTGGACAGCGAAACCATCTTCATCGACTGCGGCACGACCCTGACGACGCTGGCGCGGCAGATTCCCATGGAGATGCATCTCACCGTCGTGTGCTATTCGCTCAACGTCGCAGAAATCCTGCGGCGCAAGCCGAATGTGCGGATGATCCTGCTCGGCGGCGTGTACGTGCCGTCATCGGAATCGTTTGCCAGCGACGAGAGCGTCGAAACGTTGCGGCGCATGGGGATCAACAAGGCGTTCATGTCGGCGGGCGGCGTCGATGAAGCGCGCGGCGTCACGTGCTGGAATTTTCATGAAGTCGCGATCAAGCAGGCCGCAATGGCGAGCGCGGTGGAACGGCATCTCGTCGTCGATGCGAGCAAGTTCGGCAAGGTGAAAGCGGTGCGCTTCTCGCAACTCTCGGAGTTCGACTCCGTGATCACCGAGCAAGGACAGGCACTTGGCAAACGCGTCTGAATCGTTCAGATAAAAAACAAAAAGGCTCGTTCAGGATTTGAACGAGCCTTTTTGTTCCGCTTTTTAAGAGGCTTTACTGCTTGCGCCCCAGCGCGAACAGCGTCCCCGCGACGAGAATGAAGGCGCCGATGATCACCTTCTGCCAGGTGCTCGGCACGCCGACGAGAATCAGCACGCTATTGATGAGCGTCACGAGCACGACACCCAGCAGCGTGCCCACCACCGTGCCCGTGCCGCCCGTGATGCGCGCGCCGCCGAGAATCACCGCCGCGATCACATCGAGTTCCGTGCCGACGAGATCGAACGGATTCGCGAGGCGGTTCGTCGATACGTGCAGGATGCCCGCGACGCCCGCCAGCAGGCCGGTATAGCCGAATACGAACAGATGGATCGCGCGCAGGTTGTAGCCCAGACGTTCGGCGATCGCGAGCGAGCCGCCCATCGCATAGACGCCGCGGCCCATCATCGTGCGATTGAGCAGCCACCATGTGACGACGGCCGCGATCACGAGTGCGAGCACGGATACCGGCAACACGGCGCGCAAGCCATCCGGCGTGTGATAGAAAAATAGCGGCAAGCGCCCGAAGGTATCCATGCTGTGCGGAATGTTCATGAAGAACTGCGTGCCGACGAAAGTCAGCAGCAACCCGCGATACAGATACTGCGTGCCGATGGTGACGATCAGCGAAGGCGCCTTCAACCGATGCACCAGCATCCCGTTGATCACGCCGAGCACCACGCCGCCGAGCGCGCCCGCGAGCAGAATCAGCACGAACGGACACTCGGGCCACCACGCGAAGACGGCCTTGGTGATCGAATACATCGTCAACGCGGCGATGGCCGTGAACGATACGTCGATCCCGCCCGATGCCAGCACGACCAGCGTGCCGAGCGCGAAGAGCGAGACCGTCGTCGCCGAATGCAGCATGTCGAACAGCGTGGCGAACTGAAAGAAGCGCGGGTTGATGCTGCCCACGACCAGACACGTCACCACGATCAGCCCGACCGTGAACCACTCCGGATTGCGCATCAGTTGCGCGTACAGATTGCCCTTGCGCACACGCGGCGCGACTTCGGCCACCTGCTGCGGCATCGTCTCGCTTCCCGTGCGGCGGATGGATTCGCTCATGCTCATGCTGCCTCTGAAAGTAGCGCGTGATAAAGATCGGCCTCGTTCAACCGGTCCGCGCGATATTCGTTCGCGACGCGGCCTTTCTTCATCAACAGAATACGGTCGCAGTTCTGCAGCAACTCGGGCAAGTCGTCGCTGATCAGGATGATGCCGATGCCCTCCTTCGACAGCCGCTGCATGATGCGATAAATGATGTCCTTCGATCCCACGTCGACGCCGACCGTCGGGCCATGCAGAATCAGCACGCGTGGGTCGATGGCGAGCCAGCGGCCGATCAGCACGCGCTGCTGGTTGCCGCCCGAAAGCGATTGCACCGGCTTGTCGACATCGGGCGTCGCGATCTGCAAGTCCTTCACCGTGCGTTCCGCGAGCGCTTGCGCGCGTTTGCGGTCGATCTGCCCGAAGCGGTCGCGCAGGCTCGCGATCATCGCGGTGACGACGTTGTCGCGAATCGGCTTGTCGAGGAACAAGCCTTCGTTCAGCCGATCTTCCGGCACATAGCCGATGCGCTGCGCCTTCGCATCCGCCGGCGAATGCAGACGCACGCGGTTGCCGTCCAGGGTCACGGTGCCCACGTCGGCGGGCACGACGCCCGCGAGCGCTCGCGCGAGCTCGTTGCGGCCCGAATCGAGCAGCCCCGTTACGCCGAGGATCTCGCCCTTGTGCAGCTTGAACGACACATCGGCGAACTGACCTTTGCTGCCGAGTCCCTGCACATCGAGCACGACCTGCGATGCGCCTTCGTCCCCTTGCGCGCGATAGCGTTCCGTCGACAGATGCTTGCCCGTCATGAGCTCGCTGATCTGTGCCTTCGTGTAGTTTTCGATCGGCCCTTGCGCCATCTTCTGGCCGTCGCGCAACACGATCACTTCGCCGCCGATCGCATAGCACTCGTCGAGCTTGTGACTCACGAACAGTACGGCGACGCCGTCCGCGCGCAGACGTGCAAGCACGGCGATGAGATTGTCGACTTCCTTCTGCGTGAGCGATGTCGTCGGCTCGTCCATGATGACGAACTTCGCCTCGCTGGCGATCGCACGCGCGATCGCGACGAGCTGACGCGTTGCGAGCGGCAGTTGTTCGATGAGCGTCTTCTGAAACTCCGCGTCGCCCGGCAGGCCGACGGCTTCGAGCGCGCGCGCTGCCGTCTGGGCGAGCGCACGGCGATCGAACGTGCGCGCGAGCTTGCCCGCGTGCTCCGCGAGTTCCGACGTCAGCGCGACATTCTCCGCGACACTCATGTTCGGCAGCAGCGACAAGTCCTGATACACCGTCTCGATACCCGCCGAAAGCGATTCGAGGGGCGACAGCTTCTTGTGACGCACGCCTTCGATCACGAGCTCGCCTTCGTCGGGCGGCTGCGCGCCCGAAATGATCTTGATGAGCGTGCTCTTGCCGCAACCGTTCTCGCCCAGCAAGTGATAGATCTGGCCGCGCTCGAATGCGAGGCTCACGCCACGCAGCGCATACACGCCGGTGAAGCGCTTGTGGATATCGACGACTTCGAGGAGCGGTGTCGTTGTGGTCATGTCTGTCCAGGGCATGCGGCGCGCATCGGAAGAAGCGCGCCGCGCGCATAACATCAGAAGTTGTATTGCTTGTAGTTCGTCTTGTCGACGTCGACCCAGCCGGTACCGCGCACGATCACGCCCTTGCCCGGGCCTTTGGTGACCGTCACCTTGTTGTAGCCGGTGATGCCGAGGTCCGCGCCGTTCTGCACTTCCTTGCCGTCGACGAGCATCTGCGCGACCTTGTTCATCGCGAGGCCGGCGAGCTTCGGATCCCAGAACGCGATGCCGTTGATCGCGCCGCTTTCGAGGAACTTGCCCGCTTCCGTCGGCAGGCCCGTGCCGTACACGCAGATCTTGCCGACCTTGCCCGCTTCTTCGACCGCGCGGCCGATGCCGATCACGTCGAGCGACGACGAGCCCTGGAAGCCGGTCAGATCCGGATGCTTGCGCAGCACTTCCTTCGCGACCTGATATGCGCGCTCACCGTCGTTGTTGGTTTCGAGCTTCGGCTCGACCAGATCCATCTTCGGATATTTGGCCTTCGCATTGCCGATGCCGCCATCCGCCCATTGAACCTGCGAGCGCGAGCCGAGCGAGCCGACGAGAACCGCCCACTTGCCCTGCTGGCCCATGCACTTCGCGAGACGCTCGTTCAGGCCCGCGCCATACGCGGTGTTGTCGAAGGCTTCGATGTCGACCATCGTGTTCTTCGCGTTGTCCGCTTCATGCGTGACGACCTTGATGCCGCGATCCATCGCTTTCTTCAGCGCGGGTTCGAGCGTCGGCGGATCGTAGGGCACGACGGCGATCGCGGTGACCTTCTTCGCGATCAGATCCTCGATGATCTTCAGTTGCTGCGCCGCGTCGGCGCGGCCCGGCCCCGTCTGATACGCGTTGATGTTCGGGTTCTCCTTGCCGAACTCCTTCACGCCTTCATCCATGCGATTGAACCAGTTGATGCCGGTCACCTTCACGACCGTCACGATGGTCTCGTTCGTTGCGGCCTGTGCTGCCGCAATCGCGCCTGCCGCGAGTGCGATCGCCGTGAGCGCGGTGCCGAGTCTGTTGAGCTTCATTGCGCTGTCTCCTTTATTCCTTATGTATCGATTGGTCTTGATAAATCACACGCAACACTAACGTCCGGTCGATGCGGGCGGCGGTGGAATATTGCTCTTGGGCGCGGCCCCGCCGATGCCGAAGATCGCGCGTACGCGATCGCCACCCGCGAATGCGAGCGATGCGAGCAACAGAAAGCCCCACGCGCAATCGCCGAAAAACTGCGATACGCCGAGCAGATTGAAGAGGCTCGACAGAAACTGCAGCACCGTCGCGGCGAGAAACACGCAGACGATGCGTCCATACCCGCCTGCCGGATTCACGCCACCCATCACGGCGATCAGGATCGCGATCAGCAGGTACGAATTGCCGTAGTCCCACTTCGCGCTCGACGTATGCGTTGCGCTGATGAGACCCGCGAGCGATGCCATCACGCCGCACATGCCGTACGTGAGGATCAGCATGCGCGCGCGCGGAATGCCCGCGTAGAACGCGGCTTTCGGGTTCGTGCCCATCAGATAGAGACGCAGGCCGAACGGCGTGCGCTTCAGGATCCAGCCGAGCAGCAGGACCGCTGCGATGAAGATCCAAAGCGAAATGGGCACTTGCAGGAAGGTGCCGTTGCCGATATTCGACAGCGGATCGACGTATTCCACGCGCACCGATGCGCCGTTGCTCAACACGACCGCGATGCCGGTGAACAGCAACTGCGTGCCGAGCGTGCAGAGAATGGGCGTGAGCTTCAGCTTCGCGATCACGACGCCGTTCAGCAAGCCGCCGATCGCGCCCATCGCCACGACGATGCAGACGAACACCGCCGTGTAGAGCGCGGGCGAATCGTCGGCGGAGACCATATGCGGCAGCAGCATCGCCGCGACCATGCCGGAGAGGTTCGCAAGCCCGACGCCCGACAGGTCGATGCCGCCGTTGCCAGACACCATCGACAACATGATGCCGAGCGCGAGCAGGCCGAGCTCGGGCAACTGGCCGCCCATCGACTGAAGATTGTCGATGTCGAGGAACTGTCCGTGCGACATCCACGTCGCGACGATCACGACGAGCACGTTCACGCCGATCAGGAAATTGAACTGGCGATCAGCGAGCCACTTCGACGCTTTCATTGCGTGACGCTCCTTTCCGCTAGCAGCGCGTTGATTTCATCGAGACGCGGCATCGACGGCGCGGTGCCCGCACGCGTCACCGAGATGCTCGCCAGCGCACAGCCGAAACGCACTGCATCGGTGGGGCTTTCGCCGCGTGCGAGCGCGGCCGCGAAACCGCCGGTGAAGCCATCGCCCGCGCCCGCCGTCTCGACGACGCGGCCGCAATCGAATGCCGGCACGAGCGTCGATTCATTCGGCGTATGCAAGAGCGCGCCCGCTTCGCCGAGCGTGACGATCACGGCGCGCGCGCCCTTCTTCAACAGCATATCGGCGGCGCGGCGTGCATCGTCGACGTTGGCGATGGCCACGCCCGTCAGCGCGGTCGCTTCGGTTTCGTTCGGCGTGATGTAGTCGCACAACGGATAGATATCGTCGGGAAGCGGCAACGCCGGCGCGGGATTGAAGACGGTCGTCACGCCATGCTTGCGCGCGAGTTCGAGTCCACGGCGCGCGGCCGGAATCGGTTGTTCGAGCTGCGTGACGAAGACACCGGCGCGCGCGATGTCGTCTTCGATCGCATCGACGTCTTCGGGCGCGAGCGTGCCCGCCGCGCCCGCCGCGACGATGATCGCGTTGCCGCCCGTGTTTTCATCGATGTAAATATGCGCGGCGCCCGTCGCGACGTCGCTCATTACGGTTGCGCGCGACGTGATGCCTTCGCTCGTCCACGTCGCCTGCGCGATATCGCCGAACGCGTCCGCGCCGATGCGCGTGCAGAAGATCACGTCGGCGCCCGCGCGCGCGGCCGCCACCGCCTGATTCGAGCCCTTGCCGCCAGGCCCCATCTTGAACGCGGAGCCCGCGACCGTCTCGCCGAGCAGCGGCATGCGTTGCGCGCGAAACGCGAGGTCCGTCACATAGATGCCGAGAATGACGACGCTCTTCATCGCGTGCCTCCATGCGCCGCCTCGGGCGCGTCGGGCGCGAGTTGCACGCCCTTCTTGAAGATGAAGCATCCGTAGCCGCGCGCTTCACCCGTCGCGATCACGCAATAGGCTTGCTTCGCGCGCTCGTAGAACGCGAAACGTTCGACCGGCGCGAACGGCAACTCGCGGCCCTCCGCATCGTCCACTTCGCGTTGTGCCTCGCGCTGCACTGCAGGCAACTTGGTTGCATCGCCCACTATTTCCATGCGGCCGGCGGGATCGTCGACGAATGTATCGAGCGGCAGCACCGACAGCACGGCGCGCACCGCACGCGGCGCGCTCACGCCGTCCATGCGCAGGACACGGCCCAGCACCGTTTTCCGCCCGATCGAATCGGCGGGGAAATGAGCGTCGCAGATCACCACTTCGTCGCCGTGACCCATCGCGGCGAGCGCGTACAGGATATCGGCGTTCAAGAGCGGATCGATGTTCTTCAGCACAGCGTCTCCTCCATGCATGAGCGCGTCTCGTATCGAGATCTGCGCCCGGTCGATTCTTTGAATCA
This sequence comes from Caballeronia sp. J97, assembly GCF_905220305.1. Classification (NCBI taxonomy): domain Bacteria; kingdom Pseudomonadati; phylum Pseudomonadota; class Betaproteobacteria; order Burkholderiales; family Burkholderiaceae; genus Caballeronia; species Caballeronia sp. J97. The sequence goes on along the minus strand of NZ_CAJMZL010000025.1, from coordinate 86,804 downwards.
GTCTCCGTACGGAACCCAGATGTTCTTCACCTGAACCGCCTGACGAAGGAACGGCAGCCCTTCGCTCGCGGCATCGTGCCAGTCGAACACGCGGCCCTGATCGACGAACGTGCGCTTCAGGTTGCCGATCGACTCGCGCTCGGCCATCGCGGAGATCGATGCGCCGTGGAAGCACCAGAGCGCATCGACGTCGTCGTGTTGCGCAAGCGTCTGGGCCAGCGAGCGCGCATCGCCCGTGACGATGTTCAGCGCGCCGCCCGGCACATCCGACGTCTCGACGACCTGATAGAAGTCCGTCGCCATCAGCGGACACGTTTCGCTCGGCACGACGACGACGCGATTGCCCAGCGCGAGCGCGGGCGCGACGAGCGACACGAAGCCGAGCAAAGGCGCTTCGTCCGGACACACGATGCCGATCACGCCGAGCGCCTCATGCATCGCGAGCGCGACGCCATGCAGCGGCGGCGCATGCACGGCGCCGTCGTACTTGTCGGCCCATGCGGCATAAGTGAAGAAACGCGCAATCGATGCATCGACTTCGCGCTTCGCGTCGCGCTCGCTCGAACCGGCACGCGCGACGAGTTGCCTCGCGAACTCGTCGGCACGCGCGCTCAGGTTCTCCGCGAGGTAATACAGCACCTGCGCGCGGTTGTGCGCACTCGCCGACGACCATTTCGTCATGCCGCGCGCGGCCGCCACCGCATTGCGGATGTCCTTGCGATTGCCCTCGCCCGCTTCACCGACGATATCGCCAGCGGGCGAACGCACGAGCCGCGAATATCCGCTGTCGGGACGCGCCTGCTTGCCGCCGATAAAGAGCTTCGCCGTGCGATCGAGCGCGCTGACATTGCCCGCATCGACGAGAGAATCCGGTTGCGCCTGCAAAGGTTTCGATTCGCCGCGAACCGGTAGCCTGGCCCAGGCGCGCGGCTTCAGGTATTCGTAAATGCCCTCGCGTCCGCCTTCGCGGCCGAAGCCCGACTCGCGATATCCGCCGAAGCCGACGGCCGCATCGAAGAGATTGGTCGCGTTGATCCACACGACGCCGCATTGCAGGCGCGGCGCGACATCGAGCGCGCGGCTGATGTTCTCGCTCCACACGCTCGCGGCCAGGCCGTAACGTGTGTTGTTCGCGAGCGCGACGGCTTCTTCCGGCGTGCGGAAGCTCATCGTCACGAGCACGGGGCCGAAGATCTCTTCCTGCGCGAGCGTCGACGCGGGCGCGACGTTCGTGACGAGCGTCGGCGGAAAGAACGCGCCGTTCTCGGGCAACGTGGCGCGCGGCGATCGATAGATCTCGCAGCCTTCGCTCTCGCCCTTGTCGACGAGCGCGCGAATGCGTTCGAGCTGGATATCGTCGACAACGGCGCTCATGTCGATGCCCTTGTCGAGCGACGTCCCGACGCGCAGCGTGTCCATGCGGCGCTTGAGCTTCTCGACAAAGCGCGCTTCGATGCCTTCCTGCACGAGCAGACGCGAGCCCGCGCAACAGACTTGTCCCTGGTTGAACCAGATCGCATCGACGACGCCTTCGACCGCGCTGTCGAGATCGGCATCGTCGAACACGATGAACGGCGACTTGCCGCCGAGTTCGAGCGTGAGCGACTTGCCCGAGCCCGCCGTGCTCGCGCGAATCTGGCGGCCCACTTCGGTCGATCCCGTGAACGCGATCTTCGCGACGCGCGAGTGCTCGACGAGCGCCGCGCCCGTGCCGCCATCGCCGGTGACGACATTGAGCACGCCCTTGGGAAGACCCGCGCGATGCGCCAGCTCCGCAAACAGCAGCGCGGTCAATGACGTGAATTCAGCGGGCTTCAACACGACGGTATTGCCGAGCGCGAGCGCGGGCGCGATCTTCCATGCGAGCATCAGCAGCGGAAAATTCCACGGCACGATCTGACCGATGACGCCGAGCGGCGCCCAGTCCGCAAACTCCTTGTCCTGCAACTGCGCCCAACCCGCGTGATGCAGAAAGTGCCTTGCCACGAGGGGTATGTCGATGTCGCGCGACTCGCGGATCGGCTTGCCGTTGTCGAGCGATTCGAGCACGGCGAGCAGGCGGCTGTGCCGTTGCACCATGCGCGAGAGCGCATACAGATGACGCGCGCGCCCCGCTCCGCCGAGCGCTTGCCAGCCTTCGAGCGCATCGTGCGCGGCTTGAACGGCGGCATCGACATCGGCTTGCGCGCCTTGTGCGATGGAGGCGAGCACGCGGCCCGTCGCGGGCTCGCGCGAGTCGAAGCGGCCGGCGTCGTCGCCATCGCGCCACGCGCCGTTGATGAAGTGACCGAAGCGCCCGTGATGCTGTTCGAGCCATGCGCGCGCGGCGCGATCGTCTTCCGGTGCGGGTCCGTATTCCATCGAGGAGAAGTATTCGGCAACGCTCATGAGGCTATCTATTGAAGTCCGTGGAGTCAGGCGACAGGATGGCGGTTGAACGCCGAATAGCGTCCGCTCACATGATGTTCGAGCTGGCGTTCGATATCCGCGAGCAGACTCGATGCGCCGATGCGCAACAGATCCGGCTCGAGCCATTCGCGTCCGAGCTCTTCCTTCATGAGGATCTGATATTCGAGCACCGATTTAGCGGTGGACACGCCGCCCGCCGGCTTGAAGCCGATCATGACGCCGGTGCGCGCGAGATAGTCGCGGATCATGCGCACCATCACGAGCGACACGTCGAGCGTCGCGTTGACACCCTCCTTGCCCGTCGATGTCTTGATGAAATCGGCGCCGGCCATCATGCAGATCATCGACGCCTTCGCGACATTCGACAGCGTGCGGATATCGCCGGTGGCGAGAATCGCCTTTACATGCGCATCGCCGCAGGCCGCGCGGAAATCGCGCATCTCGTCATAGAGCGCTTTCCAGTTGCCCGTCAGCACATGCTCGCGCGTGACGACGATATCGATTTCGGCCGCGCCATCTTTCACCGATGCCTCGATCTCGCGCAATTTGAGGTCGTGCGGATTGAGGCCGGCGGGAAAGCCCGTCGAAACGGCTGCGACCGGAATGCCGCTGCCTTCGAGCGCGTTCACGGCGGTCTTGACGTAGCGGTGATACACGCACACCGCGCCCGTTTTGATCGACCCGGGATTCATGCCGAGCGCGGCGAGCAGATCGTCGCGCAGCGGACGGCGTGCTTTTGCGCAGAGACGTTCGACGCGACCGTGGGTGTCGTCGCCGGAGAGCGTCGTGAGATCGATGCACGTGATGGCCTTCAGCAGCCACGCCGCCTGCGCGTCCTTTTTGACGGCACGGCGCGTGCCGAGCGTCGAGGCGCGGCGTGCGACCGCCGACTGGTTCACGCGCAGGCCGTCGAGCCACGAGAGATCGAACGGCACGCCGGGATTGCGGGCGCTGTGAGCCTGAGTCTTTCCGGGCCACGCGACGATGGACTTCGATGCAGTTTCCAGCATGAGATCGGTGTGCCGGCGTCTTGTGCGACGCACAACAGTTTTTGATAGGTTGATCTCAGTTTAAAGCATTCTTGTTAGGATCGTGACATAGGGAAAGTTCGGAGGCGGGTGTTGGCCGATCCATGCTTCGTGGGTCCGCGCTTTGCTGTGCAACGGGACCATCCACTTCCCGACAAGGAGCACACGATGCCGCGCCAAGCCACCACCCAGACGACGAACGCCGCTTCACGCGCCGCCCGAGGCCCGGACGCGATTCAGGTGTTGACGGAGGATCATCGCGCCGTGCAAAAACTCTTCGATGCATTCGATAAAACGCAGAATGACGACCTCGACGCCAAAACCGCGCTCGTGCGACGCGCCTGCGAAGAGCTGACCGTTCATGCAATGATCGAAGAAGAGCTGCTCTATCCGGCCGCGCAGGAGGCTTTGGATGAAGACGATCGGCCCGATGTCGAAGAGGCTTATGTCGAGCACTTTCTCGTGAAGGTATTGATCGACAAATTCACCACGCTGAAAGCGGGCGACAAAGGATTCGACGCGACCTTCAAGGTGTTGAGCGAGATGGTCCGTCACCACATCGACGAAGAGGAGTCGGATCTGTTCCCGAAACTGCGGAAGTCCGGCGCCGATCTGAATGCGCTGGGTTTCAAGATGATCGAGCGCAAGGAACGACTGGAAGCGAAGATCCCGAAGGATGCGGGCGACAACACGATGCGCCTGCATTGAACCGCCCGACGTTTTCCGGAGCCGCCATGAAAAACCCATGGGTGAAGAAGAATCCGTTCCTCAGCATGTGGCTTTCCGGTGCGAATGCGATCATCGGGTCGACGCGAGGCCGCGCCACCGCGCAGGCGAAGCGGCAAGCGTCGACACTCTGGTCGGCCGCGCTGACGCCGCCGCGCAAGCCGAAAAAGCAGCGAGCGCGGCGTTGAGCGCCAACGTGCCGCCACCCTGATCGGTCATGCGCGCAGCGCGTCGAGCAAATCGGCGAACGCCCGATGCGTCGACGCGCTCAATCCCGCGCCCACCGCTGTTTGCACCGTGCGTCGAACGCCGAGAATGGCGCCGCCGACGAGCGCGAGCGCGATCAACTCCGCATTCGGCGAACGCAGGAACCACGGCGCAGGTCGCGTGGCCGCCGGCAGCGTTCGCGGCGCGCGTGTGACGCGAACGGGTTCGTTCGCAATGTGCGCGGCGATCAGTTCCCTGCGAGATTCCGCCATGCGCGCAAGCACGGCTTTCTCGGCTTCGGCATGTTTCATTGCGCGGCCTCCCTGATTGCATCCACATCTTGACGCAACGCCTCGCGCAGCAACTGAAACGGCTCGGACGGTTTGCGCGACATCATCACGATGACGGCGATGAGCGCGACCGCGAGCCACGCACCCGCGACGCACCACGCCGTCAACACCAGATACGGCGTGCCGACGGCTGTCACGATCACCGCGATCGACACGAATGACAGCGTGAACAGCGCGCCGATCGTGAGCGCGACGAGCGCGACCACCTCATGCAGCACGCGCTTCTTGGTTTCCGCGAGTTCGATGGGAATCAGTTCGCCATAGTCGACGAGCCTTCTCGTGCAGAAATGGCCGATCCTGCGCCAGTTGGCGATTTTTCTCTGGATTGTCATCGTAGCTTCTCCGGCGCGGCGGTAGTCGGACAGCGTGATACGCCTCGACATCAGCAGCCCGCATGCCAGCATCCGGGCGCGTCGCGTCATTCATTTCGGCATCCTAATCAATTCACGCGACGAACAACTGGTTAATCGAAAGACGCACACCGGCCAGCGCATCGCGCGCGTCTTCCATCTGACGAAACCGCCCTTACTTCAGATCGTCCGGCACCTTTCCGCCGTTTTCGGCCAGCTTCTGCATGACTTGCTTGTGAAGCCAGATGTTCATCGCGGCCGAATCTTCAGTGTTGCCCGAGTAATTCAGTTCCGAAGCCAGTTCCTTGCGCGCCGACAAGCTGCTGTCGAGGCCGAGCAGCTTCATCAGGTCGACGATGGACGTGCGCCAGTTGAGTTGTTCGCCGTGGCTCGCCTGCATCTGCGTCAACACCGCTTCGACATCCACTTCCTTCATCGGCGCGGCGGGCTGCGCGGGTGCGGCGGTCGACGCTGCCGGCGCGGCGTCGGGCGCTGCCGGTTGAGCCGGGCTCGCGCTCGTGCCCGCCGCCGGTGCGCTGTCGTGATGGAAGATCTTGTTCAGGATATTGGAAAAGATACTCATGACGCCTCCTGTTGAAGTGGGTACACGCAAAGCGCAAGTCCCGTGCCGCCGCGCACGATGCGGAATCACGCTTGCGGGCGCGTTGCCGTGCCGGAACGAGAACGATAACGCGATTTCCCCTTCATCTCAGCGGCGCTGCAAAGCGGCCGAGGCGTCACGGCCTCCGGGACGCAGCGCGGTTTTAATGTCTCCCTTACTTATGCACGCCCGGCTGCAGCGTCGGCGCGGCGCGCCCTTCGCGCGGCGCCATGCGGGCGACGAACACGATCCCGGCGGCCAGGACCGACATCACCGCGAGACCCGTCAATCCGCCTTGAATCGAACCCGTCTTTTGTTCCAGAAAACCGAACGTGGCCGGCGCGACGAAACCGCCGAGGTTGCCGATCGAATTGATCAACGCGAGCACGGGCGCCGCGATGCGCGCATCGAGATAGCCTTGCGGAATCGGCCAGAACAGCGACGAAGCAGCCTTGAAGCCGATCGCCGCAAAGCAGATCGCGATGAACGAAAAGACCGGGCTGCCGAGCCCCGCGGCGTACATGCCGAGCGCCGCGATCAGCAGAACGCACGCGACCCACGCCTGCTGAAACTTGAAGCGCGCCGCGAGCGCCGCGAACAGATACATCGCGACAATGGAAATGAGCCACGGAATCGAATTGAACAGGCCGACCTGGAAGTCGTTCAGATGCCCCATCTTGCGGATGATGCTCGGCAACCAGAAGGTCGCGCCGTAGATCGTCAGCGAGACCGAGAAATAGATCAGGCAAAAGATCAGTATCTGCGGGTCGCGCAAGAGACTCCATGACGACGGCTTTTTCGCATGCACCGCATCGCGGCGGCGCTGCTCATCCTCGATCTCCGTGACGATCGCATCCTGCTCGGCGCGCGAGAGCCACTTCGCGTCGCGCGGCTTCGAGTCGAGCCAGAACCACACGAAGCCCGCGAGCACGACCGACGCCATGCCTTCGATGATGAACATCCACTGCCAGCCATGCAGGCCCGCGCCTTCGATCAGCATCAGCCCGCCCGAGATCGGGCCCGAGAACACCGACGCGAGCGCCGAGCCGCTCAGAAAGACGGCCATCGCCTTGCCGCGTTCATCGCGCGGCAGCCATTGGGTGAAATAGAACACGACGCCCGGAAAGAAGCCCGCTTCGGCCGCGCCGAGCACGAGACGCATCGCATAGAACGAAGTCTCGCCCCGCACGAAAGCCATGCCCACCGCCGCGAGTCCCCACGTGATCATGATGCGCGTGAGCCACGCCTTCGCGCCGAAGCGCTGCATCAGCATGTTCGACGGCACTTCGAACACCGCGTAGCTCACGAAGAACAGACCCGCGCCGAGCCCGTAGGCCGCCGCGCCGATGCCGAGATCCGCGCTCAGATGCTGCCGCACGAAACCGATGTTCACCCGGTCGATGTAATTGACGATGAACATCACGACGAAAAGCGGCAGCACATGCCACTTGATCTTGCGAACGGCGCTCGACAGCGCGCTGGAACTGCTCATGATTCGTCTCCTGAATGGGGCGCTGCGTATATTTTTTGAGCTTAGAAACGCGGATTCTTGCCGGTGAAGTCCGGCTGATACTTGCGCATCTGCGAGAGGTCGTCGCGATTGCGCACGCCGCACGTCTTGTATTGTTCGTGCAATTCGGCGAGCTTCTCGCGATCGAGCTCGACGCCCAGACCCGGCGTCGTCGGCACGCGCACCGCGCCGTTGTCGAACGCCACGCGGCCGCCCTTGATGACCTCCTCTTCCTGCCACGGGTAATGCGTGTCGCACGCATAGGTGAGGTTCGGCACGCTGGCCGCGACATGCGTCATCGCCATCAGGCTGATGCCGAGATGCGAGTTCGAATGCATCGACATGCCGAAGCCCCAGAGCTTCGCCATGCGCGCGAGCGTCTGCGTCGCACGCAGGCCGCCCCAGTAGTGGTGATCGGAGAGCAGCACCTTGATCGAGCCCATGTTGCAGCCGCGACGGAAGTCGTCCATCGTCGTGATGACCATGTTGGTCGCGAGCGGCAGCTTCGTATGTTTCTGCAGTTCGGCCATGCCTCCGAGGCCGGGGCACGGATCTTCGTAGTATTCGAGAATTTCGTCGAGTTGCGGCGCAGCCTTGATGCTGGTTTCGAGCGTCCAGTTCGCATTCGGATCGAGACGCAGCGGCATGCCGGGGAACGCCTTCGCGAGCGCCTGCATGCACGCGATTTCATGCGCCGGCTCGAACACGCCGCCCTTCAGCTTGATGCTCTGGAAACCGTACAGGTCGATCATGCGCCGCGCCTGCGCGACGATCTGCTCCGGGCTGATGCCCTCGCCCCACGCGTCCGGTGCGTACGGCGTGTCGATGTGCTCGGCGTACTTGAAGAACAGATATGCGCTGTACGGCACCGCGTCGCGCACCTTGCCGCCCAGCAGATCGACGACCGGCGCGCCGACGATCTGGCCTTGCAGATCGAGCATCGCCACTTCGAGCGTGCTGATGACCTTCGGCGCATTCTTCGCGGCGTGCGAGCCGGGCGCCAACTCGAATTCGACGGCGCCGGGCGTCGCCTTGATGGTCGCGCGCACGCGCTCTTCCATCTGGTTCAGATCGAACGGCGACAGGCCGATCACGAGGTCTTTCGCCTGATCGAGCACGCGCAGCATCGGCTCGTCGCCGTATGTCTCCGAAATGCCGACGCGCCCGTCGTTCGTCTCCAGTTCGACGATCGCACGCAGCGCCCACGGCTCGTGGATGCCCGCCGCGTTGAGCAACGGGCCGTCGCGGAAAGCGATCGGCGTGATTCGAACGTGGGTAATGGCGATATCGCGGGTCATGTCGGATGTCCGGAAGTAGCGAGGAATAGCCGCATGGTAAAGCACTAATATATTAGTGCGTCAGTCGGGTTAACGCTGATCCGCCATTTCCATACCGGGCCGCCGTTCGGACCGTCGCGCGGCTATAGTACTAATGTTTCAGTTGCCAATCGCCATCCGCTTGACATGAAAAACGCCGCTTCCGCATCGATCCATCGTCTCGACCGCTCTCGACACGCCGCGCCGCAAGTCTTCGAGCGGCTGCGCGAAATGATCCTGTCGCTCGAACTGGCGCCCGGCACGGTCTTGTCGCGCGCCGAACTCGCGACGCGTTACGGCCTCAGTCAGACGCCCGTGCGCGACGCGCTGATGAAGCTCGGCGAGGAAGGACTCGTCGACATCTTTCCGCAGCACGCAACGGTCGTGAGCCAGATCAACGTGGCGTCGGCGATGCAGGCGCACTTTCTGCGCCGTTCGATCGAACTGGAAGTGGTGCGCACGCTCGCCCGGGACCACAAGGCGTCGCTGGTCGCGCGGCTGCGCGCGACGATCGCGGAGCAGATGGAATGGATGAATCCGGAGGATGTCGAGCAGTTTTCATCGCTCGATCAGGCGTTTCACCGGCAGATGTATGAGGCTGCGGGCGTGCCGCAGCTTTGGGATCTGGTGCGTCGACTGAGCGGCCATATCGACCGTTTGCGCCGGTTGCATCTGCCGGTCGATGGCAAGACGCTGGCGGTAGTGCGCGATCACACCGCGATCGTCGATGCCATCGAGAAAGGCGATGCCGATGCCGCCGATGCCGCGTTGCGCAAGCATCTGTCAGGCACGCTGAGCCAGGTGGACGAAATCCGCACGCGTCACCCGACGTTCGTGACCGATCACTGAGCGGCGCGCACCGCCTTTCAGACGCCGTGCGCGCTCAGGCGAGCCGAGTACCAGCGCGAGAACTGCTCCACATAGCTTTCCGTGAACGGCGAGAACACGGCCGGCCGGAATGCCGGGTCCTGTGTGCCCTCGTGAGTGATTTCGACGAGATGCTTGTCCTGCGCGTTCGTCGCGACCCACACTTCGGTCAGATCCTGAAGCTGATAATCGACGCCTTCGACCGCATCCGCGTGCACGAGCCATTTCGAACGCACGAGCGTTTTGTCCGGCGCGAGCGGAATGATGTACGAAATCACCGCATGGTCGCTCATCACGTGCGTCCATGAGTTGTGCGTCCACAGATGCGTGTCGCCGAGATCGCGCCGCTGCAGCTTGCCCAGCAGCTTTTCGCTCGCGACCTTCGTGCTCATGGTCTGCGATTCGCCGTGGCCTGCGATCACGAGTTGCTGCGTTCTGAACTGCGTGACGGCGTCTTCGTCCAGCCATTCGACGGTCGCGCTCGTGAAGCCGTCTTGCTCCCAGCTCGCCTGACATGCGGCATTACGCGATTTGTAGGCCGCGAGCTCGCGCAGCGATTCCTCGCTGAGGTTCTCGGGACAGAAGCCGAAATCCTCGGGCAAAAACGACGCGGTCAGTTCGGGATGCGTCGCGGCGCAGTGATAGCACTCGCGATTGTTCTCGATCACGAGCTTCCAGTTGCCGTTCTCGACGATCTCCGACTCGAACGCGATCTTCGTGTTGCGCAGGTCGTAAGGGGCGAAGCGCGGCGCCATCGTGTCTTCGAGCCGGGCGATGTCCGGCGGCGGCGTATCGGCGAGACACACGAAAATATGCGTGCCGACGATGCGCGTATGAACCGGCAACAGGCTTCTGCACGTCGCGTCGAAATCCTTGCCCATGTGGGCGGCGTGGCGCAGGCTGCCGTCGAGATCGTAAGTCCACTGGTGATACGGGCATACCAGCATGCCGACGGTCGATTTCCCCGGCTCCTTCAGGCGCGCGCCGCGATGGCGGCAGACGTTGCGATAGGTGCGGATGTTCTCGTCGTCGTCGCGAACGATGATGATCGACGCCCGGCCGATATCGACGGTCGAGACATCGCCCGACTCCGGCACGTCCGCTGTCACGCCGACCAGAATCCAGTGCTTCTGGAAGAAAACCTCGACGTCCTTCTCGAACACGTCCTGCCGCCCGAACAACTCACCGGGCAATCCATGGCCGGGCTCGCGGCTGCGGATCAGTTCGCCATGCGTCTTGACTTGCACTTCGGACATCGTCGCTCTCCAGCGTTCAGGGGCATCCGGACCTGGAATGGTCCTGCAATGTTCCGAGTATCGAATCGCTGGAAAATAGCGTCAATGCGCTTTATTTTCGATGTCGAATGACTTTGGGTTATGCGAGCGCGCCCGCGCGCAGCCATTCGATCAGACCGCCGATCGCGGGCGTGAAGGCGCGGCCGTGCGGCACCACGGCGAAGTAGGAATCGGTCGGCTTGAACGATCCGACCTCCAGCCTGACGAGCTCTCCGCTCCCGATGAAATCGCGCACGAGCCGGCCCCAGCCGAGCGCCACGCCCTGGCCGTAACGCGCCGCCTGGATCGCGTCGGTGTAGAGGCTGCAACGCAGCGCGTAATTCAGGCGCATCGGCCGCACGCCGAGGGCCTGGAACCATGCTTCCCAGCCCATCCAGCCTTCGGACGTCGAATCCGACTCGACGAGCACGGCCCCCGCCAGTTCTTCGAGCGTTGCCGGCGCGGGCCGCGCCGCGAGCCACGACGGCGAACAGACCGGAAAGACTTCTTCGTCGAACAGCAAGGTCGCGGTGCCGTCCGGCCACAGGCCGTTGCCGAAGCGCACGGCGACGTCGATTTCCTTGTGCCGCAGATCCGCCGTGAACATCTGCGTGGCGAGGCGCAGTTGCAGATCGGGCTGCGCGGCCTTCAGCGACGCGAGCCGCGGCAGCAGACAGAAGTGCGAGAACGCGGAGGTCGCCGCGAGCACGAGTTCCTGCTGCACGGGTCCACGCGCGAGGCGATCGAACACGCTCGCGATTTTCTGCATCGATTCGGCGACGACACGGTATAGCGCGTCGCCTTCGTCGGTCAGCTCGATCGCGCGATGCAGACGGCGAAAGAGCCGCGTGCCGAGCGTTTCTTCGAGGAACCGGACCTGCCGGCTCACCGCGGCTTGCGTGACGCCCAGTTCGTGGGCCGCGAGCGTGAAGCTGCCGAGCCGCGCGACGGCTTCGAACTCGACCAGCGCGGTCACCGACGGAATGAGCCGCCGATAGCCTTTCGTCTTTTCGATTGCCGGCTTCATGCGGGGCTCGGCGCTCATACGATCGCTTTCGATTCGGCCGCGGGCCATCCCTGCATCATCGCGCCGATCTCCTCGTCGAGCCATTGGCGAAACAGAATGTATTCCGGCCGCGATTTCGCGTTGCGATGCGTGCTTACGTAGTGATGCCGGTCGTGGAACACGAGCGCATCGTCGACGGGGCGAACCAGCTTTTTCTGCTCGACCTGACGATGCACGAGATGATGCCAGCCGAGCAAGGTGCCCTCGCCGGCTTCGGCCTGCGCGACGAGCAGGCGATAGTCGTTGCTTTCGAGGTTGTCGTGCTGATCGAGGCGTTCGGAACCGTCGCCCTGCTGATACCAGTTTTTCCACACGCGCCAGTCGACGTGTTCGCACACTTGCGCGCGCCCGAGCAGCGACAGGCTCAGCGTGGGATGCGCGAGCAGATCGAGCGGCTTCAATGCGCGCCCGTGAAAATAGCGCTCGTAGAACGGCGCGCTGCACACCGGATAGACGACATCGTGAAAGAGCGGCTCGACTTCATATTCCGCGTCGCGCGGCGGATTTTTCGTGATGATGACATCCGGCTCCATCAGATCGTCGAGCTCCATGAAGTGCTCGGTCACCATCACATGCAGGCGGATATTCGGAAACCGCTGGCGAAACGCGGGCAGCCTGAACGAGAGCCAGAGCGCCGAGAACGTATGCGTGACGCAGAGCGTCAGCGCCTGACGATCGACGCGCCGCACCGCCTGCGCCGCCTCCGCGATGTTCATGATCGAGAGATACGACGCGTTGTACAGAATGCGCCCCGCGTCGGTCAGCGCGATGTGTCTGCCGGTGCGCTCGAAGAGCGCGACTTCGAGCGTGTCTTCCAGCTCCTTGATCTGCCGGCTCACGGCCGCCTGCGTGACGCACAGCACTTCCGCGGCCTGCGTGAAGCTTTCGTAACGCGCGGCGGTGACGAAGCACCGGAGCGCGCGCAGCGATGGCATCTGGGCGAGAAGCCTGTCCGCGAACTGCTGTTTCTTCTGCATGTGCATCACCTTCCAGGGGCTCGCGATTATCGCTTGTTCTCGTGTGCCGCGTGCTCATTCGCGCCCTTGCACCCGGCGCATGATGGCGTCGAGCGCTTGCGCGTAGTGCGCGTAGGTACCGCGCTCCGACAGCTCGCGGTTGAGCTGCTCGTTGAGGCCGCGAGGCGTGCTCGCGTGTCCGACCATCGCCGAGAAAGGCTCTGTGTCGAGCGTCGTTTCATGAGCGAGCCCCACATGATAGCCCGACAAAAACGAACGCGCGGACGCATACGGCACGCCTTGCTTCACGAGCCACGACGCCTGCTCCTCCAGCAGCGCGAAGAAAGCCGCCATCGTCGCGGTTGCGGCGGACAAGGCGTTGAACTGGTGTTCGTCGTCCACTTCGACCGCTTCGCCGAGCGGCGCGAACAGCGTACGAGCGATGTCGTCGCGCGGGCAGATCGCCGTGCTGCCCTTGCCTGCCGCCACCGCGGGCAAAGGCACCGCCCGCACGACCCGAGCCGAACGGCGCACGAGCGCGCGAATCTCGTCGAGCGACTTCCCCGCGATGAAGCTGATGACGTGATGCCGCGCATCGAAGGTCAGTTCGCCGAGCACGTCCGCGGCGATCTGCGGCACGACCGCGAGACACACGACATCCGATGAATCGAGCACGTCCTGATTGCTTGCGCCAACCGCGATACGCGCGTCGCGCGCGGCGAGCCGCGCCGCTGTTTGCGCGTTGCGCGGCGACAGCGCGACGCGCTCGAAAGGCACATCGAAACGAATCATGCCGTTCACGACCGCCTCCGTGATCGTGCCGGTGCCGATGAAGCCAATGCGCATGTTGCCTCGTCTGATGGTTAGTCGAGCTTCAGCCAGGTCGTCTTCAGCTCGCAGTATTGGTCGTGCGCGTAGACCGACTTGTCGCGTCCGCCGAAGCCGGACTGCTTGAAGCCGCCGAACGGTGTCGAGAGATCGCCCTCGCCGAAGCAGTTCACGGTCACGGTGCCCGCGCGGATGCGCGCGGCGACCTTGTGCGCCTGGTTCACGTTGTCGGTCCACAGCGATGCCGCGAGTCCGTAGCATGTGTCGTTCGCGATGCGCACGGCCTCGTCGACATCAGCATATTCGATAAAGCACACGACCGGGCCGAAGACTTCGTCGCGCGCGATGCTCATGTCCGGCGTGACGTTATCGAAGATGGTCGGCTCGACGAACCAGCCGCCCGTCTCCGTGAGCGTCGCGTTGCCGCCGCACGCGACGCGCGCGCCTTCGGCCTTCGCCTTCTCGATATGGCCGAGCACCTTGCGGTAATGCGCCTCTTCGATCAGCGAGCCGAGCTTGACATCGGGATCGAGCGGATCGCCGGTCTTCCAGCCTTCGAGCACGGCCTGCACCTTCTGCAGCAGTTCGGCCTTGTGGCTCGAATGCACGAGAATGCGCGAGCCCGCGCTGCAGTTCTCGCCCATGTTCCAGAACGCCGCCGCGACCGCCTGCTCCGCAACGGCATCGAGATTGGCGACGTCGGGCAACACGACTTGCGGGTTCTTGCCACCGCATTCCAGCACGACGCGCTTCATGTTCGTATCGGCGGAATAGCGCAGGAAGCGCTTGCCGGTTTCGGTCGAGCCCGTGAACGCGATGAGATCGACGTCCGCATGGGTGCCGAGCGCCTGCCCCGCGCTTTCCCCGAAGCCCGTCACCACGCTGAACACGCCGGGCGGCACGCCCGCTTCGAGCGCGAGATCGGCGATACGCAACGTCGACAGCGACGTCTGTTCCGCGGGCTTGACGATGACGCTATTGCCCACCGACAGCGCCGGCCCGATCTTCCACGCGAGCATCAACGCCGGAAAGTTCCACGGCAGCACCGCGCCTACGACGCCGATCGGCTCGCGCGTGATCATGCTGACGACACTCGAACCCGATGGCGACAGCGCGTCGTAACGCTTGTCGGTGACCTCGGCATGCCAGCGGATGCACGCCGCCGATTCGGGGATATCGAGCCCCATGCATTCGCTGATCGGCTTGCCCGCTTCGAGCGCTTCGAGCAGTGCGAGCTCCTCGGCGTTCTCGTCGATCAATTGCGCAAGACGCTGCAAAACCGCCTTTCTTTGCGATGGCGCCGTCTTCGACCACACGCCCGATTCGAACGCCTCGCGCGCCGCGACAACCGCGCGGTCGATGTCCTTGCCATCGCACTTCGCGATCTCCGCGAGCACTTTGCCCGTCGACGGATTCAGCGTGCCGAAGGTTTCGTTCGATGCCGCATTGCAGCGCGCGCCCGCGATAAGCGCGCGACCGTCGAGCGACAGATGCTCGGCCTGACGTTTCCATTCCTGATGCGTCGTCATGTCATGTCCTCACAGATTCAAAGCTCGGCGCCCGCCGAGAATTCCTTCACCCAGATCGCCGCCGATACCGCGACATCCGCGATCGGTCGAACGGGCAACGAGCGCGGATGCGGCTGTTTCAAGAGTTGATCGATCAGATCGTTCGTTTGCCCGAGCGCATGTTCGGCGATGAGCTTGCCTGCCGCCGACCCGCGGCTCAGGCCCAGTCCGTTGCAGCCGACCGCTTCGTACACGCCGTCCTCGCGCAATCCGAAGAGCGCGCCGTTGTTCGCCGACAGGCACAACGCGCCGCCCCACGTGTATTGCAGCTCGACATCCTCGAGCATCGGAAAACGGCGATCGAACGAACGTTGATGCAGATGCTTCGCCTTCGCGAGATCGCCTTCCGATACCGAAAGATTCGGCCGGAACGCGAAATGGTTGCGCACGCAAATGCGATTGGTCGCGAGACGGCGCACGGTGGTGCCCATCGGGTCCGCGGGAATGAGCGCCCACGAATCCGTTCCGCCGAGTGCCGCGATCTCGTCGTCGTTCATCACGCGCGACATCGACGCGAACGTGTAGACCGGCAGCAAGCCGTTCGGATGGCCGCCGAACGTCGCCGCATACGCGTTGGTGCACAGCACGACGCGCTTCGCTTCGATCTTGCCGTTCGCGAAGATCAACTGTTTCGTCTGGCCGCGCGTTTCCATGTTCTTCACCGCGCTCAGTTCGAACACTGTCACGTTCGAGGGCTGCGTCGCCGCGAGGCCGCGCATGAGCGCCGCTGGCTGGACCGTGCTGCATCCCGGCGTAAACAACGCGCTCTGGTAGAAGCGCGTGCCGCACACCTTTGCGATCGCGGCGTCGTCGAGCCATTCGCACGGCTCGTTGATGCGCGCGAGTCCGTCCGCGAAGTGAGTCAGCGCCGCGTGCCCCTTCTTGTTCACCGAGGCGTGAAACTTCCCGTCGTCGCGCCAGTTGCAATCGATGCCGTGTTGTCTGACGGTACGGCGCACATAATCGATGCCGTGACGTTGCAGCCGCACGTCCGCCTTGTCGGCCTCGACACTGCGCGAGTAGCTTTCGCTGCTGATGTCATGCGGCAGATCGACGAAAAAGCCGGAGTTGCGCCCTGCCGTCGTCCGTCCGATGCGATCGGCCTCGACGAGTGCGATCGATGCCTCCGGCGCAAGCTCGGCGAGCCGCCGCGCCGCACACAGACCGGTGATGCCGCCGCCCACCACCACGTAGTCGAAGCGCTGCTCGCCCGTCACGCTTCTCGCGGGCGCAGCGGCCGGCAGGGTTTCCCACCAGCCGTTCACGCCGTCAGGCGCGGGAAACCGCATGAAGTCCAGTTTCGAGCTCATTCACGTGACTTACTGAGCGTTGCGCAGCAGGGGTTGAACGATCTTGGCAAAGGCGCTGCGCTCTTCGTCGTCGAGCGTGCCGAGCGGCGCACGCGCATGGCCGACGCGCGTGCCCGCGAGCTCGCAGCCGTAACGCACGTACTGGATGAACTTGCCGCTGCGCTCCAGCAGTTCGAGCACGGGAAGCAATTGCGTCATCAGCTTGCGGCCCGCGATGAAGTCGCCGCGTTTCACACAGGCTTCGAGCAAGTCCGTATGCGCTTCAGGCAAAAAGTTCGATGCGCCCGCCACCCAGCTCCGCGCGCCCCATGCGAAGAATTCGAGCGCCTGATCGTCCATGCCGCAACTGAGCACGAAGCGCTCCGGCAGTTGCGTCGCGAGATGATGCAGATGCGCGATGTCGCCCGTGCTCTCCTTCATCGCGGCGAAGTTCGGGCGCTGCAGCAGCCTGTCGAGGACTTCGTCGCCGATGGGCGTGCCCGTGCGCGCGGGAAAGTTGTAGAGCATGATCGGCATGTCGAGCGCGTCGTCGACTTTCTGCAAGTGATCGAGCAGTTCGTCTTGCGTCGGCTGCACGTAGTAAGGCGCGGCGACCAGCAACGCGTCGTAGCCCGCGCGCTTCGCTTCATGACCGAGCCGCAGGACTTCCTTCGTCGTGGTTGCGTTGATGCCGGCGGTGAGATACGTCTTTCCGCCGACCGCCGACGCCACCGTATCGAACGTCTTCACGCGCTCTTCGAAGCTGAGCGCATAGTATTCGCCCGTCGTGCCGCCGACGCCCATGCCCGACACGCGGCCCACGAGACTGGCGGCATGCTTGCCGAGCATGTCGTGATCGATTTCGCCATCGGCCTTGAACGGGGTGACGAGCGGGGTATGTACGCCTTCGAAGCTCATTTTGGTCTCTCTGATGAATGGATCGTTTCGACATGCGCGGCGCTCATCGGGCGAGCGCTCGAGCATGTAAATACTTCGGTAACGTGCTTCTGAATCACTGTTCCAGCCAAGCCTTGACCTTGTCCGGATGCGCATCGACGAACTTCTTCGCGGCCGTCGCGTAATCGTTGGTCGAATTGCCTTCGAACTCGATCGCTTCCACATCCGCCAGCGTCAGTTTGAAGTGCTTGAAGAAGACATCCGCGCGCGGAAACTTCTTCGCGAACTGCTTGGATGCGAACGCGTGAACCTGCTCTTCGCCGCCGAGCGTGCCCTTCGGGTCCTTCAGATAGCGCATCTGCCATTTCTGGAACAACCAGTGCGGGCTCCAGACGGTCGCGACGATCCATTGCTTCGACCCGTATGCGCGTTGAATCGACGCGAGCATGCCGGCCTCGCTCGCCGATTGCAGCTTGTAGCCCGACAGGTCATACGCCTTGATGGTCTTCTCCGATGCCTGCATGAGACCGCCACCCGGCTCGATGCCCTGGATCACACCGTTGAGCTGCTTCTGCACCTCCGGTTTCTTCAGATCTTCGATCGACGAAAGTTGCGACTCCGGCACATACGCGGGCACGGCCCAGCCGTTCTTGCCACCCGTGTAGATAATGCCGACGTCGTCGAGCGTGTCCTTGTAGCGTGCGACATACTGACCATGCGTCACCGGCAGCCAGCCGCCGACCATGATGTCGAGATCGCCGCGCGATACACCTTGATACTGTATGCCGATATCCGCCTGAACGAACTGCACCGGCTGCTGAAGCCTGGTTTCGAGCACGTACTTGGACACATTGGCGACCGCGAGCACGTCTGCCCAGTTGGTGACCGCCATCTTGATGGGCTCGGCGGAGATCGCAGGACTTGCGCCGATCCCGAACGCCACGATGGTGAACAACGACGCGATGAATCTGCTTTTCATTTCGTACTCCGTATCTCTTTAAACAGGATGTGGACAGGGCCGACGCTCGTATCGCTCAGGTCTGCGCGGAGGTTCCGGTAGCGGCAGGCTTTGCCGGCGTGGAAATGACCTTCTTCTTTTTCTTCGCTTTCATGCCGAAGCTTTCCGTCAGGCGATCGAGGATGATCGCGAGCAGCACCACGCCGAGTCCGCCTTCGAAGCCGATGCCGATATCGAGCCGCTGAATGCCGCTCAGCACGTACTCGCCCAGACCGCCCGCGCCGATCATCGAAGCGACCACCACCATCGACAGCGCCATCATGATCGTCTGGTTCACGCCCGCCATGATCGAAGGCAGTGCATTGGGCAACTGAATCTTCCAGAGCAGTTGCGCATCCGTGCTGCCGAACGCGCGGCCCGCTTCGAGCAATTCCTCGCGCACCTGGCGGATGCCGAGTGTCGTCAATCGCACGACGGGCGGCATCGCGAACACGATCGTGGCGATCACCGCGGGCACGCGGCCCAGGCCGAACAGAATGACCGCGGGAATCAGGTACACGAACGCGGGCATCGTCTGCATGAAGTCGAGCAGGGAACGCAGCACGACTTCCACACGTTTGTTGCGCGCGCCCCAGATGCCGAGCGGCACGCCGATCACGAGACTGAAGAACGTCGCCGCGACGACGAGCGCGAGCGTCGACACCGTCTGCGCCCAGAGACCCATATAGTTGATCACATAGAGCGCCGCGCCGACGAACACCGCGAACACGACGCCCTTTCTCCACAGCGCGAGCGCCATGAGAATCACGAGCATCGCGATGAAAGGCACCGCGCCCAGGCCGTCTTCGAGCACCTTGATCACCGCGCCGAGCGCGGCGGAAAACGCGTCGAAGCCGCCGCGAAAATGTGAGAAAAGAAAGTTGACTGCGTCTTCGGCGAACTTTCCAAAGATCGAGGAATTCATGCTGCCCTCCGCTCCATGACCTGCTTGAGAATCGCGCGGCAGGACACCACGCCCGCGAGTCTGCCTTGTTCATCGGTGACCGGCACGTCGTGCTCCTGGCTGAGTGCGATGGTCGCGAGTTCATGCAAATCGGCTGTCAGCGCAACGGCCGCGACATCGCGAAGCAACGCGTCGCTGATCGGCCGGCTACCGCTCTTGTGCAGCGACGCGGGCGTCACGCAGCCCTGATAGCGCCCCGCCTCGTCGCAGACATATCCGCACTCGGCGCCGCTGTCGATCAGGCCGTTCAGATAGCGCTCGGACGGCGCGCTCGTATTGCACGCGATGAGTCCGCGCTCGACCTTCGTCATCAGGCTGGATGCGTCGAGAAAGCGCGACACGTCGACGTTGCGGAAGAAGTCGCGCACATAGTCATCGACGGGAGATTGAATGAGTTCCGCCGGCGTGCCGACCTGAATCAGGCGGCCGTCCTTCATGATGCCGATGCGCCCGCCGATCTTCACCGCTTCCTCGATGTCGTGCGAAATAAAAACGATCGTGCGCTGCTCTTCCTTCTGCAAACGCAACAGCTCGTTCTGCATTTCGAAGCGGATGAGCGGATCGAGTGCGGAAAACGCTTCGTCCATCAACAGCACGGCAGGATTCACCGCCAGCGCGCGCGCAAGACCGACGCGCTGCTGCATGCCGCCCGACAGTTCGCTCGGCAACAGCTTTTCGTACGAAGCAAGGCCGACGCGCGTCAATGCGGCGCGCGCGACTTCATAACGATCCGCCTTCTTCTTGCCCGCGACTTCGAGGCCGTAAGCGATGTTGTCGATGACCGAGCGGTTCGGCAGCAGCGCAAAAGACTGGAACACCATCGCCATTTTTTCCCGGCGCACGGCGCGCAGCTCGGGCGTGCTCATCGGCGCGATGTCGCGGCCTTCGAGAATCACCTGCCCCGAGGTCGGCTCGATCAGCCGGTTGAGCAGGCGCACGAGCGTCGATTTGCCCGAGCCGGAGAGGCCCATGATGACGAAGATCTCGCCTGCGTTGACGGCGAGGCTCACATCGTCGACGGCGACCATGTTGCCCGTCTGGGCGAAGATCTCGTTTCGGCCGAGACCTTGTTTCAAGAGCTCCTGAGCGCGTTCCGGCTTCGCGCCGAAGATCTTCGAAAGGTTCTTGACCGTGAGGATCTCGGTCTGGGATGCCGCGACCGAACGGGCCGGCGACGCGCTTGCGGACCGCGCGGAAGCCGTGTTCGTGACGTCGTTCGGTGCGAGCGTTAGGCTGGGAATCATCGGGTCATTCCACCTAGCAAGTTCAGAAAAGGGATTTGTCGCTGCCGGAGCATCCCGGCGTTCTTTGCGTTGAAAGAAGCGTACATGTCCAATTTCGATCACCCACCGACATTTTCTGGGCACTTTTCGATACTTCTGGTAATGCAAGCCGGCGGTGCGGAGCGCGCCCGGACATGGCGCATTCGTGCAGGCGGGCTACAGAGCCATGACTGGCGCGGCTTTGCGGGCAACGAACTCACTCGCGGACGACGTTCGCCTCGCGGACCGGGGCGGCAGACGCTAGGGAATGCACCTAGCCGGCGCTGTTTCAATGACTTTTTCTGATGGTAAACACGCGGACGCCGCGCAAAAGCGCGGCGTCGAAGCCGAGAAAGTTCGCAAGCGCGTTAGCCGAAGGTAAAGCTATACGCCCGCGCTCCCGGATCGAGAAACTCGATCTCGAAGGTGCGATCTTCAACCGCGCCGGCTTGGCGCACGAGCTGATAAAGACGCGCGCTCGTCACGACGCCGGCGCCATCGGCGGCTATGTCTGCGCCGTGCGATGCGCCCGGCGCGGCGCCGTCGATCGTCACGCGAAAGCGCACCGGCCTGCCGTCCGCCGAAGGCGCCAGAACGAGATGCAGATCGCGCGCATGGAAGCGATAAGCGATGCGCGCGTGCGGCGCGGCCGGCACCGCGAACTCGCCGCCGACATTCCACTTTCCTTCGAGCGCCCAGTCGTTGAGTGAAAGCCGCGCGGGCAATGTATAGGTTTCGACGGCATCGGGCATCACGCGTTGCGGCGACGCGAAGCCCTGCGCCTGCCTGTAGCCCACATATGTTTCGTCGGAGCCGATGTTCGCGGGATCGGCTGCCGCCTGAGCGCCGCTGACCTGCACCGCCTGCGTGTCGTGCGTGTTCGTCGGCTGGCCGTTTTCGGCGAGCAACTGGCGGATCGCGCTCTCGGCTTCACGATAACCGCCCTCGCCGAAGTGATGAAAGCGCACGCGACCTTGCGCATCGACGATGTAGAACGCCGGCCAGTATCGATTGCCGAACGCGCGCCAGATGGCGTAGTCGTTATCGATGGCCACGGGATAGCCGATGTTCAGATTCGCAAGCGCGTGCTTCACGTTGCCGGTGTCGCGCTCGAAGCCGAACTCGGGCGTATGCACGCCGACGACCACAAGCCCTTCATTACCGTAACGTTGCGACCACGTCTTGAGATAAGGCAAGGTGCGCAGGCAGTTGATGCATGAATATGTCCAGAAGTTGACCACGACCACCTTGCCGCGCAATGAATCGGCGGACAGCGGCGCGGCGTTGAGCCACGTCGTCGCGCCGTCGAGCGACGGAAGCCGTCCCTGCACGGGAAGCGCGGACGGCATCGAGACACGCATCATCCGCGCGTCGGGCCTGACATCGCGCGGTGCCTGCTGCGTCTTCAGCACGCCGACGAGCCTGCTTTCGATGCCGTTCGTCGGCGCACCGGGGATATGCGCGAGCACGTGGGTATCGAGGCCCGTCGCGATTGCGGCCACGGTCAATACGACGAGCGCGCCGGTCGCTCGGCGCAGATGCCCGCCCACGCCGAGCGAACGCTTGACGATATCCAGCGCGCGCTTGCCGAGACTGGACGCCACGGCAAGCGAGCTCGCCGCGCCGACCGCATAGGCGACGAGCGCCGCAGCCGTGTGCCAGGTCGCGCCATGCAGTGCCGCACTCGTGAGGATTACGCCGAGGATCGGGCCCGCGCACGGCGCCCACAGGAGGCCGGTCGCCGCGCCGAGCAACATCGATGAAGCGATACGGCGTGTCGTCCCTTGCGTCTGCGAACGCGCGACGATGCGATCCGCAAGCGCCGACAACGGAAGCGTGAGCCGCTCGGCGATCGATGGAAAGAGCAAGGCCGCGCCGAACAGCGCGAGCGTCGCGAGCGCGATCCAGCGGCCGTACTGGCTCAGTTGCGCAGCGCCCGCGAGACCCGCGACGCCGATGCCGGTCACGAGCGCGAACGTGCCCGCGAGGCCGGCGAGCAGCGGCAGGCGGTCGGTGACGAAGGGCTTGTCCGAGCGCGCGAACACGAACGGCACGACCGGCAGGATGCAGGGACTCAGGACGGTGAACACGCCGCCGAGGAACGCGATGACGATGAGTGACATGAGATCGGTCTTCTCCAGAGAGCGGTGGACGGACCGGCATCGAACGCCGGAGCACGGGCACATCGGGCCATGTGCCGTATTCCAGCGCCTTCATGTATCGCGGGGATTTCAGAAACGGCGCGCCGCGCAACGCCGTGTATCGACAGCGTCGCCGGATACATGGCGATACAAACGGGACACGCGCCCGATACATCGGCGCGTTTCAATACGCTCCAACGTCCAGGCGAAAGGAGAATCCACCATGTTCGACCGTCTCAAGATCGCGGCCGTCGCGACGGCGATGACCGCCGCGCTCGGCGCCGTCGCAGCGCTCGCCGCATTCTCGTCGACCGGTTCCGCCGCCGGCATGAAGACCGTTCAGCAGACCGGCACGCAGGCGCCCGACTTCACCGGCATCGACAACTGGATCAACAGCTCGCCGCTCGATCTCAAACAGTTGCGCGGCAAGGTCGTGCTCGTCGACTTCTGGACCTTCGATTGCATCAACTGCGCGCATACGCTGCCGCATGTGAAGGACTGGTACGCGCGCTATCGGGACAAAGGGCTCGTCGTGGTCGGTGTGCATACGCCCGAGTACACGTTCGAGCGCGACACCGGCAATCTGAAGAAAGCGATCGCGCGATATGGGATCGAATATCCGGTCGCGCAGGACAATCGCTATGCAACGTGGAACGCGTACGACAACCAGTATTGGCCAGCGCTCTATCTGATCGATCAGAACGGGAAGATCGTCTATACCCACTTCGGCGAAGGACGTTATGCCCAGACTGAAGAAGCGATTCGCGGATTGCTCGGCTTGAGCGGCAAGCAAGAGTGAACAAAAAAGCGCGCCACAACGGGCGCGCTTCGATCTTCGCATCGATCGATGCGGCCGCTCAGCCCTGTCGCGCGACAGCGCGTTGCGCGTTCGCATCGTGCGTCGAGCCCTTGGCGGGACGTCCGGCCCAATAACCCGCGAGCATCGAGCCCGACAGGTTGTGCCACACCGAGAACAGCGCGCCGGGCAACGCGGCGATCGGCGTGAAATACAGTTTGCCGAGCGTCGCCGCGAGGCCCGAGTTCTGCATGCCGACTTCGATCGCGAGCGTGCGGCACACGGCTTCATCGAAGCCGAGCAGACGGCCGCCCCAGTAGCCGCCCAAAAGCCCGATGCCGTTATGCAGCACCACGCCCACCGCGACGACCATGCCCACCGAGGCAATGCTCTTCTGCGTGCCGCCGACCACCGCGGCGATGATGAGCAGGATCGACACCATCGACACGAGCGGCAGCATCCATTCGATCCTGCGCACGAGCTTGCCGAACAGATGATTCACGACGAGGCCGATGACGATCGGCAGCGCGACGATCTGCACGATGCTCATCAGCATGCCGTGCACGTCGACGGCGATCGACGCATCGACGTAGAGACGCGTGAGCAGCGGCGTCGCGAACACGCCGACGAGCGTCGATAGCGCGCTGATCGTGACGGACAGCGCCACGTCGCCGCGCGCGAGATAGATCATCACGTTCGACGCCGTGCCGCTCGCGACGCTGCCGACGAGCACCATGCCCGCCATCAGATCGGGCGGCATGTGCAGCGCCTTCGCGATCACCCAGGCGGCGAGCGGCATCACGAGGTAATGCAGCACGATGCCCGCGATGACCGGTGCGGGCCGCGTGAACACGCGCCTGAAGTCGTCGATCGAAAGCGTCACGCCCATCGACAGCATGATGATCGTCAGCAGCGTGGTGACGTGCGGCGCGATGCCCGTCACGGACGAAGGGGCGCAATAGGCGGCGACAGAAGCCAGTACGGCCCAGAGCGGGAAAAGGCGGGTGATGCGGGCAAGCATGAAAACGATCCTCGAATGTCGTTGCGTGTCGTGTGTATCGGCGAAAGCGGCGGTGCGCGGGATGACCGGACGGACGCAGACGGACGAAAGCTTGCCTTCGTGGGGCGGACGCGGCCCGCGATGCCGCTGCGCGCGGGTACGCGCGCGCGCGGCCGAACGGCGGGCAGGCGCCGCATTTTACCCGGCGCGCGGCCCGTATTCGGAAGCCGCTTAATTCCCGCGATGCGCGAGCCGCCGCGCCGGCTCATTCGCCGCTAATTCCGCGGCCTCATGATGCGCATCAAACAACCGCTTTCAAGGAGATGATCATGACGCCAATCGCCATCGTTCAAGGCACGCCGACATGGGTCTGGGTGCTGCTCGCGTTTCTGCTGTTTCGCGGCTTCAAGGCGATGCAGGCGAGCACGACGCCGCTTTCGAAGCTCGCGATCGTGCCGGTGATTTTCGCGGGCATGGGCATCGCGCATCTGATGTCGTCGCCGCTAACGGGATGGATCGCCGTCGCCGTGTGGATCATCACGCTCGGCGCGGGTATCGTGGGAGGCGTGTTCGTCGCGAGCCAGAGCCGCTTCATCGTCGACCCGATCGCGCGAACGGTGATGCTGCCGGGGTCCATGTTGCCGATGCTGCTGATCGCCGCGACGTTCATCGCGAAGTTCTGGCTGGGCTTCGAGATGGCGACCGTAACCAACCTGGCCGCGCTCTCGACCTACGGTGTGATCGATGCCGCCGTGTCGGGCATTGTCGCGGGCATCTTCGCCGGACGCTTCTTCACATACTGGAAAACGATGCATGCGCTGCGCGCTTCGTGGGCCTGATCGAGCTTGCGAGGTCGTGATTACCGATGGACTCTGTAACAGCCATCCATCGCTAGCCCGCATCAGGAAAAACTTACGAGCACGGCCCGATGCAAATGGCGTCAAACTTGTTACTCCCGGCCATCCGCTTTCGAGTCCAGACTTACTCACGGCAAACAACAGCGAGTGTTCGAATCAGGAGGTTGCAAAAGCCATGACTACATCAGACAAAAAAGAAACGACGGGCGCACAAAGCGACATGCGTACGCCGCCCGTCGTGTCGCAGGCGGAGTGGGAAGCGGCGCGTCAGCAGTTGCTCGTGAAGGAAAAGGCCCATACGCGCGCACGCGACGCGCTCGCCGCCGAGCGTCGTCGCATGCCGTGGACCGCCGTGAAGACGGACTATCTATTCGAAGGGCCCGAAGGCAAGATCGGCTTTCTCGATCTGTTCGACGGGCGGCGTCAGTTGATCGTCTATCGCGCGTTCTATGAGCCTGGCGTGTTCGGCTGGCCCGAGCATGCGTGCCGGGGCTGCTCGATGGTCGCCGATCAGGTCGCTCACCTCGCGCACCTGAATGCACGCGATACCACGCTCGTTTTCGTATCGCGCGCGCCGCAGGCGGACATCGCGCGGCTGAAACAGCGCATGGGCTGGGACATTCCATGGTTCACGCTGACTGATCGTTTCGATGCCGATTTCGGCGTCGACGAATGGCACGGCACGAACGTGTTCTTCCGCGATGGAGATCGCGCATTCCGCACCTACTTCCTCAACAATCGCGGCGACGAGCAGATGGGCAACACATGGAACTATCTCGACATCACGCCGCTCGGCCGTCAGGAGCTATGGGAAGACTCGCCCGAAGGTTATCCGCAGACGCCGACCTACAAGTGGTGGAACTGGCATGACAGTTATGTCGACGATGCCCCGCCCGACAAAAAGTGGGTCGAAGTATCCGATGCGGGCGAAGCGGCGTTCAGGGCCGAAAGCGCGAAAAATAAAACGTGAAATCGTTGCAGAGACGGTCGTCGTCGACATCACTGACGTTCACGCATCGCGAACGTCAGCCATTCTCCGACGATCGCCTCGGGCGCATCCTCCTGCATCAGATGTCCTGACCCCTGCACTCGCGTAAAGCGCGCACCCGGAATCAGCGACGCGAGTTCGACACCGCGCTCGACCGGTATCCACGCGTCTTCCTCGCCCCATAAAATCGACACGGGGCACTTCAATTCGCCATAGCGCTGTTGCACCTCATCCGTAAAGCGCTGATCCATCTGCGCGATCTGTCGATAAAACGCGGCCTGCCCTTCGTCGCCCGTCCATGGCTGCGTATAGATGCGCAACGTCTCTTCCGGCAGTGGCCGATACGCCGCGCCTCGCAGATACGCATCGAGCATCGCCTGATGCATGTACGGCGGCACGCCCGCGAACGCCGCCTCATGCCGACGCACGTGACGCACGAAGGGTGATCCCCAGGGCGCGACGGCGACCGGATCGACGAGCATCAGCGAACGATATGCACAGCCGTCGAGCAACGCGGCCCTGAGCGATGTCGCGCCGCCGAAGTCATGCGCGAGCACGTCGGGCAAAGCGCCATTCCAGCCAGCGTTCCAATGCGCGAGAAGCGCCGCGAGCACGCGGTTCTGCACGCCGAGCGAGACGTCCTGTCCGTCGCGCATTTCCGACGCGCCGTAGCCCAGCAGATCGAAGTAATGCACGCGCCGCGAGCGTGCCGCAACCGGTGCGATGCGTCGCCATACCTGCGACGAAAACGGTGTCCCGTGCACCAGCACGAGCGGCGCGCCCTCGCCGATCACGCCGTAGCGCACGGCTTGCCCTTCGAAATCGAAAACATGATCGAGCGGCAAGCTCTCTTTCGGTTCGCTCATGGCATTTCTCTCGAATGTCGATCCATGAGGATAAAGCACGTGGCCGAACGCCGCACTTGATGATCGCGTGCGGATTGTCTATATTCCTTCTCAGTTATATAACCAACCGGCCAGTAAATCGCGATGCGCGAAGAAGACTTGAATCAGGTGTTCGCGGCTCTCGCCGATCCGACGCGCCGCGCGATCCTTGCGCGCCTCGCGAGCGGCGAGGCCACCGTGAACGAACTGGCCGAGCCGTTCGACATGACTCAGCCGTCTATCTCCAAGCATCTCAAGGTGCTGGAACGCGCGAAGCTGATTTCCCGATCGCGCGCCGCGCAGACACGCCCTTGCCGTCTCGAACCCGCCGCGCTCAACGAAGTGGCGAACTGGGTCGAAGCGTATCGGTCGCTTTGGGATGCGAGCTTCGACCGGCTCGATGCGTTGCTGAGCACGAAGACGAAGGCAAAGGCGAAGCCGAAGAAACCATCGACCTCGAAAGGAAGAAAACATGCAGCAAAGTAACGATACGGCCGTGCAAAGCGTGGCCTTCGAAATGAACCGCGTCTTCGATGCGCCCTGCGAGCGCGTCTGGCAGGCATGGAGCGAAGCCGGGCAAATCGCGCGCTGGTGGGGCCCGAAAGGCTGCACGCTGGATTTGCTTCGCTTCGAGTTCCGTCCCGGCGGTTTCTTCCATTACGCGATGAAGTTCGCCGGCGCGCCCGCGATGTGGGGCCGCTTCAACTATCGCGAGATCGTGGAGCGTGAGCGCATCGTGTGGCTCAACTCGTTCGCGAACGAGAACTGTGGCATCGCTCGCGCGCCGTTCAGCGAGGTGTGCCCGCTGGAGATCGAGAACGTCGTCACGTTCAGCGAAGCGAACGGCAAGACATCGATCGCGCTGCGTGCGAAGCCGTTCGGCGCAAGCGCGGAAGAGCAACGCTATTTCGACGCGTTGCGCCCGTCGCTCGAGCAAGGATATGGCAGCACGCTCGATCAGCTCGCCGAGTTGCTGCGCGGCGCATGACGCGCCGCGCATGGCGCTTCAACGCAGATTCGTGCGCGCGAGTTCGACGATCTCGTCGCCGCGGCCGCTCAGGATCGCTCGCAACATATAGAGGCTGAAGCCCTTCGCCTGCGACAGTTCGATGGTCGGCGGCATCGCGAGTTCATGCTTCGACGTGACGACATCGACGAGCGCCGGCCCCTTGTGCGCGAAGGCTTCCCGCAACGCATTCTCGAGTTGCTCGGACTCTTCGACGCGCACCGACCAGATGCCCGCGCCCTTTGCGATCTGCGCGAAATCGGTCTTGCTGAGATCAACGTTGGTGTCGAGATAGCCGCCCGCCTTCAATTCCATCGAGACGAAGCCGAGCAGGCTGTTGTTGAACACGACGACCTTGATCGGCAAGTCGAGTTGCACAGCGGAAAGAAGATCGCCGAGCAGCATCGACAAGCCGCCATCGCCCGATAGCGACACGACTTGCCGTTGCGGCCGGGCGGCTTGTGCGCCGAGCGCCTGTGGCATCGCGTTGGCCATCGAGCCGTGATTGAACGAGCCGTGCAACTGGCGCTTGCCGTTCATCGTCAGATAGCGCGCGGCCCAGAGCGTCGGCGTGCCGACGTCCACGGTGAAGATCGCGTCTTCGGCGGCGATTTCATCGACGAGCTTCGTCAGATATTGCGGATGGATCGGCCGTCCGGGCGCGGACGGCGTCGCGAGATCGTCGAGGTCCTTGCGCGCGCTGGCATAGTGCTTCAGCGCGTTCTCGAGGAATCGTCGCTCGCCCTTGCGCTGCAGTTTCGGCAGGAGCGCGGCGAGCGTCTGCTTGATCGTGCCGACGAGCCCCATTTCCAGCGGCGCGCGGCGTCCGAGTTGCGAGCCGCGCCAGTCGATCTGCACGATCTTCGCCTGCGGCGGATAGAACGGTCGATACGGGAAATCGCAACCGAGCAGGAGCAGCGTGTCGCACGACATCATCGCGTGATAGCCCGAACTGAATCCGATGAGTCCGGTCATGCCGACATCGAACGGATTGTCGTATTCGATGAATTGCTTGCCGCGCAACGCATGCACGATGGGTGCGCCGAGCGTATCGGCAAGCGCGACCACTTCGTCGTGCGAGCCCGCGACGCCGCTGCCGCACATGATCGTCACCGCTTCGCAACCGTTCAGGAGGCTCGCGAGCTTGTCAAGATCCGCATCGGCAGGCACGATCGCGCCCGGCGCGCTCGCGGTCCAGCGCGGCTCCACGCCCGGGCCTTCGCTCAATGCGACATCGCCCGGCAACACGATGACCGCGACGCCGCGCTGATCGATCGCCGCGCGCATCGCGCGTTCTAGCACGCGTGGAAACTGTGAAGCGTTCGACACCAACTCCACGAAGTGGCTGCATTCCTTGAACAACTCCTGCGGATGTGTTTCCTGGAAGTAGCCGAGACCGATTTCCGTCGACGGAATATGCGCCGCGATGGCGAGCACCGGCTGATGATTGCGATGGCAATCGTAGAGCCCGTTGATGAGATGCAGATTGCCCGGCCCGCAACTGCCCGCGCACACGGCGAGCTTGCCCGTCGCGGCAGCGTCCGCTCCGGCCGCGAAAGC
This sequence comes from Caballeronia sp. J97, assembly GCF_905220305.1. Taxonomy (NCBI): domain Bacteria; kingdom Pseudomonadati; phylum Pseudomonadota; class Betaproteobacteria; order Burkholderiales; family Burkholderiaceae; genus Caballeronia; species Caballeronia sp. J97. The sequence goes on along the minus strand of NZ_CAJMZL010000025.1, from coordinate 57,107 downwards.
GGCGGCTTCTTCATGACGCGTGTGCATCCATCGGATCGAACCCACGCGGTCGAGGCTGAACGCCAACCCGTTCAGGCTGTCGCCCGTGACGCCCCAGATGCGCTCCACGCCCGCTGCCGCGAGCGTCTTCGCCAGATAGTCCGCTATCGTGTTCTTTGCCATGGTACTTCCCGGAATAAAGAGAGGATGACAAATGAATGACGAAGTCGCTCATAGAGCGACGCGCCGCGCGTCCCTGTTGGTTCAACGCATGCAGGATTCGAAACGCAGAAGCGAGTGTACGCCGGAGCACGGCGGCTTGTCAGACACGGCGTCGGAGGGCCGCAGGCTGTGGCGGTTCAGCCTGCTTCGTGGAAAATTTCGGGATATTGAAATAGCGGCATTTCAAATGCAACATTCCCGATGGAATCTGGCATGCGAAATACCGCTGCAACAGGCCGGGTCGATCGACCCGGCCGTTCGGGCACGTCACGCGGACGCGGGAAAATCCCGCGGCACGCGCACGAAAGCTGAAGCTCAGGCGCCCTTGCGCATGTTCTCCGGCAGATCGCGCCCGTGATACTTCTTGTAGATGGTATTGAGATTACCGCTCTTCATATTCGTGCCGACCCAGTTGTTCACCCATTCCTTCAGGCGCGGCTGGTCCTTGTTCATCGCGATGCCGAGATCGAAGGTCTTCTGCTCGAACTTCATTTCGATATTGCGCTGTGGCGCGCGATCCTGCATTTCCTTCAGGTTCGAAGGCGTGCTCGAGAAGATATCGACCTGGCCCGTGACCATCGACGTGATGAGCGTCGCATCGTCCTCATAGCGCTGAATCTGCGCGCCCTTCGCCTGTTGCGTCGTAAGCGTGTCGTTCACCGTCGCGCGCGTGAGGCCGATGGTCTTGCCGTCGAGGTCCGCGTAGCTCTTCACGTTGGCCGACTTCACGCCGCCCACGATGATCGAGATCACCGCATAGGGGTTCGAGAAATCTACCACTTTCGCGCGTTCCGGCGTCACCGACAGCGAGGAGATCACGAGGTCCGCGCGCTTCGCCTGCAGCGTCGGAATGCGCGCGGCATTGGTGATCTGCACGAGTTCGAGCTTCACGCCGAGATCTTTCGCGAGCGCGGCCGCGGTATCGACATCGGAGCCCGCGGGCTTCAGGTTCTGGTCCGCATAGCTGAAGAGCGGCGTGCCGATCGCAATCGCGACGCGCACGACGCCCGCCTTCTTGATGTCGTCGAGCTGGTCGGCCAGCGCGGTGTGCGCCGCGCCTGCCATCATCAACGTTGCGAGAGCCGCGCGTGCAATGATCGATTTCGCTTTCAAGTGATGTCTCCGTCGTTATTAGCGTTGCTGGATTGGATGCTGCGAATTTCAAAGCCCGTTATCGAGGAATGCGCGCAATTCAGGCGTGCGCGGCGCATCGAGCATGCTGCCGTCGCCCACTTCCCATACCTTTCCCTGATGCATGTAGATGATGCGATCCGCCACGCGCTTCGCAAAAGCCATCTCGTGCGTGACAAGCAGCATCGTCATGCCGTCGGCCGCGAGGTCTTCCATCACGCGCAGCACTTCGCCCGTCAATTGCGGATCGAGTGCGGATGTCACTTCGTCGAACAGCATCACCTTCGGCGACATCGCGAGCGAACGCGCGATCGCCACGCGTTGCTGCTGTCCGCCCGACAACTGTTCGGGATACGCATCGGCCTTCTGACCGAGACCGACCTGCTCCAGCACGTTCATCGCGATACGCCGCGCTTCGTCGCGCGCCATCTTCTTCACATGGCGTAGCGCGAGCATGATGTTCTCTTCGACCGTCAGATGCGGGAACAGGTTATAGCTTTGAAATACGATGCCGACTTCGCGGCGCAACAGATGGAGATCGACCTTCGGGTCGTCGACGCGAATGCCGCACACTTCGATCTGCCCCTGATCTATCGTCTCCAGCCTGTCGATGCAACGCAACGCCGTGCTCTTGCCCGAGCCGCTCGCGCCGATCACGGCGATCATCTCGCCCTTGTTGACTTCGAAGGACACGCCCTTGAGAACATGATTGGAGCCGAAGCTCTTGTGAATATCGCCGACCTTAACGATTGCTGACATTGAGCTTGTTCTCCATCGATTGGCTCCAGCGAGAAAGCGGATAGCACAAGACGAAATAGAAAGCGCCGACCAGTCCGAAGATCAGGAACGGCTGGAAGATCGAGTTGTTGATGATCTGGCCCGCGCGCGTGAGTTCGACGAAGCCGATCACCGACGCGAGCGACGTCATCTTGATGAGTTGCACGAGAAAGCCGACCGTCGGCGGCAGCGCGAGCCGCATCGCCTGCGGAATGATCACGAGGCGCAGCGTCTGCCAGCGCGTGAGCGACAGGCACTCCGATGCTTCCCATTGCGGCTTCGGCATCGCTTCGATGCAACCGCGCCAGATGTCGCCGAGATAGGCGCTCGAATAGACCATCAACGCGAGACCGGCCGCAACGAGCGCGGGCACCTGATAGCCATAGACCGACAAACCGAAGTACACGATGAACAGCAGGATCAGCAGCGGAATGCCTTGAATCGCTTCTATATAGACAAGCGCGGTGCGCGCAAGCCATGCGCGCGGCGAGATGCGCGCGAGCATCACGACGAAGCCGCCGATGCCGCCGAGCACGAACGCGAGCGCGGAAAGCACGAGCGTCCAGCCGATCGATTGCACCAGATAGACGAGATGCGATGACGTGAATCCGCCGCTCATGCCGCACCTCCGGGAATGACCGTATCGACTCGCTGCGGATCGGGCGGCGTCTTGCCGGCACGTCTCGCGGCAAGACGGATCGCGCGCCGGCGCTTGAAGAGATGCTCGCCCACGGCCCACGCGATGAGCTTGATGACGAGCGACAACGCGAGATATAGCGCCGCGACCACGATGTACGTTTCGAGCGAGCGGAACGTATCGGACTGCACGGTGTTGGCGACCGCCGTGAGCTCTTCCGCGGAAATCTGCGAGGCGATCGCGGACGCCTGCATCATCAGCAGGAACTGGCTCGTCAACGCGGGATAGACCTTCTCGATGGACGGCTGAAGCATCACATGCCAGCCGATGCGCCACTTCGAAAGCCCGAGGCATTCGGCAGCTTCGATCTGTCCGCGCGGCACCGATTCCAGTCCCGCGCGAATGATCTCGGCGGCATACGCGCCGATGTTGATGGTCATCGCGAGCGCGGCGGCCGCGAACGTCGGCATGCGCAAGCCGATGCTCGCGAGGCCGAAGTACAGCAAAAAGATCTGCACCAGGAACGGCGTATTGCGCACCGCCTCGATATAGACGATGCACAGGCGCGAGAGCACCGGCACCCTGGCGCGCTTGGCGAATGCCACCAGCATGCCGAGAATCAGCCCGAAGAACACGGCCACGCAGGTCATCTTGAGCGTGAGCCATGCGCCCAGCAGGAACGTCGGCCAGTACGGCAGCAGCGGTGAGAAATCGAGAGAAAACATGGCGGCGAATGTTCCCTGTGAGGCTGGACGCTATGTCAAACACGGCCAGCGCTGGATGTATGACGACATACTACAAATGTCGTGATACTGCATTTCGCATGCATTAAACCGGGTCGAACGGGCCCGTCGTTGTGAATGTCCCGCCTTGCAGCACCGCCACGGGATCGGTCGGCTCGGGCGGTGGCGTCGCTTCGATCTTGTCGCGGAACTGCTCGGACGAGTCGCGTGGAATGAAGCCGAGATGCGCGGCGCAGCGGTTGTCCCACCATGTGTGGGCATTCGCGGACATGCCGAAGACGATCGTGTGGCCAACGTCCTTCGTGAAGAGGCTGCGGCGCAACAGCGCGTGAAAGTCGTCGTAGCTCATCCAGCTCGCCATCATGCGGCGGTCCTTCGGTTCGGGAAACACGGAGCCGATGCGAATGCTCACCGTCTCGATGCCATAGCGGTCGAAATACATCTGCGCCATGTCTTCGCCGAAGGATTTCGACAGGCCGTAGTAGCCATCGGGACGCTTGCGCGCGTCGGCGTCGATTCGTTCGTCCTGCCGATAGAAACCCGTCACATGATTCGAGCTCGCGAACACGATGCGCCTGACGGACTGACGGCGCGCCGCTTCATAGAGATTGAACACGCCCTTGATGTTGGCTTCCAGAATCTCTTCGAACGGACGCTCGACCGATACCCCGCCGAGGTGGATGATCGCATCACAATCCTTCGCGAGCGCATCGACGGCCTGACGGTCGGCCAGATCGCAAGGAACGATTTCTTCGTGAGGCGCGGCATCGCCCGGCGCGGCGCCGGGCAAGTCGGAGATGCGCACGCGTCGCGCGAACTCGGCGACGCGATGCCGGATCGCCCGGCCGATTCCGCCCGCGGCGCCCGTCAGCAGCAGACGATCGAATGGCGCGACGTCGTCGGCGAACGGCGTGCTGGTGTGTTGTTCCATCGCGTTGTGTCTCCTGAAGGCTTCGTCAGGGATTACCCTGCGCGCATCTTCTTGTACGTTGTCATATCACCGCATCACGCATATCATCATTTGCAGAACGATTTGTCAATGTGTGTAAAACCGATGCCAACGAGAATGCCGTGACGCTATCACCCGAACTTCATGCCGACACCGACGCATCTTCGATTGCAGTCCCCGGCGCACGACGCAGCCTCACCGCGCAACTGGTGGACGCACTGCGCGCGCAAATCGATGCGCGGGAGTTGAAGGCCGGCAGCCGCCTCGCGACCGAGGCGGAGATGGTGCAGCGTTTCGGCGTGAGCCGCACCGTCGTGCGTGAGGCGCTGTCGCGTCTGCAAGCGGCGGGGCTCGTCGAAACGCGGCATGGCATCGGCACGTTCGTGTGCGAAGCGGGCGCATCGCCGCTGCTGCACCTCGATCCCGCCGATGTCGCCGGCTCCATCGATGCATTGGCGATTCTCGAATTGCGCATCAGCCTCGAAACGGAAAGCGCGGGACTCGCCGCGACGCGTTGCGATGCCGCGCGCCTTGCCACGATGCGCGCCGCTCTAGCCGACTTCTCGCAGAGCGTGGGCGAAGCAAGCGATACGGTATCGCCCGATCTGCGCTTTCACATGGAGATCGCGCACGCGACGGGCAACCGCTATTTCGTCGAGATCATGGAGCACCTGGGCACACGCATGATCCCGCGCACGAGGATCACGGCGACGCCGATTCCGCGCGATCGCTACGCGGAATATCTGACGCGCGTGAATCGCGAGCATGAGCAGATCGCCGATGCGATCGAACGCGGCGATGCCGATTCGGCACGCACCGCGATGCGTCTGCATCTGATCAACAGCCGGGAGAGGTTGCGGCGGGCGCAGTCAACGCCCGAGTGAGCGCGCAAGGACCGCACATCGATACGGTCCCTGTATCGACACAACTTCAACGCGCCATGTTGGGCTCGCCATCCTCGATATCGTGCGCGCCGGAAATCGTCTCCAGCGCCTGATCGTGATGCAGCAGCAGGACCGCCGCCACGCCGACCATGCCCGCGCCGGCAAGGCACAGCAGGCCCGCGCCGAAGCCGCCCGTGCTGTCCTTGATCCAGCCCATCGCATAAGGACCGAAGAAGCCCGCGAGATTGCCGAGCGAGTTGATCGCCGCGATGCCGCCCGCCGCCGCCGCACCCGAGAGAAACGAAGCGGGCAGCGTCCAGATCACCGGCAGGCAGCCGAAGATGCCGAAGCCCGCGATCGACAGCGCGACCATCTTCAACACCGGGTTATCGAGTCCCGCCGATGCCGCGATGCCGCCCGCCGCCACCATCAGCGCAATCGCGACATGCCAGCGGCGCTCGAGCTTGCGATCCGAATGACGCCCCCACAGCACCATGCTGATCACGCCGACGACATAGGGCAACGACGTGACGAAGCCTGTCTGCACGTTGGAGAGGCCGAACGCCTTGACGATCTGCGGCAGGAAGAAGCTGAGGCCGTAGTTGGTCGCATTCGCGCCGAAGTAGATCAACGCAATCGCCAGCACGCGCGGATTGAAAATGGCTTCCTTCACGCTGAACGCATGCACGGATTCGCGATGCGCCCGCTCCTGCGCCTGCCGATTGACGAGCCAGTCACGCTCTTCCTTCGCGAGCCAGTGCGCGTCCGAAGGTCGGTCGGTCAGATAGAAGTACACGACGAACGCGAGCAGCAACGCCGGAATCGCTTCGATCAGATACAGCCATTGCCAGCCCTGCATGCCGTTGATGCCGTCCATCTGCAGGAGCGCGCCCGAGATCGGTCCGCCGATCACGGTGGACAGCGGAATCGCCGCCATGAAGTAGCCGACGACACGGCCCCGATATTTCGCCGGGAACCACAAGGTCAGCAGAAAGATGATGCCGGGAAAGAAGCCCGCTTCCGCGACGCCGAGCAGAATCCGCAAGCCATAGAACACGTAGGCGTTCGACAGGCCCGTTGCCTGCGCGATGTGCGGAATGTAGGCCATCGCCGCCGCGAGGATGCCCCAGGTGAACATGATGCGCGCGATCCAGCGGCGCGCGCCGAATCGTTCGAGCAACAGATTGGACGGAACCTCGAAAAAGAAATACGCGATAAAGAAAATGCCGGCGCCGAAACCGAACATGCTCGCCGTAAAGCCGAGCGCCTTGTTCATCTGCAACGCGGCAAAGCCCACGTTGACGCGGTCCAGATAGGCGATGAAGTAACACAAGATCAGGAACGGCACGAGGCGAACCATCACGCGCTTCATGGTGCGAGCTTCAAGGTCCATCAATGTCTCCTCCGGATAAGAGAATCTCGGTACTCGGGATACCTGCGGAGACTACTCTTTAAGAAGGAACTACAGCATTGGTGTTTGTTCTTGGTATCGGTTCCTAAGCTTGACTTGCGTGTCGATTCGACGCGCGCCAATGCGGTGCGTCGAATCGTTTGCGTCCCAAACTGTGCGAAAAAAATACCAACTAGGCGAACGATCGCCCGGTTTCGCGAGCTTTATGCGACCGGTAACAGCCCTGCGTATTCCGGCTCCGGTAAGCCTTGCACGCCGGGGTTCAATGCGAACACGTAGCCGTCGTCGTCAGTGGCATTCGATGCCGGACGAATCGTCGTGACATAGAGCGTCTTCAGATCGCTGCCGCCGAACGCGCACATCGACGGCTTGCTCGCGGGCAACGCGATCTCGCGATCGAGCTCGCCTCGCGGCGTGAAGCGCAGCAGGCGTGCGGCGTCGTTCGCGCAGGTCCAATAGCAGCCGTCCGCGTCGACCGCGGCGCCGTCGGGGCGGCCCGTGTAGTGATGCAGATCGGCGAACACGCGCTGCGCACCGGGCGTGCCGGTGTCGGGGTCGAAGTCGAAAGCCCACACGATGCGGCGCAGCGGATGCGAATCCGACAGATACATCGTCCGGCCATCGGGCGACCACGCGAGGCCGTTCTGGGTGATCAGACCGTCGACGACCGGCCCCGACAGCGCGCCCCGCTCGTCGAAGCGATACAGAGCACCGACCGCGCTCGCGAGCGACATGTCCTGCACCATCGTCCCGGCCCAGAAGCGCCCTTGCCTGTCGCAACGGCCATCGTTGAAGCGCATGCCCGTCGCGGGAAATGACGGCGCGGCGAGTTTCACCGCGTGCGCGTCGCCCGCATCGGAGAGCGTCACGCCGAACATGCCGCTCTCCATGCCCGCGACAACACGGCCGGCCTTGTCGAACGCAAAGCACGCGACCTGTTCGTCGAATGCCCAGTCCGTGCGACGCGCGCTTTCAATCTCGAGCCGGACGATACGGCGCGCCGGAATATCGACCCAGTACAACGCGCCCTCTTGCGCGCGCCAGACCGGACATTCGCCGACTGTCGCACGGCCCGCCGCGTCGAGCCGTTCCGCGCGCACGCCGGCGCTCATCGCTTGCGCTCCATCGGCTCACCCAGCACGAATGCGCCGCCCTGGAAGCGCTGCGCGGGGTCGTCGCGCTCGGCGGTCGGTCCGGTCACCGGAAAGAGCCCGTCGAACTGCGCCGAGCTGTCCTGCGGCTTGAAGCCGAGGAAGCCGGCCTTCGCGTTGTCCCACCACTTCACCGGATTGTCCGATGCACCGTACACGACCGCATGCCCGACGCGATTCGTGAAAAGCGAACAGCGCACGAGCTCGATGAAATCGCGGTAGCTCAGATACGTGACGAGCATGCGCGGATTCTTCGGCTCCTCGAAGGAAGAACCAATGCGCAGGTTCACCGTCTCGATGCCGAAGCGGTCGAAGTAATAGCGCGCCAGCGATTCGCCGAAACACTTGGTCACGCCATAGAGGCTGTCCGGGCGATGCGGCGAATCCGCGTCGAGCACTTCGGTGACCGGATGAAAGCCGATTGCATGGTTCGAGCTCGCGAACACGATGCGCTTCACGCCGTAACGGCGCGCCGCTTCATAGATGTTGTACGTGCCGCGGATATTCGCCTCGATCAGATCGTCGAACGGCGCGTCGATCGAGATGCCGCCGAGATGCACGATCGCATCGACGCCCTCGACGAGCTGCATCACCTTCTCGCGATCCGCGAGATCGACGGCGCTGACTTCTTCGTGGCTTGCTGCGTCATCGAGCGGTGCGATGTCGGAGAGCCGCACGACGTCCGCCCATTGCGCGAGCGCGCCGCGCAACTGACGACCCAGATTGCCGGCCGCGCCGGTCAGAAGCAGGCGCTTGAACGGCTTGGCCGCTGCGTTTGGCTGATTCATCGAGACTCCTGTCGAATTCGTGATAAAGCGTTGAAAGCAAAAAGGAAGAAAACGTTTTCTGGAATGATGAGACGGTTCTGCGCGCCATCAGTTCAAGATTGGCATGCAACACGCCGCATGCAAAATGCAAGATGCGATGTCATCGTTTCCTGATTTTCTGCGACAATCCGTTAACAGTGCGAAAACGTTACCCTCCGAATGAAGAAAAGTTCCCCGACCATTCGCGATGTCGCCGCCGCAGCGGGCGTATCTGTCGCGACCGTCTCCAAGTACATCAATGGGGCGCAGCGCTTTTCCGCGCCGGTCGAAGCGAAGCTCAAGGAAGCGATCGATTCGCTCGGCTATCGTTCGAACCCGCTCGCGCGTTCGATGATCACCGGCAAGACGCGCACCATCGGCCTCACGATCCTCGACATCAGCAATCCGCACTTCACCCATGTCGTGAAGGGCGCGAACCGCATCGCGCTGCGGCACGACTACACGCTGCTGCTCGTCGACATCGACGAAAACCAGGCGCGCGAGCGGCCGCTCATCGAGGCGCTCGCTCAGCGCGTGGACGGACTGCTCGTCAGCTCGCGCCTGCCCGACGAAGACGCGCAGTGGATGCTCGACCTCGACAAGCCCGTCGTGCTCCTGCGCAACGCCGAGCTGCCGATTCCGAGCGTCGGCATCAATAGCCGCCTCGCCACCTACATGCTCGCGCGGCATCTGCTCGATCTCGGGCATCGCCGTATCGCGTATCTCGGCTTCGAGCATGCGCGCATCAACGATGAGCGGATTCGCGGCGCGCGCGATTGTCTCGCCGAAGCGGGCCTCGAACTCGACATCTACGAGGCCCATGCGCCGACTTCGCTTGCCGGCGAGCAGGCTTGCTCGCGCGTGATGCTCGGTCCGAAGCGGCCGCAAGCGGTGATCTGCTACAACGACCTGATCGCGCTCGGCTTCATGAAGGAAGCCGCATCGCTCGGCATTCGCGTGCCGCAGGACGTGTCGGTGACCGGCATCGACAACGTGCCCTACGGTGCGTACGCCGCGCCCGGCCTCACGACCGTCGACATTCAAAGCGAGAAGATGGGCGAGCTCGCGATGCAAAAACTGATCGACGCCCTCGCCGGTCATCCCGATCCGGGCAACTCCATGTTCGAACCGCGGCTGATCGTGCGTGAATCGACTGCCGCGGCTGCATGACGCGCGCCGCGCCGCCTGCGCATTTCGATTGCTGGCGGCGCGGCGCATGATGAATCGGTTCACGCGTCGATGCGTGATTACGCCTGGAGCTTCGCCGGCGTCATCTTCGGCGTGAGCATGTGCATGATCGCGAAGGCGATGAGATAGGCCGATGCGCCGATCGCGAACAGCACCCAGTAGTGACCCGTGCGTTGCAGCACCTGGCCGATCACTTCCGAGAACAGCACGCCGCCGATCGAACCGGCCATGCCGCCGATGCCGACCACCGCGCCCACCGCACGACGCGGGAACAGGTCCGATGCCGTCGTGAAGAGATTGGCCGACCAGCCCTGGTGCGCCGCCGCCGCGAGACCCACGATACCCACTGCGACCCACAGATTCTCGGCTTGGGATACGAATGCGATCGGCAATACGGCGCATGCGCAGATCAGCATGGCGGTCTTGCGCGCCGCATTCACGGTCCAGCCCGCGCGCAGCAGTGCGGAAGAAATCCAGCCGCCGCCGATGCTGCCGATGGTGGTGATCGCATAGATCACGACGAGCGGCAAGCCGATATGCTGCATGTCCATGCCGCGCGATTCGTTGAGCCACTTCGGCAGCCAGAACAGATAGAACCACCACACCGGGTCGGTCAGGAACTTGCCGACGATGAACGCCCACGTCTCGCGCTTGCTGATGAGTTCCTTGAAACCCGGCGCGCGTGCCTTGGCGTTGGCTGCATCGGCGGCGTTGGTGTCATCGCCTTCATCGGCGATTTCGTCGTCGTGCGCGCGGCCGTCCGGCTGGCGATACATCACGAACCACACGACGAGCCATACGAGGCCGATCGCGCCGACCATCACGAATGCCGCGCGCCAGCCGAAGGCCACCGCGAGCGCCGGAATGAGCGCCGGTGCGAACACCGCGCCGATGTTCGCGCCGGAGTTGAAGATGCCGGTCGCGAGCGCGCGCTCACGGCGCGGGAACCATTCGGCGGTCGTCTTGATGGCGGCCGGGAAGTTGCCGCCCTCGCCGATGCCGAGCAGCGCGCGGACCATCGCGAAGCCCATCACCGAGCCGACGGCCGCATGCAGCATCGCGGCGATACTCCAGATGAACATCGCGAGCGCGTAGGAGATGCGCGTGCCGAGCCAGTCGACGATGCGCCCGAAGCAAAGGAGACCGATCGCGTAGAACGCCGAGAACGCGATCACGATGCGACCGTACTGCACCTGCGTCCAGCCGATGTCGTGCTGCAGCATCGGGGCGAGCAGACCGAGAATCTGCCGGTCCATGTAATTGATGACCGTGGCGAAGAAAAGCAGCGCGCACACGGTCCAGCGATAGCGGCTGGCGGTACGCACGACGCCGGCAACGACAGTGTTCATGAAAGTCTCCGGACGCGGCGGCGCTCGTCGTGCCGCGTTCTTTGTTGCGTGAACGGCGACGAGCGCCGTGGGCGATGGCTGTGCGTCGACGTGAAAACGCGAGCCGGCCGGGTTTGGAAAACGTTTTTTCGAAGAATAGTGGGTTTGCCGTCGACTGGCTATCCTGGTATTTGCCCTAATCACGCGCGAAATGCCGTCTGCTTGATGTTTCATGGGGCCGCGCTCCATGCCACCTGCAAGTTAATCGTTTTCTGGAAGCTTTCGGTCTACGGCTCTTACGGTCGATTGCATCAAGCATTCCGCATGCAAAATGCCGGCGATGGCCTTCGGTCGGCGCTGGCCGCCTGTATGATCGAACCCCGACGAACGACAACCACAATCCGACTTCCATGCCTGCTCGTCTGACGGGATTCATCTGTCTGCTCGTCACCGCCACCGGCTGGGCACTGAACTGGCCCGCCATGAAAGTTTTGCTGCGCGAGTGGCCACCGCTTTTTTCGCGCGGCGTCGCCGGCGTCGCGGCCGCCGTGCTGCTCGGCATCGTCGCGAAATGCGTCGGGGAAAACACGCGCGTGCCGCGCGCGCTGATCCCGAGGCTGTTGCTCGCGTCGGCGATCAATGTCTTCGCGTGGATGGGCTTTTCCACGCTCTCGATGAAATGGTTGTCGGTCAGCGAAGGCGCGCTGCTCGTCTACACGATGCCGATCTGGGCGATGCTGCTCGCGTGGCCGATCGCCAAGCGCAAGCCTTCCGTCGCCGGCTTTTGCGCGCTCGCGCTGGGTCTCGCGGGCGTTCTCGTGCTGTTGTGGGCGCACGGTCTTTCGTTCGACGGCGGCAAGCTCGCCGGCATCGCGTTCGCGCTCTCGGCCGCGGTGCTGTTCGCGCTCGGCACAGTGATCACGCACGGTCCGATGCCCATCCCGCCGATCACGCTCGTCGCGTGGCAAGTCGGCATCGGCTGTGCGCCGATGATCGCGCTCGGGCTCTATATCGAGCATCCGGTCTTTTCCGCGCTCGGCCCCGACGGCTGGGCCGTGCTCGTCTACATGAGCCTCGTGCCGATGGCCGTCTGCTATCTCGCGTGGTTCGCGACGCTGCGCCGGCTGCCCGCCGATGTCGCATCGATCGGCATGCTGCTCGTGCCGATCATGGGCATCGTCGCGGCCGCGCTCACGCTGGGCGAGCCGCTCGGCGCACGCGAAGCCATTGCGATGGCGCTTACGCTCTCGGGCGTCGCGCTCGCGATGAGGCAGCCCCGATAAAGCGCGTCACTCAGGCCGCCGACGATTAAAGTTTTGTTAAACGTCTGCCGATAAGGGACGTTACAACTCTTATCGTTCAGTCATTCCCCATGTTTCGTAATGCTAAGGTCCGGACCAATGTCGGGACCAAATTTGCCGTGCTCGCCTGCGCGAAGAACGCGGCGCTCGTCGGTGAAGCGGAGCACTCGACCGCCGAACTGCGCGATCAGGCAGAGCGCCTCGAGCGCGCCGTCAGCACGTTCCGCGTGTGATGCGACGATCGTTCAGAGCGGCTCCGACGGATGAGGCGCGTCATCGTAGGCGCCCCATACCGATTGATCGAAGTTGATCATCGAGCCGCTCATGAGGCCCGACTCCGCGCTTGCAAGATAAGCGACCGCACGCGCCGCTTCGTTCGTGTTGATCAATCGCCCGAAGGGTTGCGCGGCCGCGGCGCGTTCGAGCCAGCCGTCGTCCGCACCATGATGTGTGCGCTGGATGCGGTCTTCGCCTTCGCTCGCCATCCAGCCGAGATTCAGCCCGTTCACGCGAATGCGATTGCGAAGCAGCGCATAAGCCGTATTCTGCGTGAGCGTCGCGAGCGCGCCCTTCGACGCGCAATACGCGGCGATGAACGGCTGACCCGCCAGCGCAGACATCGAGCAGATGTTGACGATCGCGCCTTCCGTCTGTTCGCGCTTCATGATGCGGATGGTGTCCTGCATCAGGAAGAACGGCGCGCGCACGTTCGTCGCGAACATGCGGTCGAAGAGTTCCGGATCGGTGTCGAGAATCGTGCCGCGCTCGGTCGTCGCAGCGGCGTTCACCAGCACGTCGATGCGGCCGAACTGTTCGTCCGCGGCCGCGATGACCGCGCGGCAATCTTCCACGCGCGACAGATCGGCCGCGACGAAGCGCACTTGCGCTCCGCTCGCTTCGGCAAGCTCGCGCGCTTTCCTTTCTCCCTTGTCCTTCGAGCGCGCGCAAATCACGATGCCGTGCGCGCCGCGCTCCGCGAAGAGCGCCGCCACCGCCGCGCCGAGACCTTGCGCGCCGCCGGTGATGATCGCCACCTTGCCTTCGAACTGGCTCATCGTGCTTCTCTGTGTCGGGGCGTCAGACTTCGATGAAGATGCGCCCGCCCTCCACTTTAGCGGGGTACGTGCGCAACTTTTCGCAAACGGGCGCGCATAGCGGCTGGCCGTCGCGGATATCGAAGCGCCCGTTGTGCTTCGGACATTCGATGACGTGATCCATGACGAATCCGTCACTCAGATGGACATGCTCGTGCGTGCATAGACCGTCGCTCGCGTACACGTCATCGTTCACGCGGTAGATCGCGAAGGTGCGACCGTCGTGATCGAAGCGCATCACGTCTTCATCTTCGATATCGTCGAATGCGGCTGCATCGATCCATTGCGTCATGAAAGTTGTCTCCTTGGTCATGCCTGTGTCGCGGCGGGCACCGGCCGCTCGACGTGATACGACGGATCGCGCGTTTGCCGCACGAGCGCCGGAAGGATCTCCGCATAGGCCGCGATCGTGCTCGCATACGGCGGCGGCATGTCGTGCTTCACCGCTTCGTGCAGACGCGGCAGCGCGTGATACGGCACCATCGGAAACATGTGATGTTCGACGTGATAGTTCATGTTCAGATAGAGAAACCGGAACACGGGATTCATCATCACGGTGCGGCAGTTCTTGCGATGATCGAGCACGTTCTCAGGCATGCCCGCATGTTGAGTGAGGCCGAAGAAGAGATAGAGCCACGCGCCGTACAGGCTCGGCAAGCCGATATAAAGCAGCGGCAAAATCGAATGGAACACGAAGCACGCGCCGATCACCGTTGCATGGATCGCGAGCGTGACGCGCGCTTCCAGAATCACCTTCGGCCATTCCGATTCCGGAACGTAGGTCTTTTCCTCCTCGCCGATATGGCCGAATGCGGATGAAATGATCTTCGGCACTTCACCCGCCGCGTGCTTCAGCGCAAACACGTTCAGCGCGAGGCTCAGCCAGTCCGTGGGAAGCGGCACCGCAATCTCGCGATCGCGCCCGACCACGAGCGTATCCGTGTGATGACGCGCGTGGCTCCAGCGCCAGATCGTCGGACGGCGAAACACCTGAAACGAAGCAAGCTGATAGAGCGCCTTGTTCATCCATGGCGTCTTGAAAGCGGTGCCATGACCGCTTTCGTGCCAGCGCGAATCCGCGGGGCTGCAATAGAGCGTGCCATAGAGAAGAAACGCGGGGATCGCCCATAGCGAGTGCGCGTGCCACGCGAACCAGGCAAGCACGCCGCTCGCAACGATCGCCGCATACCACAGCAACGTGTCGCGAATGGCGCGTGCATCGCCGCGCTGCATCAGACTCTTCATGACTGGCCGCGGCACCGCGCACTTGTACCAGTCCGCGTTGACGAGACCCGCGGCCTTCGCGCGCTCGCCCGCACCGCCGATCAACTGGTAATCGCGATATCCATCCCGCGCGCCTGCGCCTCGGGACTGCTCCGATTCCATCATGTCACCTCATCCGATGATTGGAATTACATCATTCGTTATTGTTGGATCGATGATAGGAGCGTGCCCATTCTCTGCGCAAGGTGCGCGTGCATTTGCTATCTTTAGGCATCATCGCGCCCGTTTGAAACACATCAATTACATCAGAGATGAGCAAGCGTCCCACTCTTCAATCAGTGGCCGAAGCTGCCGGCGTCAGTCCCGCGACTGTCGACAGGGTGTTCAACGGACGCATCAACGTGCGCGAGGGCACGGCGTTGCGCGTCATCGAGGCGGCCGAGCGCATCGGCTATCACGGCGCCGGACTGATGCGCGATCGTCTGCGGGCGCAACGCGGCGAGCATCGTGAGCGATATACGCTGGGCTTTTGTCTGCAGAAGCGCGCCGATCCGTTCTATCAGACCTTTGCGCGAATCCTGTCGGACGCGGCAACACGCCATGAGCCCGAACATTGCAGCGCCGTCATCGAATACATGGACGAACTCGATCCGGCTTCCATCGCGCGCACGCTGCTTTCGCTCGGGGAGCAAGCGGATGCGCTCGGCGTGGTCGCGGTGGATCATCCTCACGTGACGGCCGCCATCGAGACGCTTCACGGCCAGGGCAAGCCCACTGTCACACTGTTATCGGATCTGAGCGCGCCCTTGCGCGCGGGCTATATCGGCGTCGATCCGCGCAAGAGCGGACGCACCGCAGCGTGGGCCGTGAGCCGCCTCACGCATCGCGACGCGGGTACGGTCGGGGTGTTCGTCGGCACGCCGCGCTATCTCGGTCAGGAAAGCTGCGAGATCAGCTTTCGCTCGTATTTGCGCGAGCATGCGCCCGGTTTGCGCGTGCTCGATACGCAGATCAATCTCGAAGACAAGCAACTCGCCTATGAAGCAACGCTCGCGATGCTCGCCCGTCATGCCGATCTCGCCGGTCTGTACATCCCCGGCGGCGGCGTGGGCGGCGTGATTCGCGCGCTGCGCGAAGAAGCCAAAGGACGCCGCATCGTGACGGTGTGCAGCGACCTGATGCCGGACCGGTACGAAGCGCTCGTCGAAGGCATCATCGATCTCGTCATCGACACACCGCTTCAACGCATCGCGGAAACGGCCATTCAGGCGATGCTGCGCGCGTTGCAAGCGCTGCCGGGCGAAGCCGCGCAAGCGAGTCAATATCCGCAGCCGGCGCAGCTCTACACCCCGGAAAACGTGTGAGCACGCCTGACGCGCTCATCGTCAACTCATTCTTCGGGCCTAGTCTCCTTGTCGAGTTCCACTCATTCAAGGAGAACGATCATGAAGAAACTCGCCGCCGCGCTCCTCGCCGCCACCGTCACGGTGCCGATGCTTTCCTACGCGCAATCGCCCACGCCCGCCGACGCCGCAACGCAGGATGGCAGTTCGCAACACGCCGATGCCCGCCATTCCGACAGCGTGTACGACCGCGAATACGGAGCCAGCACCGACGGCACCGTGCAAGGCGGCTGGACGACACAACCGTCGCCGCAGGCGCTCGGGCAATCGCTTTATAACCATCGCTGAACGTGCGATGACATCTGAAGCTAGCGTGTAATTTTTTCCTGTTCGCCGATGCAACATGCGGCGACAGGAAAAATATGCAGCGCCCGACTACAGTTGCTTGCACATGAAACCGTTTGTCACGCTTCGATGCTCGAGATGGTCGTCCCATGTGGCGAAGCGTACGGAGCGCAACGGTACGAGTCTGGACGATAACGTTTGCGAGGCACAAGGCATCGCGAATGCGGCGGCGTGTCGGTAACGCAGGGAAGCGATTCGACAAAATGCGGACTTCGCGTGGCCCGATTTTCTACTAGTATGTCCCGAAGGGCTTCATGTGGCGGTGTCACTGCTTCGTTGCTTTGAAGGGCTAACATGTAGCCGCCTGGGGGAACCCTCCCGGCAGAAGCCGCTCTATAGCGTTTGTTCCATCGACATGCACATCAGGCCGGGGCATCCGGGGCCGGCCATATGATGTGACATGCTCCAACAATAAAAAGCGTCGCAGGTTCTTTCATCGGTAGCCCGTGCGGCCATCTTTGAGCGCTTGCGCCGCATCGGCATTTCGAACGGACCTTTCCCGTGTCGTACGGTGATCGAGCCGGCCGCATCCATCAGACCAACTGCATGTCCCGCCGCGCCGTGTTTCACGCGGCACGTGCGCGATTGCACGTGCCGCGGTTGCGCGGGACGGCGGGACACAGACGACGGCTCTTCGCATCATGCGTGCGAAGAGACAGAGCCCAATCATTCGACGGAGAGCGTCATCCATGCCGTTTGAGAGTGACTCCTTGCGAGACACCAGTCCGCTGCTCAGCATCGTCGTGGCGGCGTATAACATCGAGGGATACATCGAGGAAGCACTCGAATCTCTCCTCGCCCAACCTCATATCGACGCGATGAAGATCATCGTGGTCGATGACGGTTCTCCCGACGAGACCTACGCGGCAGCACGCGCAGTCGTCGAGCGCGATCGCGGCGTGCACATCGAATTGCTGCACCAGGAAAACGGCGGCTTGAGCGCCGCGCGCAATACGGGCCTTGCCGCCGTGCGCACGCCGTATGTCGGCTTCCTGGATGGCGACGATATCTATCTGAAGGGCTTCAGCGAAGCCATGATTCCCATCCTCGCCGAACGCAAATGGGATCTGGTCGAATACAACGTCAAGATCATCGACGACGACGGACGCGAGCTCGACGAAATCAAGCTCGCCGACGAGACGACGAGCGGCGGCCATCCGATGAACCGCGCGGCCCTGCAGCACTTCGCCGACACGTTTCACACCTTCGCGTGGGCGCGTGTTTACCGCACCGACCTGTTCGACGAAGCACCGTTTCCTGTGGGAAGAAATTACGAGGACATGGCCCTCGTGCCCTCGACCTATCTTCGCGCGAGCAGTATCTATCGCATCCCCACGCCACTGATCGGCTATCGCCGGCGCTTCGGCAGCATCACGCAAACCGCCAAGCTGCGCGACATGCACAACCTGCGCGTCACCGGGCAGGAAGCGCTCGCGCATTGCGACGGCGGCGAGATGGACGATTTCTGGCTCACGGTGTTCGACAAGCTCTTTCACCGGGCATGCCACGTTTGCGCGCGCGTCGATCGCGCATCCTTCAAGCAGGCCTCCGAGACGCTCACGGCGATGGCCGTCGATCATCGGAAGATGCGCGAGAAACTCACCGAGCGCAGCGGCCGTGAAGTCGTCGAGCTCGCGCCTTTCGATCTGAACGTGCGCGCGGACCGCTCGATCCACTTCCTGAAAGGGCTCGTGAAGAAAGTATTGCGACGCAGCCTCGATCATCATCAGCGGGCGCGCCGCCCGAGCACGTCGAATCAACTGAGCGGATAAGCACGCACCGCTCTCAAAGCTCTTCGATGGCCCGCAAGCTCATTCGCTTGTAGGCGTCGACGAGCAATGCGCCCTCGCCGCGCTTGTGCGCGACGGCGAGGCGCATCGTCTCCTCGCCTAGCTGCCAGATCAGGAACGCGAGCGCGTTGACACGCTTGCTGTCCGCGCGCGGCATCACGCGCCGGATGGCCGCTGCGAGCAAAGCGCCGCACGCGCGGCTCTCCGCGATCTCGATGTGCATCAATTCCTTGTCCGAGCGCAGCGCCGACGAAATGTCCCGCATCACGGGCTTGTCCAGCACGATCGCATGGTACTGGTCGACCAGCGAGGCGAACGCGCTCGACAATTGCGCCTTGTCGCGCACGGCGTCGAAGGCTTCGCGCACGCAGCGACGGCTCTCGGCCGCGTAAAGCTCGGCGAGCGTGCGCACGATCGCGCGCTTGTCCGGAAAGTATTGATACAGCGAACCGATCGATATCTCCGCGAGCCCGGCGATCTCGCTCATCTTCACGTGCTCGCTGCCCTTCTCCGCGATCAGTTGTTGCGCGATCTCCAGAATGCGATCCAGACGCTCGCGGCTGCGTTGCTGCGCGGGCTGCCTGCGCGCGACGCCTGCTTCCGCTGCCCGTGCTCGTGACGGTTTCTCTTGCATGGCGATTCCTTTGCGGCATGAACGCGCGCTCAAAAGTGCTTGACAGTCGAATGTGAGTATCTATCATGTTTTAAACGTGAGCAACTCTCACATTTAAACTCAGGAGACGGTCATGACTCGTTCGGAATTCGACGGCGCGCCCATTCTCGTTCTGGGCGCCAATGGCAAAACAGGACGACGTGTGGCAGAGCGGCTGCGCGCACAAGGACTCTCGGTCCGCGCATGCGCGCGATCCACGCAGCCTCGTTTCGACTGGAACGATCGCGCGACGTGGCGAGCGGCGCTCGACGGCGTGAAGCGCGCATACGTGACGTATCAACCGGATCTCGCGGTGCCCGGCGCGCTCGATACGGTCAGCGCATTCTTCGACACGGCGCTGTCAGCCGGCGCCGAACGGATCGTGCTGCTTTCGGGACGCGGCGAGGAAGAAGCGCAAGCCGCCGAACATGCGCTGCAGCGCTCGGGCGCGCGCTGGACCATTCTGCGTTGCAGCTGGTTCATGCAGAACTTCAGCGAGAGCTTCCTGCTCGATCCGATCCGCGAAGGCACGCTCGCGCTGCCTGCAGGCGACATTAAGGAGCCGTTCGTCGATGCGGAAGACATCGCCGATGCAGCCGTCGCGGCGCTCACGCAACCGGGCCACGAAAACCGGCTCTACGAACTCACCGGCCCTCGCGCAATCTCGTTCGGCGAAGCGCTCGAATGCATCGCGAAGGCGTCGAAGCGTGATCTTCACTTCGTTCCTGTTGCGCCGGAAGCCTTTCGCGCGGGGCTGCTCGACGCCGGCGTATCGAAGCCGGAGACCGAGCTGATTCTGTATCTCTTCACCACCGTGCTCGATGGCCGCAACGAAAGGCCTGCCGACGGCCTGCGCGCCGCCTTGCATCGCGATGCCCGTTCGTTCGAAGACTATGCGGCGCGAGTCGCGGCAAGCGGCCTCTGGAACGCGTGAGGTGGGAAAGCCGTGGTTATTTCGCGGTAGACTTTGGAAATGGAAAAATGTCCCTACTGTGAGCGAATCCGTGACGAATGGGATTGTCACGGTCAGGAATGCCGCACCGCCATCGCCCGCGCGCTGCGCAGGCAGCGGATGGGATTGCCGATGGTGCCCAAAGTCATCCGCAATGAAATTCCGCCGGGCGCGTCGACGGGCGAAGTCATCGCACAGTTGTCGCGTCAGCGCTTGCGCGCGCGCCGGGCGAACGAAGAACGCCGCGCGCGCAAGGAAGCCGAAGACCTCGATCTGTAGCGGCGAGCGTCATATCAAACGCGCGCGGGCGGATCGACATTCGATCCGCCGCGCTGTGCAAGCGTCCCTTCCTCACGCCATGCGCGCCGCGATGCACGCATCTTCGCCAGCGCCATGCGCGCGACCTTGAGCCATGCATAAGGTCGCGGATCGGCGACCATGCTGAGCGCGCGTGCGTAGTCGAGCGTGAGGCCGGGCGTCCAGGCCATCGTCACCGCGCGCTTGCGCACCTGTGCCGCGATCCACAGTTCGGGCGTCACGATCATCCTGAAGAGCGCGTCCCAGCCCGCGCGCGGCCCGTACAAGCGCCCCGCCGCGCCTTCGAGTGCTGCGTCGAGCGCGCGCGAAACGCTGCTCGAACAATTGCGATACGTGAGGTTATATGTCGTGTCCTCGCGATACTCGCGCCAGAAACGATCGAGCCGGACCGGATCGTAGTTGCGGATGCGCACCCGCACCGTCGACGGGCACCATGCGTTCGATTCGATCGCATAGCTCGGTTGAAACAGGCCGGGCACATCGTTCTCGCGCGTGGCGCGCAAGAGGCGCGCGAAGTCGTCGGGCGAGCGATCGATCTCGACGGCCGGATAAAGACTCACGTAGACGCCTTCCGGCGATTCGAGCGCCGCGTGCCCGGTCGAAATCACGCCGTTGCGATCCACTGCGGCGATATAACGATCGACGATCGGATGCCATTGCGTCTCCGCCTTCGACGATCCCACCGGCGTCCATACGTGCACCGTGAGCGCCGCTTCGTCGGCTGCGGGCGGGCCATCCCATTCGCGGGCTTGCAATGGCGGGCGCGCGAGATCGTGCCCCTCGCCCGCAACGCTCGCCGCTTCCGCGCTCGCGTCGCCCCATACGGCCGGGTTGCTCGTCAGCTTGCGCACGCGCGTTGCGATCATGATCAGATTCCATCCCGCGAAGATGAAGAATGCGCCGATGCAATACGGCACCGTGCCCTTGTAATGCGTCGGATACGGCTGAATCATGAAGACGCCCAGAACGATTTCGAAGATCGCAAAGCCGAGCGCGACACGATAGCGCCGGTAACGCACGACGAGCGCCGAGGTCGCCTGCAACAGGCCGTCGAACAGAAACGCGAGGCTGATCAATATCGAAAGGATGAAGTGACCATGATGATTGCCCTCGAATATCAGCGTCGCCGTGAGCACGAACGCGATGCCCTTCGCATAGCGCAATCTGCGCTGGCCGCCGACGCCCGCCCATGAGACCGCGAGCGTGAGCGCGCCTTCGATCAGCAGCAGCCAGCCGACGAACGCGATCGGAAAGCCCAGCGCGCCGTCGAGCGCGTCGATGAACACGCCGATGCCGATAACGAGCAAGAGCCAGCCCGTCACCGTGAGGCTGCGCCAGCGGTTGCGCAAATAGTCCACGCCCAGCAGGATCATCATCAGCTTGACCATCGTGCTCTCTTTTCGAAAAGTGACGGTAAGTGCCCGTACATGGTAGTGCAGTCGCCACGCAAAACGGTTACGTCCGACCGATCGGCGCGCTGCACTGCACCACGAACGGCCGGCGTGTCGGCGAACGCGCCATGACATACTGGCTCTGCCCATTCTCACGCGACGGAGACGCCATGTTCGAGCAATGCCGATGGATCAACGAGCCCGCGCAATGGCGCATCGAGAGCGACACGCTCTTCGTCGCCACCGACATCAACACCGATTTCTGGCGCAACACGCACTACGGGTTCGTGCGCGACAACGGCCACGTATTCGCGGCGAGCGTGAATGGCGACTTCACCGCGGAGGTCGCGGTCGACGGCGATTTCTCCGCGCTCTACGACCAGGCGGGCCTGATGGTGCGCGAAAGCGCGCAACGCTGGATCAAATGCGGCGCCGAATACAACGACGGCGCGCTCACGTTCAGCACCGTTCTCACCGACGGCTCATCCGACTGGTCGCTCGGCGCGCGCGCCAACGCCAACCGCTTCCAGCTTCGCATGACCATCGCGCAAGGCGTCCTGAAGGTGCAATGCAGCGCCGATGAACGCAACTGGACGCTCATGCGTCTCGCGCCGTTTCAGTCGAGCGAAGCGAACGCGCGATGGCTCGTCGGCCCGATGTGCTGCACACCCGAGCGCGGCGGCCTCACGGTCCGTTTCTCAGACTTCAGGATCGGACCGCCCATCGTGAAGGACTTGCACGACATCGCGATGTAACGCGACGCATCCGGCTCGGTAAAAACACTCACTTGCTCCGCCCGGCCGCGCTTTCTAATATTTTGAAACGTTTCAGAATATCGATGACATCGCGCCTTGGACTCGAGAAAAAAACCGGCCAGCACGTTGAAGGACGTTGCCAACGCGGCGGGCGTTTCGCTCGGCACCGCGTCGAAGGTCATGGCGGGCGCGCAAGGCGTGAGCCCTGCGCGGCGGCAGCAGGTCCGGGACGCGGCGCGTCAGCTCGGCTATCGGCGCAACAGCCTCGCGGCGGAGTTGCGCAGCAACCGCTCCACTTCCATCGGCTTCGTCGTTCCCGATCTGACGAACTCGTTCTTCATCGAGTTGTTGTGCGTGGTCGAGGATCACGCACTCGCGAGCGGTTATCGGCTGCTGCTCGCGCATGCACAGGAGGATCCCGAGCGCGAAGCCGAACGCATCCGCTTCGTGCTCTCGCGGCAAGTTGCCGGCATGATCATCATTCCCTGTCACGGCTACGATCACGCGATAGAAGAACTGCGCGAATGCGATGTGCCGCTCGTGATGGCCGATCGCGTCGACAACAGCTTTCCCGCGAATACCGTCACCACCGATAGCCGGCGCGCCGCGCGCGACGGCACCGATCATCTGATCGCGCTCGGGCACAAGCGCATTACCTTCATCGTCAACGCGCTCGATCTCGTCAACAGCCGCGAGCGCGCGGACGGCTATCTCGATGCGATGAAGCGCGCGGGTCTCGCGCGTCATGCGCGTGTCGTCGTGTGCGGGATGACGGATACCGAGAGTCATGCGGCAACGCTCGGCTTGCTGTCGGAACGCGACCGTCCTACCGCGCTGTTCACGGGCGCGAACGTCGCGACGCTCGGCGCATTGCGCGCGATACGCGACGCCGAATTGCGGCTGCCGGACGACATCTCGCTGCTCTCCTTCGACGATGCGCCGTGGATGTCGGTGCTGCATCCGCGCATCAGCTCGATTCATCAGCCCGTGGAGGCCGTGGGACGCGCGATCTGGCAACTGCTGCATAAGCAGTTGCAAGGCGAAGCAGCGGAGCCGGTGCATCTGCGCATGAAAGCTGATTTGCGCGTGCGCGAGAGCACCGCGCCGCCGATCAAGCCGGCCGAAAAGGAAAGCCCTGCCGCACGCACCCGCAAACGAACCGCGCTCGCGGATCGCTGAGCGTGCGCGCTATAACGTTTTATTTTTCGAAGGCCGCAACCAGCGAGAGCAACACCCCCTTGAAACCAGACCCGAAGCTGGCGACCATAACTGGAGAGACGAGAATGGACAGCAAACGACGCATCATCACCGCGAGTCTCATCGCCGTGCCGCTGGCCGGCGCGGTCGGCACGTTCTCCGCGCTCATCGCGCAACCGGCGTTCGCGCAGCAGAAGAAATACCGCTTCGGGTTCTCGCAGGTCACGACCGTCGAGCCGTGGCGCGTGCAGTTCAACAAGGACATGAAGGCCGAAGCCGCGAAGCATCCCGAGGTCGAGTTGATCATTGCCGATGCAGGAGACCGCACCGACAAGCAGAACGCCGACATGGAGAACTTCATCGCGCAGAAGATGGACGCGATCTTCATCTCGCCCAAGGAGTCGGCGGGACTCACGGGCGTCGTCGAAAAGGCCTTCAAGGCAGGCATTCCCGTGTTCGTGCTCGATCGCGAAGTGAACGGCGATCAGTTCACGCAGTTCATCGGCGGGGATAACGTGCAGATCGGGCAGGAAGCGGGCAACTTCATCGTCAAGCTGATGGGCGGCCCGGGCAAGGCGCAAGGCAATCTCGTCGAGATCTGGGGCGGCTTCGGCGCGCAGCCGGCGCACGATCGCCACGACGGCGCGGACAAGGTCCTCGGCAAGGAGAAAGGCATCAAGCGCGTGGGCGAGCGCGTCGATTGCGACTGGAAGCAGGACAAGGCCTACGACTACATGAAGACCGTGCTGCGAGTGCAGCCGAAGATCGACGTGGTCTATGCGCACAACGATCCGATGGCCTATGGCGCGTACCTCGCCGCGAAGGATGCGGGCCGCGAGAAGAGCATCAAGTTCGTGGGTATCGACGGCCTGCCGCAGGAAGGCGCGACCTGGGTCGATCAAGGCCTGCTCGCGGGCACGTTCATGTACCCGACGCCGGGGGCGGAAGGCATCCGCCAGTCGCTCAAGGTGTTGCACGGCGACAAGGTGCCGAAGAAGGTCACGCTGCCGACGCAAGGCATCTTCGCCGACAACGCGAAGCAGTACATCGCTAGCCACTGAGCGATGGCAAGCGTGAGCGCGCCGCTCATCGAAGCCGCGGGCCTGTCGATCTCGTTCAACGGCAGCGCCGCGCTGTCGGACGTCGATTTCGATGTCGCCGCGGGCGAGGTGCATGCGCTCGTCGGCGAAAACGGCGCGGGCAAGTCGAGCCTGATGAAGATTCTCGGCGGCCTCTATGCGCCCGATGCGGGCAGCATTCGCGTGCGCGGCGAGCCGACGCGCATGTCGAGCGTGAATGACGCGACGCGCGCGGGCGTCGCGATCATTCATCAGGAGCTGAATCTCGTCGATACGCTGTCCGCCGTCGACAACATCTTTCTCGGCAAGGAAATACGCACGCGCATGGGCTTTCCCGATCGTCGCGCGATGCGTGCCGCCGCGGCGAGCGTGCTCGCGCAACTGGGCTTTCGCCTGGCCCCGGAGACGCTCGTCGGCACGCTGCGCGTCGGCGAGAAGCAGCTCGTCGAGATCGCGAAGGCATTGCTCGCGGATGCGCGCGTGCTGATCATGGACGAGCCGACGTCCGCGCTGTCCGACACCGAAACGCAGGCCCTGCTCGCGCTCACGAAGGACTTGCGCGCGCGCGGCATCGGCATCGTGCTCATCAGCCATCGACTGGGCGAAGTGTTCGCGGTCGCCGATCGCGTGACCGTGTTGCGCGACGGAAGACGCATCGCGACCCTGCAGATGCGGCAAGTGGAATCGTCGGAAGCGCTCGTCTCGATGATGATCGGCAAGGACTTCGCGCCGCCTGAGCGCACGGAAGCGGAAGCGCCGCAGGAACGGCCGCTCGCGGTCGACGTGCGCGGGCTCACGTTGTCGGGACCGGCGCGCGCGCTCGTATCGGATGTGTCGTTCACCGTGCAGCAAGGCGAGGTGTTCGGCATCTCGGGACTGCTCGGCGCGGGCAAGACGGAAATACTGGAGGCGATCTTCGGTGTCTCGCCGTATCGGCGCGAAGGCGAGATACGCATCGCGGGTCATGCGCGCACGATCGATGCGCCGGATCGCGCCGCCGCGGCCGGGCTCGCGTTCGTCACCGAGGACCGCAAGAAAGACGGCCTCGTGCTCGATCAATCGCTCGAAGCGAATCTGGTCTTGCCGTCGCTGTCACGCGCGCCGGGGTTTCCGTTCTATCGGCGCGCTCGCATGCATGCGTGGGCGAACGGTCAGGCGCGCGCATCGAACGTGAAGCATCGCAGTCTCGCCCAGGACGCGAGCACCTTGTCGGGCGGCAATCAGCAGAAGCTCATCATCGGCAAATGGCTGATGACGAGACCGCGCATTCTCCTGCTCGACGAACCCACGCGGGGCGTCGATGTCGCGGCGAAGGCCGAGATCTATCGACAGATACTCGCGGCGGCGCGCGGCGGCGTAACGGTGATCGTCGCGAGCTCGGAGATCGACGAACTGATGCTGCTCTCCGACCGCATTCTCGTCATGTGCGAAGGACACGCGCGCGGCGTGCTGGCGCGCGAGCAATTCTCGGGCGATGTGCTCATCAAGATGGCGTCGCCCTGAAGCAAGAACCGGAGACTCGCACCATGCTGCAAGCGCAGGACCAACTCGCCGAGCCCGCGGTCAACGCCCGCCGGCGGCACCTGAGCACGTTCCTCACGTATCTGAAGTATTACCTGGGGCTCATCGTGCTGCTCGTGGTGGGCGCGTTCACGTCGCCGCACGCGGCCGACGGCGGCAACATCTTTCTGTCGAGCGCGAATATCTCCGACGTGTTTCGTCAGGTGGCGAACGTCGGCGTGATTTCCATCGGCATGACGCTCGTGATCATCACGGCCGGCATCGATCTGTCGGTCGGCGCGATCATGGGGCTCGGCGGCGTGCTCACCGCGATGCTGCTCACCACCGACGGCTGGAATCGCGCGACATACGCGTCGCTCGCGCTCGATGCGATCGCCGTCTTCGCGATCGTGTTCGCCGCGCTCGGCGTCGCGCGCGGCATCCTGCGCGCCCGCGATACGCAGACGGTGCGCGTCGCGGAACGCGCGCCCGTCGCGATGCAGGCGGGCATTGCGTCGATCGTCGCGGCGGCGGCGTGCGCGTATATCGCGCTGCACGGCGGACATCGCATGCCCTTGCTCGCGGTGATGTGGATCGTGCCGCTCGCGGGCTTCACGCTCGGCGCGCTGAACGGCTGGATCATCACGCGAGGACGCATGCAGCCTTTCATCGTGACGCTCGCCGCGATGGTCGGCGTGCTCGGCGCCGCGCGCCTGATCGCCGGCCAGGACACGGCCGTCTATTCGATCTACAGCGGCACCAACGCGACGACCGATATCGAAGCATTGCGCGCGCTGCTGTTCAATGTCGTGCCGGTGCCCGCGCTCTTCTTTCTCGTGATCGCGGTGGTCGTCGGCTTCGTGATGAATCGCACCGTGTTCGGCAAGTATCTGTATGCGATCGGCGGCAACGAGAAATGCGCGGTCGTGTCGGGACTCAATGTCGCGCGCCACAAGATGGCCGCTTATGCGATTTCGGGGCTGCTGTCGGCGCTCGTCGGCGTGCTTTACGCGGCGCAGTACCGGCAAGGCAAGGCGGATGCCGGCATGGGCTGGGAACTGGATGCGATCGCCGCCGTGGTGATCGGCGGCACGAGTCTTTCGGGCGGCGTCGGACGCGTGTCGGGCACGGTTGCGGGCGTGCTGATCTTCGGCTTCTTGAGCAACATCCTGCTGCTCAACGATATCGACAGCAATACGCAGCTCGTGCTGAAGGGCTTGATCATCGTGATCGCCGTGTTCCTGCAGCAGACGGACATGGGCAGACGCGGGTGGTTCAGGCGCTTCGGTGCGAAGAAGTAGTCAGGCCTCGAAGTCGATGCCCCGCGCGCGCAACTGCCGCATGCCGCTCGCGAGATGCGCCCGCGCGCTCTCGGCATCGCCCGCGCGCATCTGCTCGGATGTGCGCTGCGCGACCTCATGCGGCACCGGCTTGAGCGGCCGGTTCGCGCTCATCGCGCGCAATTGCACTTCGGCCGCGCGCTCCAGATAGTAGAGATCGTCCCATGCCTCGGCGATGGTCGCGCCTGCGACCATCACGCCGTGATTCTTGAGGAAGAGGATATCGGCGTCGCCCATCGCGCCGGCAATGCGGTCGCCCTCGGCATTGTCGAGCGCCAGGCCGTTATAGTTCTCGTCGACCGCCGTGCGGCCATAGAACTTCAACGAGGTCTGCCCGAGCCACAGAAGCGGCGGCCCGTCGAGCAGGCACAGCGCGGTCGCGTTCGGCATATGCGTGTGGAAAGCCGCCTTCACGCGCGGCATCAGCTTGTGCACGCGCGCGTGAATATGGAATGCGGTCGCTTCGGGCTCGCCCTCACCAGCGATCACGTTCCCGTCGAAATCGCAGATCAGCAGCCGCGACGCTGTGATCTCGCCGAATGCATAGCCGTACGGGTTCACCAGGAACAGATCGTCGTGACCCGGCACCGTCGCGGAAAAATGATTGCAGACGCCCTCTTCGAACCCGTGCAGCGCCGCGAGCCGAAAGCAGGCTGCGAGCTGCCGGCGCGCCTCGGCGATCTCGGGCGCATCGAGCCGGACAGAAACGGGTGCGACGCGTTGCGCGGGGTTGGAGATGGTATGTGCCATATGATCGTGCCTTTGTCGTTTGCCCGACCGGACAGTCGAGGATAAGCAAGCGGGCGCCGAATAATGCCTGAACAAAAACATTTCAGCGAGACCGGCACCGCCGAGCGAGTATGACGTGTTTATGTCCCGTCTCTTAGCAGAAACGCTTATTTGAACTCGGCGTTCTGGCGTGGTAAAACTCACTGCCGCTCGACATTCGAAGCGCATCTCCAACGTAATTCGTCTCAATAGGGTTTGGAAAAATGGCAACAGGTACTGTGAAGTGGTTCAACGATGCAAAGGGTTTTGGTTTCATCACGCCGGACGACGGCGGTGAAGATCTGTTTGCACATTTCTCCGAAATCCAGTCCAAGGGTTTCAAGTCGCTCCAGGAGAACCAAAAGGTGAGCTTCGAAGTCAAGCAAGGCCCGAAGGGCAAGCAAGCTTCGACGATCCAGCCGCTGTAAGTTCAGCGCTGTCGCCTCAAGGCACGAAACGGCCCGTACGGGCCGTTTTGCATTGGTGCCCGACATGGGTGCCCGAAATAAATACCGACGCATTATTCATTGACCGGATGGACGGCTTTTGGCGGGTGCAAACATGCTGAATCGAGCATGCCGGATATATAAATAAATCCGTAGAATTGATAACTTCTTCGCAAGCTCATGCAATTCGCATCGACGCGAAATAATTTCCGCTGTTTCACGTGAAGCCGGCAAGTAATCGGAAAAAATACCGCACGCTCGTTCGGCACCAGACGAGAGCATTGCTCGTCTCCCTTTGGTTCCTCACCAGCGATACGCACGCGCAATCGTTCGCGGCCAATCAAAAGGCGGCGCGCTTTGTCGCCGAGGTGGTCATGAACGACTTCCGCACGGCGCAAGCGGGCGGCGGTTATGTCTTTTCCTACGATAGCCACGAAACCGAAGCGTCCCTCTCCGCGAGGCTCGACCGCTGGTTCTCGGGCGCCGATCCCCAGGCGATCCCCATGGAGCCCGCCGAAAAGCAGGCGCTGTTCGGCTTTTACTGGGCCGCGAGCATGATGCCCGCGCATTCGCCGTGTTTCCGCGATATCGCCGATCCGGCCTGCGGCGAGGATCTGTCGAAGTGGATGGCGCGCGAGCTCGACGACGATCCGCGATTCATCCGGGCCTACGAGTCCGCGAGAACGCCGCTCGGCCTGCCGCCAATCGAACGCAACGCGCACTGAACGGCGGGCGCGCGTGGCGCTCGTGATGGGCTTCGGTCCGCTCGTTGCCGCGTAAACACACGGCCCGGACGTGCCGGACCGGCGCGGGCTTCGGCGTCTCGGGCGCATCGATGTCGTCGTCGCGCAGGCGGTACAGCAACGCGATCTTCGCCGCGACACTCACGAGCAGCGAAAGCGCGCCGATGGTTTCGAGCAAGGCGGGAATCATGATGGTCTCATCGACGCGACAACATCGGTCCGTAGGTTTTCACGAAGAATGCGATCGTGATGCCGGCGCTGACGATCAGCGTGCCCGCACGGATCCAGTGCGGCGGCGCGCGCCGGCCTAGCTGCGCGCCGCTGTAACCGCCGGCGACCGCCGCGAGCAGCATCGCGATCGTCTCCGGCCAGCGCACGGCCTGCGCCGCCGCGAAGGTCAGCACCGCCACCGAGTTGGCCGCGCTCACCAGCAGCGTGCGCGGCGCGTTCAGGCTTTTCAGGTCGCGCGAATCGAGCAGGCCCCAGACGGCCATCATCATGATGCCGACCGCGCCGCCGAAATATCCGCCGTACACGCCGAGCGCGAACTGGATCGACAGCACCGCCGGGGCGCCGATATGCCAGCGCCGCCGCAACGCCTCGCCGAGCTTGCGGCCGAACGCCAGCGTGAGGCTCGCGCACAACAGAAGCCACGGCAGCACGAAGGAAAATGTCCTGGACGACGTGGACAACAAAAGCGCCGCGCCGACGAACCCGCCGATGAGCGTCGTCACGAGCATCTTGCGGATCGACACGGACCCGACGGGAGAGAGGCCGTCGCGATAGGCCCACGCGCTGACCACGCCGCCCGGGAAGAGCGCCACCGTGCTCGAAGCGTTCGCCTGAACCGGTGGCAAGCCGGCGGCGATCATCGCCGGAAGGCTCACGAACGAGCCGCCGCCTGCCAGCGCGTTCATCGCGCCCGCGAGAAAACCGGCGCCGATAACCAGAATAAAGGGTTCCATGCGACAGATGCTAACGACGCCGTGAGCCGCTTACAATCTGGCATTTCCAATGTGAGGCTTCGGTCTTTCCGAAGGATGCGGGCATGCGCTTCGATCTGACCGACATGCGGCTGTTCCTGACCGTGATCGAGCGCGGCAGCATCACGGCGGGCGCGCAGGCGATGCACCTGGCGCTGGCTTCGGCGAGCGAGCGCATCGCAGGAATGGAGGCCGCGCTCGGCGCGCCGCTGCTCGAACGCAACCGGCGCGGCGTGCAGGCGACCGCCGCGGGCGACGCCTTCGTGCGCCACGCGCGCGCGATTCTCGGTCAGGTCGAGCAGATGCGCGGCGAACTGCGCGCGTTCGCGACCGGCCTCAAAGGCCGCATCCGGATGATGTCGAACACGGCGGCGCTGGCGGCCTTCCTGCCGCCCCGGCTCTCGCGTTTTCTCGCCGCCTATCCGGATCTTTCGATAGATCTCGACGAGCGCCCGAGCGTCGAAATCGTGCAGGCGATCGCGGAAAGCCGCGCGGATCTCGGCGTGGTTTCAGATACGGCCGACCTCGGACGGCTGGAGACTCATCTGCTTACGCAGGATCAACTGGTGGTCGTGGCGAACCGCGCCCATCGGATCGCGGGGGAACGCGCGGTGGCGTTCGCGGAGATTGTCGGCGAGGCGTTCGTCGGACTATCGGATGCCGCGCTCGAACTGCATCTGGCCGAGCGCGCGTCACGGCTCGGCAGGCAGATCGGCTATCGCATCCGCATGCGCAGCATCGACAACGTCGGCATGCTGGTCGAGGCGGGCATCGGGCTCGTGATTTTGTCGGAGGCATCGGCGCGCATGCTGGAGCGGCCGACGCTTGCCATCGTGCCGCTCTCGGAGCCGTGGGCGACGCGCCGGCTGCATCTGTGCGCCCGTGACTTCGACGCACTCACCCCGCACGCGCGCCTGCTCGCCCAAACGTTGATGGACGACGCTAACGCGAGCTAGAACGGCCGCCCGACGATGAACGGATCGACCGCGCCGATCGCCTTCAGGTCGCGATTCGCATATGGCAGCTTGTGCAGCACGTAGCGCATCGCGTTGAGGCGCGCGCGCTTCTTGCAATCGGAACGCACGACGGTCCAGGGCGTGTCGGCGCTGTCGGTGTGCGCGAACATCGCTTCCTTGGCGTCGGTGTAGGCATCCCACTTGTCGAGCGACGCGAGATCCACGGGGCTCAGCTTCCACTGCTTGAGCGGATGAATCTCACGCTCCTTGAAGCGGCGGCGCTGCTCGGCGCGGCTCACGGAGAACCATAGCTTGATGACGTGCGTGCCGCTTTGCGAAAGATGCCGCTCGAACGCGGGCACCTGCTGCATGAAGTCGTCGTATTCGCGCGGCGAGCAGAAGCCCATCACGCGCTCGACGCCCGCGCGGTTGTACCACGAGCGGTCGAAGAGCACCAACTCGCCCGCCGTCGGCAGATGCTCGACATAGCGCTGAAAATACCATTGACCGCGCTCGCGCTCGGACGGCTTTTCCAGCGCAACCACGCGGGCGCCGCGCGGATTCAGATGTTCCATGAAGCGTTTGATGGCGCCGCCCTTGCCCGCCGCGTCGCGCCCTTCGAAGAGAATCACGACGCGTTGGCCGGTGTCCCGCACCCACGCCTGCAACTTCAGCAACTCCACTTGCAGACGATACTTCTGCTTTTCGTACGCCCGCCGCGACATCAGATTCCGGTACGGATAGCCGCCCTCGCGCCACGACGGCGACAGTTCATCGTCAGGATCGGGCGATGCCCTGGCCGATCGCCGCACGGTTGCGCCATCGAAAAGATGAGCGCGCAGCGTGGATATTTCGTCCGGCGACATCCCGCCGATCAAGGTTCTCACGGTATCGACGAGCGATAGCGTTTGTTCGCCTTCTCGAGACTCGAACCGCTCGAGTATGTCGTCCACGCTGTTGGTCAGCAGGCCATGCGCCGCTTCGATCGCGCGGCCCGTTTCTTCTTGTTCGATGCTGGCCGGCATCGCTCGCGCCACGACATCGCCGTCGTCCGATCCGGCTGCCTTTTCTGGCGATATCAACTTCATCGGCTCCTCATTGTTGTTGCTCCGGCGTCTCTGCCCTTGCGTCTTCTCTTTGTCAGGCCGCTTCGTGCGCTTTTCTCAAGACCGCGTACAGCTTGTCTTTCAATAGCAGCTTTTCTTTTTTCAGCGATTCGATGACGAACGAGTCTGCGGGCGTCACGCCGGTCTCCATGTTGTGGATCTGGTGATCCAGCTCGTTGTGACGCTCGAAGAGCCGCGAAAAATGATCGTCCTCGGTCTTGAGGCGCGAGATGAGGTCGCGATATTCGGGAAACATGCGGTGATCCTCCGACTAGTTGAAATCAGTAGTTCGAAGTACATATTACCGACCGGAGCAACTCATTTCTTAGACGATTATCAAGTCACACTGCGTTAGATCGTCGCAGACCGCGCTCGGGCGCACCTAGGCAAAACCCTCTTCCATGCAGGTATCGTCCTTGCACACAATGAGATGACCGGCCGGGCATCCGCGTGGCTGGCACGAACCAAGGAGGCCGTCATGAGGACAAGCAATCGCGCGCAGGGGCGCGCCGTGCAAATTGCGTTGATCGCCGGCGCTGCCGGCTTGTGCTTCGCCACGGCGGCCAGCGCGGACAGCCAGGCCGCCAAAAAGATGGGGCAGATGGGCGTCATCAACCAGACACTGCAGCCCAAGCCCTTGAAACCGGCGACGCCGAACACGCCGAACGCGACGTCGACCACGCCGAACTACAACGCCAATTCAACCTACAACCCCAATGCCGGCAACACCGCGAACGGAGCGACGCCCGGAACTCCCGCCGCCGCGGGCGCACCCCCGAGGAAGTAGCGTCGACCCAGTGCGGGCGGCGGTCTGAACGCGCCAACGCCCGCCCCCGCGGAACCCGCACGCGCGCATCCGTACATTCGCGCACGTCCGATCTTTTATACTTGGCTCAAGGCCAGCGCCCACAGCGCACATTCCTGAGTCCATGAAAAAGATCAAACCCGGTCTCGTGCTCGAACTCGCCGCCAATCTGCTGCTCCCGTGGCTCGCGTATCGGCTTGCGCTGCCGCACTGGGGCGATGTCGGCGCGCTCTACGCATCGGCCGCGCCGCCGCTCGTGTGGAGCATCGCCGAATTCGCTCGCTCGCGCCGCGTCGATGCGCTTTCCGCGCTCGTGCTGTTCGGCATCGCGCTGTCGATCGTGATGCTCGCGATGGGCGGCAGCCCGCGCATCCTGCTCGTGCGCGAATCGCTCGCGGCAGGCGCGACCGGCATCGTCTTTCTGATCTCGCTGTTCTTCGAACGTCCGCTCATCTTCTATCTCGCGCGCGCCACCGTCACGCGCGAGCAGGAAAACGGCGCCGAGCGTTTCGAGGCGTACTGGCGCGACAGCGCTTCGCTGCGCGCGTCGCTGCGGCTCATGACGCTCGTGTGGGGCGTCGGGCTCTCTGTCGAAACCGCGCTGCGCTTCTGGTTCGCATGGACCTGGCCCGTCGAGCGCTATCTGGTCGTGTCGCCAGTCGTGAGCTACGTGATCTACGGCGGATTGCTCGCGTGGACGTTCTGGTTTCGCGCGCGGCTCATCGAGCGGCAGGGCGAAAGCGCGGCATCGCGCGACGGTCTACTCGGCTAGGCGATCGGCGCGCGCCGCATCGGCGATATGCCCCGCGATCGCCGCATTCACCGCGCCGGCATGCGTCAGCGGCCCCATGTGTCCGGCATCCGGCACGACGATCAGCTTCGCCGCCGGCATCAGGTCGGGCAGCGTCTCGGCGATCAGCCGCGTCGGCGCGGGCGCGTGTTCACCACGCATGACGAGCGTGGGGATGCGCAGCTTCGCATATGCGCTCGCCGGCGTCGGCTCGTGGATCAGCGCGCGAAAATCGAGCGGCGCTTTCGGCACCCAGCGCGTGAGCATCGCCTGCACGGACGGCCGCAGTGCGGACCACGCGCCGTGCCCGCCCCAGTAGTCGACGAACGAACGCGCCGCGCCGCGCAGATCGCCCGCGACGACGCCCTCCGCCGTGCGCGCCGCGATCGCGAGAATCTCCGCGAATTCGGTCGCGCCGCGCGCGCCCATGCCTTTGAGCAGATGAAACGCCGAAGGCTCGTAGAGCGTGATGCTGGCGACGCCATGCGGCCGCTCCAGCGCCGCGCGCAACGCGACGCCACCGCCGTACGAATGTCCGACGAGATGCACCTTGCCGCGCTGACGATCGATGATCTCGACGGTGCGAGCCGCTTCGTCCGCGAGCGTGAATGCCCGCTCGCCGCCCCACGGACCGACGCTGTCGCAGCCGTAATGCTCGGGCGCGATCAGCGTGTAACGCGCCGTACCGGCATTGAGCGCGTCGAGCGTTTCGCCGAGCTGGCGCCATTGGTTCGCGCCCGCGCCCGAGCAATGCAGCGCGATGACCGGCGCGGCGGTGTGTTCGTCGTTCAAAGCCATCGTCGTTCTCACTTGTGAATGATCAGGCGTCGGTGTCGCACGCACGCATGCGGCGCTCGAGTTCACCGATATCCGCGCACGATCCGAGATATTCATCGCGGCGGCTGTGCTCCGCGCGGTCCAGCAGCATGCCGGTCCAGCAGACCAGATGCGGCAGCATGATGTCCTTTGCCATATTGATTAGGTATCCCAACATGATTCACTCCACTTGCATCAACGAATCTTTCGATGAAATGCCGGCTGAGCGATCGTGCAGGACGGGTCAATCGGGAGTCGCTGAGGCGGCGGGTGTCGGCATTCGATGCAGGCACCGTGCCAGTTCAGCGAATCGCTTGTGCTACAAGGCTCGGCGCGATTTCAGCCGCCGCGGTCCGGCACGACTGTCGGGCGCGAGCCAACGCTTTCGGCCCTGAAAGGCGGCGACGATCGAACAGATCGGCGGGCTTTAGGACAAGGCGACTCCATGCTCTCGAAACCAGCCGGGCAGCGAAAATATTCCCGTCGCGCCGGCTCAAGCTTTCGTGCCTTCGCGCCGTAAACACGCCGGATAGCCGCGCGAAACGCATGCGGCGCCTCGCCTGTTCGTCGACCGGCCTCCTCCGAATGGCGCGATAAGATACGGCAGCATTCGATCGTCGCGCCGGCCTGGCGCCCTGCAATCGCTCATTCGGAGACAACGGCGTGCACAGTCGCCATTCGCTCACTTTCAGGATGACGGTGTTTATCGGCGTCGTCTGCATGCTCATCGTCGGCACCGATCTGTGGCGCAGCGTCGCGGCGCGCCGCGTGCAGATCGACGAGATGACGACCGCGACGTCCAACCTCGCGCGCGCGATGGCGCAGCACGCGAACGACACCTTCAAGGAAGCCGATACGACGCTCATCGGCATGGTGGAGCGCGTCGAGGAAGACGGCACCTCGCCGCAGGCGCTCGCGCGCCTGCACCGCTCGCTCGTGTCGCGGGTCGAGCAGTTGCCGCAACTGAACGGCCTCTTCATCTACGACAAAAACGGCGCCTGGCTCGTCAATTCCCAGCCCAGGCTCGAATCGCGGTTCAACAACTCGGATCGCGAGTACTTCGAATATCACCGCGCGCACACCGATCAGGGTTCGCACATCGGGCCGCCCGTCAAGAGCCGCTCGACGGGCAAATGGATCGTGCCGGTGTCGCGCCGCATCGATGCTCCCGACGGCAGCTTCGCGGGCGTCGCGCTCGCGACCATCGACATCGATTTCTTCTCGCGTTTCTACGACAGTCTCGATCTCGGCCAGTCGGGCGCGGCGGTGCTCGTTTTGAATTCGGGCGTGATGGTCGTGCGCCGGCCGTTCGAAGACCGTTTCGTCGGCAAGAACGTGAACGACACGGCGCTCTATCGCTCGCATCTGGAACAGGGCCGCGCCGGCGTGTTCACGACGCGCTCGTCGCAAGATCACATCACGCGCCTGAACAGCCTGCGGGAATTGCAGGACTATCCGCTCTTCGTCGCGGCGGCGCTCGCGGAGGACGAAATCCTCGCGCCGTGGTGGCGCGACACGCTCTGGCACGCGTCGGTCACGACCGTGCTCGCGCTCGTGATCGCGATGTTCGGCGCGCGGCTCGTGCGCCAGGTCACCGCGCGCACGCGCATCGAGCAGGCACTCGCGCGCAGCCTCGCGACGACCCAGACCGTGCTCGACACCGCGATCAGCCCGATCATCACCGTGGACGAGCGCGGCGCGGTGCGCTCGTTCAACTCGGCGGGCGAAAAGGTATTCGGATACAAGGCGAGCGAAGTCATCGGGCAAAACATCCGGATGCTGGTGCCCCCGCCGCATCTGGATGCGTATAACGAATACATCATGCAATTCAAAGGCGATAGCGGCGTCACGACCGCCGACTGCGAGCTTGCCGGACAGCGCAAGGACGGCACGTCGTTTCCCGCGCACGTCTCCACGGGCGCAATGCGGCTCGATGGTGCATTGCATTTTGTATCGGTAATTACGGATATTTCCCGACAAAGAAAGGAACGCAGCGAACTGGCGCACGCGCGCGACCAGTTGCTGCTGGCTGCCGACATCGCCGAACTGGGCATCTGGTCGTGGGATCTCGCGACCGACAAGCTGCACTGGAACGCGCGCATGTTCGAGATTTACCAATACCCGCCCGAGATGCTCGATAACGGTCTGCACTTCGAGCATTGGCGGCTGCGCATTCATCCCGATGATCACGACGCGATCATGGCGGACCTGCGCGCGGCGGTCGCGGGAGAAACCGAGACGTTGCCGCCGTTTCGCATCGTCCTGCCGGACGGCACGACGCGGCGCATCCAGAGCGGTCTGCGCATGCAGCGCAACGCGAACGGCGCGCCCCTCGTGATGACCGGCGTGAACTACGACGTCACCGACCAGTACGAACTGGAATTCCATCTGCGCAACGCGAAGGAACAGGCCGATGCGGCGAGCGCGGCGAAGTCGTCGTTTCTCGCGAACATGAGCCACGAAATCCGCACGCCGATGAACGCGGTGCTCGGCATGCTGCATCTCGTGCAACTGACGGCGCTCAACGCGCGCCAGCAAGATTACGTGAGCAAGGCCGAGACCGCCGCGAAGTCGTTGCTGAACCTGCTCAACGACATCCTCGATTATTCGAAGATCGAAGCGGGCAAGCTGCAACTCGACAGTCATCCGTTCGAGCCGGAAAAGCTGATGGAGGAGCTGGGCATCGTGCTATCGGGCAATCAGGGAGCGAAGGATGTCGAAGTGCTGTTCGACCTCGATCCGTCCTTGCCGGCGGTGCTCGTCGGCGACAGCTTCAGGCTTCAGCAGGTGCTGATCAACCTCGCGGGCAACGCGCTCAAGTTCACGTCGGCGGGGCAGATCGTCGTGAGCGTGCATCGCATCGAAGACTCTAGCGATGCGACGGGCGATGCGGCACGCGTGCGCATCGCGGTGAGCGACAGCGGCATCGGCATCAGCGAGGCACAGCTCGGGCGCATTTTCGAAGGCTTCACGCAGGCGGAGGCGTCGACGTCGCGCCGCTACGGCGGCTCCGGTCTCGGGCTCGTCATCAGCAAGCGGCTCGTCGCGATGATGGGCGGCCAGCTCGAAGTGGCAAGCCGCGTGGGCGAAGGCAGCCGCTTCTGGTTCGACATCACGCTCGGAGTGGACACGACGGGCGTGCGGGTGCATGACGACGGCGCGATCCTCGAGCGTGGCGCGCGCATTCTCATCGCCGACGACAACCCGGTCGCAGGCGAGATCATGTCGCGCACGGTGCGCTCGCTCGGCTGGCACGCGGACATCGTGACGAGCGGAATCGAGGCGGTCGCGCGCATCGGCGAGGCGGCCATGAGCGATGCGCCCTACGACATCGTCCTGCTCGACTGGCGCATGCCGGGACTCGACGGACTGAGCGCGGCCAGGCGCATCAGTGCGATGAAGGACCGCGCCACGCCGCCGCTCGTGTTGCTCGTCACGGCGTTCGGACGCGAAGTGTTGCGCGAGTCGCAGGAAGGCGGCGCCGCGCCCTTCGCCGGTTTCCTGACCAAGCCCGTGACGCCGAAGCAGCTCGCCGCCGCGATCCGCGCCGCGCTGCCTCGCGGGATCGACGCGATGCCGGCCGCCAGGCCGCAACCGGCGAACAAGGCGCGCCGCCTCACCGGACTCGCGTTGCTCGTAGTCGAGGACAACGCACTCAACCGTCAGGTCGCCGAAGGTCTGCTGCTGGCGGAGGGCGCGTCCGTGACGCTCGCGGAAGACGGCCGCGCGGGCGTCGACCGGGTCTTGGCCGCCGACGTGCGCTTCGATGCGGTGCTGATGGACGTGCAAATGCCCGATCTCGACGGACTCGAAGCGACGCGTCTCATTCGCGCGGACGGCCGCTTCGCCGCGCTGCCGATCATCGCGATGACGGCCAATGCATCCGGCGCGGATCGCGACGCCTGTTTGCAGGCCGGCATGAACGAACACGTGGGCAAGCCGATCGATGTCGAGCGGCTGGTCACGGTGCTGCGCGCGTGCACGGGTCGCACGCCGATGGCGCCGCATACGGAGCGCACCGACGCAGACGCGGACGCCGATCCGGTCATCGAGCCGCGCGATTCGATCGTGGCGCGCTTCGGCGGCAATACGGATCTGATCCGCAATGCGGTCGACCGCTTCGGCGCACAGACCGACAGGCAACTGGCGCAGCTTGCGTCTGCGCTCGCGGCGCACGACGCGCAAGGTGTCGCATCGATGCTGCATGCGATCAAGGGCAGCGCCGGCACGATCGGCGCGGCAGCGCTCGCGAAGCTCGCAAGCACGCTCGAACACGATGCACACATGCTCGACGCAACGCGCGCAAGGCTATCGCACATGCAGCAGTTGCTCGCATCGAGCGTGACGCAACTCGTCGATGAATTCGGTCGGCCCCGAACGCCTACGCAGCGCACGGCGAGCGCGTCGCCACTGGAAGACGACGACTGGCGCGCGCGTCTCACCGCGATCGTCGCATTGCTCGATGCATCGAATCTGCAAGCGATCGCGCTATCCGAGAACCTGTCGCCGCATGCGCCGAGCGTGCATCGCGAGGACTTCGAGGAATTTCTCGCGCGGGTGCGCGCACTCGATTTCGCGCGCGCATCGGAGATCGCGCGCGACATGCTCGAACAGGTTTGAGGCGGGACGCTACGGCTCAAGCACCGCGGGTGTCGCGAGCGTACACCGGAAACGGATGAACATTCGCACCGCCCGCCGACTCCAGCAGCGCGCGCAATTCTTCCCGCGCCTTGCACGCCGAAGCCAGCGCGCCCTGCACACGCGCCTGAAGCACCGCGGAACGGGCCGGCTTCGCGATGACATCCGCCGCACCCGAATCGAGCGTGCGCTGCTCGGTTTCGACATCGCGCCCATCGGTCAGCACGACGATCGGCACGTGCGCCAGTTCGGTCAGCAACGCGCGCACGGCGTCGCAAGGGTTATCGCAGCAACGCGCATCCAGCACGATCGCATCCGGCTCCTTGTCTTGCGCGAGACGCAGCGCGGCGTCGCAATCCTTCACCAGGTCGACTGCGCCGATGCCTTCGAGCGCGTGGCGATGCGCGTCGATCATGTCGTCCGCGAGAATGCCGAGCACGCGCACGCCCGTGGGTTTCGACGCCGCAGGCTTCGCGCCCTCCTCGTGCCGTCGCGCAAGCGCCTCCATCACGCGCTGCCGCAGGCGAAGTTGTGCCCGCACACGCGCTTGCAGGCGCGGCGCGACGAGCGGTTTGATCACGTAATCGGCCGCGCCCATGCGAAAGGCGTCGACTTCGAGCGCCGGCGCGTCGTGACTGGTGACGAAGATCACCGGCACGCGCGCGAGCTTCGCATCCTTCTTGAGGATCTCGCAGACATCGAAGCCCGTCATGTTGGGCAGATTGGCGTCGAGCAGGATGAGGTCCGGCGTCGCGTCATGCGCGAGCGCAAGCGCGGCCTCGCCGGTGGTCGCAAAACGCTGATTGGGGAATTCCGCGAGCATGTCCCCGATGATGCGGATCATCGCCGGATCGTCGTCGACGAGAAGCAAGCGCGGCTGATACGTTGAAGTGGAGTTCTCTGCTTTATCCATGTTCGAACGGGTATTCATCAGACAAGACGCACTTTGCGAACTGTACGCTCGCCCTGCGTGCGCCGCAAACTGAAATTGCATGAAGGTATTAATTATCTGATATTTCAGGCTTCGTCAGATTCAATTGAGCAAATACTTATACAGCTAATCATATTCATAAGCGAATAAGTAATTCGTTCCGATCATTCTTCCGAGCAAAGGCTTTGCAGCATAAGGCGCGCGTCAAAAAAGCACGTGCGATCAGTGCATTTCCGCACGGACGTCCCGCAAAAAATGCTATGACGTTTTTAATCGATTCTGCCGATCAATGTAAACATTCAAAATCAGCTTATCGTTTGCGAGGCTTTTTACATTACGGCAACCGGGCGCATACTTGGCGCTACATCTACTAAAAAAGCTGAGAAAA
The DNA here is from genome assembly GCF_905220305.1 of Caballeronia sp. J97. Lineage (NCBI taxonomy): Bacteria > Pseudomonadati > Pseudomonadota > Betaproteobacteria > Burkholderiales > Burkholderiaceae > Caballeronia > Caballeronia sp. J97. Next base: position 16,190 of record NZ_CAJMZL010000025.1, on the reverse strand, counting down.
GCCATGTACGGGGAAGCCAGAACGCTCTACTTCGTGGGCCGCGGGGTATCGGAGGATCTGTCCGAGCGGCTGCACGCTCGTGGCTGGACCATCGAGCGCATCGATCCGGCCAAGCCACCCAAATCCGCGAGACACAGCAAACGCGCCGCAGCCGGGATCGTCGACCTGACGAGCCGCGGCTTTGCCGCCGAAGCGGCGACGCTCACCGGGTTGCTGGCAAGTTATCAGATCGGCTGGGTTGCGACCGTCGACGCCGAGCATGTCGAAAGCCCCGAGATTTGCCGCCTGATTCGCGATTTCTGCTTCGACTACGTGACGGTGCCCTCTGCCGCCGACCGTATCGTCGATGCGGTCGGACATGCGTACGGCATGGTCTCCCTGCATGACACCGCGAGCAACGATCCGCGCAAGGACGAATGCAAGGAAGGCAGCATGGTCGGCTCTTGCGATGCGATGCAGGCGCTGTATCGCTCGATTCGCAAGGTCGCGATGACCGATGCGCCCGTATTCATCTCCGGCGAATCGGGCACGGGCAAGGAACTCACCGCCGTTGCGATTCACGAGCGGTCGGTGCGCCGCGAGCAGCCGTTCGTCGCGATCAATTGCGGCGCGATTCCCGCGCACTTGCTGCAATCGGAGCTCTTCGGCTATGAGCGCGGCGCGTTCACCGGCGCCAATCAGCGCAAGATCGGACGCGTGGAAGCAGCCGACGGCGGCACGCTCTTTCTCGATGAAATCGGCGATCTGCCGCTCGAAAGCCAGGCGAGTCTGCTGCGCTTCCTGCAGGAGCGCAAGATCGAGCGCCTGGGCGGACAAGGGTCGACGGATGTCGATGTACGCATCATCTCGGCGACGCACGTCGACATGCAGGCGGCCATGCTCGAAGGACGCTTTCGCGCGGACTTGTACCATCGCCTGTGTGTGTTGCAGATCGACGAGCCGCCGTTGCGCGTGCGCGGCAAGGATATCGAACTGCTTGCGAATCACATGCTCGAGCGCTTCAGAAAAGATGCGAGCCGGCGGCTGCGAGGCTTCGCGCCGTGCGCAATCGCGGCGCTCCATAACTATGGCTGGCCCGGCAATGTGCGCGAGTTGATCAATCGCGTGCGCCGCGCCATCGTCATGTCGGAAGGACGGCAGATTCTCGCAAGCGATCTCGAACTCGGCGAATATGCGGAAGCCGCGCCGATGACGCTCGCGCAAGCACGCGAAGCGGCCGAGCGACAGGCTATCGAAGTGGCGCTCTTGCGGCATCGCGGACGGCTCGGTGAAGCGGCCGACGAACTGGGCATCTCGCGCGTCACGCTGTATCGCATGCTGACCGCGTATGGTTTGCGCGCGAAAACGGACAGGCCGCTGGAAGCGTCGGGCGCCTAGCGTTTCATGTCGGTGCGCGTGAATGGTGCGCGATTCATGATTCGCTTAACAGCGCGATCGAGGAACCTTCATTGGCGTTCGTCACTCCAACCACCGCATCGTGAAAGGCTGAAGCGGCATCCGCGCATCACGCGCAGATAGCCTCGTCACGCATTTCCTCTCGTAGCCCACTGGCCTGTTCTCGCGCGGCCAGTTCGTGCGCTACTCAGTTTCGTTTCATTCATATGCGGCCCGCCCGAGTCCTTGGCGCGCTCATATCGCGCACATGCGCCATGCCATCACTCTGACTCGCACGCCGGATGCGTCGCGACCGTGTATCTGGCGTGCCTAGCGAGTAACGTCGGATTGTCAGTCATGGTTTCGCATAACAACGCTTCTCTCGTTCGTCAGTTCTCGAACTACGCCGTGCCCACCGTGCTCGCCGCATGGGTGTACTGCATGCACTCCGTCATCAGCGGCATCTTCATCGGACGCCATGTCGGCGCCGATGCGCTTGCCGCGTTGAATCTGCTCGTGCCCCTGCTTTATCTGCCGTATGCATTCAGCGTGATGATCGGTGTCGGCGGATCGACGCTCGTCTCTCGTCTGCTCGGCGAGCGGCGCGAGCGCGATGCCGCCGAAGCATTCACGCAGGCGCTCTGGCTGCTCGGTCTATGCGGCGTCGTCTTTGGACTGGCGATTCATCTTTATGCCGATACATTCGTGCAATGGACCGGCGCGCGCGGAGAACTCGCGCGCCTCGCGAAAGACTTCCTGCATGCTTATGCGCCGTTCGTCCTGTTCCCGACCGCATGTTATGCGCTCGAACTGTTCCTGCGCATAGAAGGCGCGGCCAGATTCGGCCTGGTCTGCCTCATCGCGGGCGGCATCGCCGATGTCGCGCTGACCTGGTGGATGGTGAGTCACATGCAATGGGGCATGCGCGGCGCGGCGCTTGCATCGGGCATCAGTCAGGCGCTCGCCTGCATTCCGATGCTGGCCTATCACTTCGTCAAGGCGCGCCACGTTCGTCCCGTCGCGCATGCTTTCGCGCGGCTCGATCACGCATGGCGCATGGCCTATAACGGGGTATCGGAATTTCTCGGCGAAATCGCGCCGAGCGTCACGCTCTTCGCGTTCAATCACGCGGTATTGCGCTGGCTCGGCGACACGGGTCTCGTCGCGTTCGCGGTCGTCGAATACATGACGATGATCGCGTCGGTCACGATGGTCGCGCTCGTGCAGAGCATGCAACCCATCGTGAGCTTTCAGCGCGGCGCGGGCAACGCACACGCCGTGTCACGCGCGTTTTCGATCGGCATCGCGGTCACCGCCGGCTTCGCGATCGCCGCCGCGTTCGCGATTCTCACGCTCGCGCAGCCGCTCGGCGCGCTCTTCGTGCCCGACAGTCCGCAGGCGCAAGCACTTCTGCGCGATGCGTTGCCCTGGTGTGCGCTCGCGTTCCTGCCTGCCGCGATCAATGTCGCAATCAGCGGCTATCTGACCGCCATCGAGGCGCCGCTCGCATCGATGATCGTCGCGCTGCTGAGAAGCTGGCTGTTGCTGCTGATGATGCTCTGGCTCCTGACCGAGTGGCTCGGGCCGCGCGGTCTTTGGATGACCGTCGCCGTTACCGAAGTGGCTACGCTCGTCGCGAGCATCGTGTTGTATCGCACGCGCGGGCGGCGCTTCGATCTGTGCGCGTCCGCGACGGCCAATCAGGCGCTCTTGTAGGCGATGAGTCCGGCCCATTCGCGGCCGTCGAGCGGAAAGTACTCCGGATTCAGGCCGCGCGGACACGGCGTGAATTCCGTGCACTCGATGCGAAAGCCCGCGTGCAGAAACTCGCGTGCGAGGATGGTGGGATCCATCAGGTTGACCGTCGCGGGCAAGAGCTTCGGCACGAGAGCATAGCGATCCGAATCGTCGGTCAGGCCGGGCCATGCACTGCCCGATGCAACCGCGCGCTCATAGTCCGGAATCATCTTCGCCATGAATCGATGATAAGGCGTGAAGCACAGCACGAACGCCTTGCCGCCGGGCTTGAGCCAGTCGTGCATCCTGGCGACGCCCGCGCGGAAATCGTCGGGTGCGAGGAAATGCAGCACGTGCGACGCGAGAATTGCATCGAGAGAAGATTCTTCGAGATCGTATCGCGGGAATGCGCCCTCCAGCAGCACGAGATTGTGCTCGAGCCCTGCCGGCGCCGCCCGCCTGATCTGCTCCAGTTGCGCGCGCGAAATATCGTTGGCGATCACGCGCGTGCGCCTGCTCAGCGAAGGCAAGGATGCGGTTCCGTAGCCCGCGCCGATATCGAGCGCGACGCCCCCACGCTTGCGCGCGAAGCGAATGAATGCGCGCGTGTATTTCGACAGCGGGAAAGCCGAGCCATGGCGACTTTCGGTCAGGCGTTCACCGCTCATGCGCATCCTCGCGATCAGGCGTCGCGCGTCAGATGAAAACGTCGATCGACCGATGCGAGCAAGCGTCTCGACAAGCGCGTCGCACGCCCTTGAATCAGCCTGTCCGACATGCGCGACAGTGCATAAGAAACGACCAGCACCGCGATCAGCGTCGCGCCGAATAGCGCAAGCGACGTTTCTCCATTCTTCTGTCCGAACGTGCGATCGAAGAAATGAAACGTCACATAGACGCAGATGAAGTGCCAAAGATAAATACCATAACTTTCACGGCCGAGCGCGGCGGCGCAGCGTCGAACGAATATGACGCGCGACGCGGCGTGCGGCCTGTCGCGATGCTTGCGTGCATGACGCGAGCACACGAACAAGAGAAACGCGACGGCACTGCAGGCGGCGAACACGGGCGCGAGTGCATGCGCCTTGTCGAGCCATACGCCGAGCGCGGCGGTCATCAGCGCAAATCCCAATGCCAGCGAAAAGTAGAGCCACGATACGCGCTTCGTCACATCGGACGCGCCGAGCAAATGCGAGCGGAACGCGTACCATGCCCACATGCCGACGATGAAGCACGGCCCCTGCACGGGCGGCCAGAAATAGCTGAAGGTGTTATTGGCCACGTTGCAATCGAGCGTGCCGTTGCAATCGCTCATCGACATCACGGCGCACGACAGGCCGAGCAACAGCACGGTTGCCAGCAGCAGACGCGCACGATTCATCGCGAGAAAGAACAGCAGCGGCGCGATCATATAGAAAAGCATTTCCACGCCGATCGACCATCCTCCCGGCACGACGTTATTGATCGCCGTCGGCGAGAGCGCATGCAGAAAGAGCATGTTGAGCAGCACGTCCATCGGGCCGTGCGCGCCGAGAATCCATGCGCGTTCGATGCCCGAGCGCGTCGCACCATAACTGATGAGACCGTACACCGCGATCGCGGCGTAATACATCGGTGCAATGCGAAAGAAGCGTTTGATATAGAAGCGCAGCGTCACATGACGCGCATCCGCGCAACGCGCGTGATCCATTTCGAGCGTCATGAAGATCGTGATCGCGCTGATCACGAAGAAAAGCTGCACGCCGTATTGGCCCATGCGCGCAATGAGCGTTACGGCGCCAAGCAGATTGGGAAACTGAAACGACAGGTGTACTGCAACGACCCCGACGATCGCGAGCGCCCGGCCTGCGTCGAGCGCGGCAACACGTCCTTTATCCATCGATACTCTCCTCGCGGTTCAATCCGACCTACAAACAAGGCCGCGAGGCCCGTGGACAAACGCGTTTCAAGTGAAGTTCCGCCGAATCGGCTATCAGACCGCAACTCTTACATGAGGAAACTTCATACACGTATGGATACATTTTCTCTAGATCGCGGGCGCATCCTGCCTCAGAAAGCGCAGGACGCGGCTGACCACCGTGCTCGGCTGTTCCTGCTGAACCCAATGCCCCGCTCCTTCGATCAGATGCGCCGCGCGAAAATTGGTGCAGGCCAGTACGCGCATCGCTTCGAAATCGCCCGGTCGCTGGTAATAGCCCCAATCGCTCGCGCCGGCTATGAAGCATGACGGCACGTCGATCGTGCATCCCGACCAGGTCCGCAACGCCGATGCATAACGCGGGTCGGTGCCGCAGCGATACCAGTTCAGTCCGCCCTGGAATCCGGTGCGCGCATATTCGGCCGCGTAGACATTCAAATCCGCATCGGACAGCCACGCACATGCGGCGATCCGCCCGGCGTCCGGCATGTGCTCCGCGACGGTCTGCGGCATCGTCGCGTCGGCGTTCATCACGTAGTACGCGGGAAGCAGCGCCAGTTGATCGGCCGTGACCGCTGCGAGCGGATGCGGGTGATTGCCCGGCCAGTCCGCGCTCTTGACGTGGTAATACGCGCGCAGGAACGCCGCGAGGCCTTGGGGCGCGCGCAACATGTCGTCGTTGGCCTGCGCACCCGAGTAATACCATTGATAGTGCTTGCGCGGCGGGTCGAGCGATGCAAGCGCCGCGACCGCTTCGGCCATGACCGATGGCGCTGTTTCCACGCGCGCGAGCCTCGCATCGTTCTTCGCCGTGTTGAACGGAAATGCGGGTGGCCCCGCGAACGGCGCGCTCATCATCGCGACCGACGCGAACACATCGGGGCGAATGAGTGCGCACCACGCGGCCACGGGCGAGCCGAAGTCATGACCGATGACCGATGCAACCCTGCGATAGCCCAGCGCCGACACGAGGCCCAGCACATCGCGCACGAGGTTCGGAAAGGTGAACTCGTCGAGATCGGCATCGAACGAGGCCGCGCCGCCGATGGTGCGCCCATAACCTCGCTGATCCGGTGCGACGACATGAAAGCCCGCATCGGCGAGCGGCTTCATAACCTTGCGCCAGCTAAAAGCAAGTTCCGGAAAGCCGTGCAGCAGCACGATGCAAGGTCGTCCGGGCGCATCGAAGCCCGCTTCGAGCACATGCATCGAAAGGCCATTGCCGTTGTCGATCATGCGCGCGCGAATGCCCTCCGGCAAAGGCAGATCGTTCGACGGTTGATTCATGTGTGTCTCCTGAACGGGCATGCGTGCATCTTGCGACGCGCTCATGCTTCGAGCAAGGCCGCGAAACGGTCCGCGAGCGTCGGGCGCGAGCGCGTCGGCCATATCGCGCTGAGTTCGAAGGGCGGCAGGTTATCGCCGTCGCGCACCTCGCAGAAGCGCACGCCGGCGAATTGCAATGCCGTCACGGATTGCGGCAGAAGCGATGCGCCGCATCCCGCCGCGACGCAAGCCAGCACGGTCAGCGAACGATTCGCGTCCTGCACGACATTCGCCTCGCATCCCGCCTTGCGAAAAGCACTCAGGATACCCGCGCGCACGACCGGCAGTTGATCGCTCGGAAACCAGACGAGGCCGGCATCGGATAACTCTTTCAAACCGACTTTTCCGTCATCGCCAATGGAGAAAGACCACGGCAGCACGGCCAGCAAGCGTTCTCGCGCGATCAGTTTCTCGCGCATGCGTCCGCCGACGGCCACAGGCGTATGCAGCAGACCGATATCGATCGTGCCTTTCTCCAGCGCGCTCGCCTGTTCCGCGTTGCTCATTTCCCTCAGTATGAGTTCGACATTGGGCACCTCGCCGCGCAGCGCGGCAATGGCCCGCGGCAACAGACTGAAAAGCGCCGCCGATGCGAAGCCGATCGTCAAACGCCCGCCGCGTTGCGCGCCGATTTCACGGGCGCGATGCGACGCGGCATCGATACGCGCGACGCTCAGTCTGATGTCTTCGACGATCGCCTCGCCCGCCGCCGTCAACTGTGCGCCGCGTCGCGTGCGCTCGAAAAGCTTCACGCCGAGATCGCGCTCCATGCGTGAAAGCGCCTGGCTCAACGCGGGTTGCGCGATATCGAGCACTTCGGCCGCGCGCGTGACGCTGCCTGCATCGACCACGGCGAGGAAGTATTTGAGGTTGCGCGTCTCCATGCCGCGAGCATATCAAAATGCAATGAAAGATGAACATATCCATAGTATGCGAGGCCGACCTTCGTTTCTAGAATGCAATGGCATAGTGAACAAGAGCCGGCCCGAGGCCCGCACAGGAGACGCAAGATGAATTGGTACCGTGAGATTTCCACGGCGGAAAAACGCACGCTATGGGGATGCTTTGCAGGCTGGGCGCTCGATGGCGTCGACACGCAGTTATTCAGCCTCGTCATTCCGACGCTCATCGCGACATGGGGCATCGGCAAGGGACAAGCGGGCCTGATCGGCGGCGCGACGCTCGTCGCGGGCGCGTTGGGCGGGCTTTTCGCCGGCGTGCTGTCCGATCGCATCGGGCGCGTCAAGGCCTTGCAAGTGACGGTGCTCTGGTTCTCGCTCTTCACGTTTCTCAGCGCCTTCGCACAAAACTTCGAGCAGTTGCTCGTGCTCAAGTCGCTTCAAGGGCTCGGCTTCGGCGGCGAATGGACGGCGGGCGCCGTGTTGCTGAGCGAAACGATTCGCGCTAAGCATCGCGGCAAAGCGATGGGCATCGTGCAAAGCGCATGGGGTTTCGGCTGGGCCGGCGCGGTATTGCTCTATACGGTCGTGTTTTCGTGGGTCTCGCCCGATTGGGCGTGGCGTGTGCTGTTCGCGGTCGGCCTGATACCGGCGCTGCTCGTCGTTTATATGCGCCGCAATATCGAAGAGCCGCCTCGCGAATCGAAACCGAGCGAAGAACCCGAGCCACGTCAGGGCGCATTCGCGATCCTGGCCGGCATCTTCCATCCCTCGGTGCTGCGCACGACGATCGTCGGTGGATTGATCGGACTCGGCGCGCATGGCGGCTATCACGCGATAACGACATGGCTGCCCACTTACCTCAAAACCGAGCGTCATCTATCGGTGCTCGGCACGGGCGGCTATCTGACGGTGGTGATCACCGCGTTCATCATCGGATGTTTTGTCAGTGCGTGGCTGCAAGACAAGATCGGTCGGCGGAAGAACGTGATTCTCTTCGCGATCTGCTGCGCGATCACGGTCAACGTCTATGTCTTCTTGCCGATCGGCGATGTCGCGATGCTCATCTTGAGCTTCCCGCTCGGTCTGTTCTCCGCGGGCATTCCCGCCACGCTCGGCGCACTCTTCAACGAACTCTATCCGCAGGGCGTGCGCGGCACCGGCGTCGGCTTCTGCTACAACTTCGGACGCGTGGTGTCCGCCGTGTTTCCGGTGCTCGTCGGGCACATGGGCAATTCGATGCCGCTCGGACAGGCGCTCGGCATCGACGCGGGCATCGCGTATGGACTTGTCGTCATCGCCGCGTTGCTGTTGCCCGAGACGAAAGGCCGCCGCATTGCGACTGTCCCCGCTCAAGCCGCATCGGGCGAGCGCTCGCCCAAGCATGTCTGATACTTCCATGACGCACTCACTTCACGCCACGCTCGCCGACGAGAACTGGCTCGAATCGACGCCCGCCGCGATCGAAGCGATCGACAGCCACGCGCATGTCTTCGTGCGCGGCCTTCCGCTCGCGCCGCATCGCCGTCATGCGCCCGACTATGACGCGACGCTCGATGACTACGCCGAGCACTTGCGCGCCAACGGTGTATCGCATGCCGTGCTCGTGCAGCCCAGTTTTCTGGGCACGGACAATTCATTCTTCGTCGACGTGCTGCAGCGCTATCCGCGGCGCTTTCGCGGCGTGGCCGTCATCGATCCTTCGATCAGCGACGCCGAGTTGCATCGGCTCGCGGCGCTCGGTGTCGTCGGCATGCGGCTCAATCTGATCGGCCTCGCCTTGCCCGATCTGCGCGAAACCCGTTGGCGCGAATTGTTCGAGCGCATCAATGCGCTGGGCTGGCATGTCGAGATTCATCGCAGTGCCGTGGATCTGCCGATGCTCATCACGCCGCTCGTCGAACAGGGCTGCACGATCGTGATCGACCATTTCGGCCGTCCCGATCCCGCATTCGGCGCGGACGATCCGGGCTTTCGTTATCTTCTGAAGACGGCCAGAAGCGGACGTGTGTGGGTCAAGCTATCGGCGGCTTATCGCAGCGTGTGCGGCGAGAGTGGCGCATCGCTCGGTCAGACGCTCACTCGCGCATTGCTCGATTCGTTCGGTGCATCCCGGCTCGTGTGGGGCAGCGACTGGCCGCATACGCAGCATCGAAGCCTGATCGACTACGGCGCTTCGCGCGATGCGCTCGACCGCTGGATTCCGGACGCATCGCTGCGTACCATCGTGTTGCGCGACTCGGCGCGTGCGCTGTTCCGCTTCCCGTGATGCTCGCGCGAGCATCGAAGCGCAACGCGCGTTAGCATTGCAGACGCTGGCGCATACATCGGCGCCGAACACGAAATCTCTTTCCGGAACCGAAGCCATGACCACTTCATCTTCCCGCCGCCGTGCTGCGTTCCGCGAACGGGTCAACGCACGCAGCGCCCTGCTCCTGCCTGGCGCGTTCAACGCGATGAGCGCGCGTGTCGCCGCCGATCTGGGTTTCGAAGCGATCTACATCACCGGCGCGGGCGTCACGAACATGTCGCTCGGCATGCCGGATCTCGGCTTCATGGGCCTCGCGGAAATCGCCGAACATACGGCGCGCATTCGCGATGCGGTGGAGGTGCCGCTCATCGTCGATGCGGATACGGGCTTCGGCAATGCGCTCAATGTGCGCCATACCGTGCGCACGCTGGAGCGCGCGGGCGCCGATGCGATTCAGCTCGAGGATCAGGTGATGCCGAAGAAATGCGGCCATTTCGCGGGCAAGGCCGTGATCTCGACGAATGAGATGACAGGCAAGATACGCGCGGCCGTGGATGCACGCGAAGACGATAACTTTCTGATCGTCGCGCGCACCGATGCCTGCGCGGTGGAAGGTTTCGATGCGGCGATCGAGCGCGCGCGAGCATTCGTCGAAGCGGGAGCGGACGTTCTCTTTGTCGAAGCGATCGAAACGCCGGAGCAAATCGCATCGCTGCCCAAGCTGCTCGATGCGCCGCAACTGATCAACATCGTGATCGGCGGCAAGACGCCGGTGACGGATCAGGCGGATCTCCAGCGCCTGGGTTTCAGCCTCGTGCTCTATGCGAACGCCGCCTTGCAAAGCGCCGTGCGCGGCATGCAGACCGCGCTAGGCGCATTGAAATCGCAAGGGCGGCTCGATGAAGATCCCGCCGTCGTCACGCCATTCGCCGAGCGTCAGCGCCTCGTGAACAAGCCGCTTTACGACGAGCTCGATCGCAAATACGCGGCGGACTGATTGCTGCGCCTGAAGCGGACATGAAATCCCGCTTCAGGCATTCGCACTTCAGCGCGAGTACATCGCGTTCCAGTCGGATTGCGACACGCGCGCACCGCCCGATTGCGTCGTGCCGTTAGCCGCGCCGCCATAAGCCGTCGCGCCGTCGCGTGCGGCGAGCTTCGCTTCGGCCGCCTGAATCGCTTCGGGATAATGCGCCTGATCGCCGTCGCCCACGTGATAACCGACGCTCTCCAATGCGGCGAGTTCCGCACGCACCTGAGCGCGCGTGATCTGGCTTTGCGCGAACGAAGCGACGGGAACGACAAGAGCGGTGGCGACGACTGCTGCGCGGATGATCGACTTCATGATGAAACTCCAGTGTTATGAGGTGCTTGGCTTCGAACTCAGTGTCGTTCGAAGCAGTGAGAGCAGTCTATGACGCTGAATCTCTCGGGTTAACCCCTAGCACAGGAAAGCACCTTTCACTGAAACGCGCTGAATCGATAATTTGCTATGCTGGCCGCCGGACTGAGCGCACCAGCGCGCTGCGTTCGCCTCATGGCGCAAAGCGCCCGTCAAACACTGGAGATAAAGATGGCAAAAGGATATTGGGTCAGCGTGTACAAGACGATCATGAAACCCGAGCAGGCTGCGCAGTACGCGAAGATCGCGACGCAAGCGATCGCGGAAGGCGGCGGCCGTCCGCTCGTTCGCGGGGTCGCGGCGATGGTGCAAGGCGAAGGCGCCATCGAGCGCACGGTGGTCATCGAATTCGATTCGCTCGACGCAGCGGTCGCTGCCTATAACAGCGCAACGTACAAGCACGCACTGGAAGTGCTGGGCGATTCCGTGGTGCGCGATTTCCGTATCGTCGAAGGCGTCGCTTAGTCCGTCTTCACTGGCCGATGTTCGCGGCGTTCATGCGCCTGCGGCATCGGCCAGTTCGTTCATGTCGTTCGCGACGGCATCCCAGTCGCTTTCGGCTTTCAGATCCACTGTCTGACCGGGACCGCGCTCATACGGACGCGCGACGAACGCCGTACGCAAGCCGCACTTTCTTGCGGCCGCGAGATCGTCGTTGTGCGCAGCGACGAGACATACTTCGTCCGGCTTCAGCATCAGCACGTCGGCCGTGCGCAGATACGCCTGCGGATCGGGCTTGTAGATCTGCGCGATCTCCGCGCCGAGAATCGCATCCCATGGCAAGCCGGCGCGCTTGGCCATATCCACCATCAGACGAATGTTGCCGTTCGAAAGCGGTGCGATGATATGGCGTGCCTTGAGTCTTTGCAGGCCCGCAATCGAATCCGGCCACGGATCGAGTCGATGCCACGCGAGATTCAGTTCGTCGAGCACTTCGGCAGGAACAGACTTCGGTTCAATGCCGAACTCCGGCAGCACATCCAGCAAATTCTCGCGATGCAGCACATCGAGCCGCACGAATGGCCGCTCGCCGCCGATGACCTTGCGCATCGCGGGCACATAGCGGCCGCGCCACGCATCGGCGAAAGCCTCGGGCCGCGCGCCCGCCGCGCCGTAGCGTTGCAGGAACGGTGCGGCCTCGCGCGCGACGCCGCCGCGCCAGTCGACGACGGTGCCGAATACGTCGAATACGAATGCCTTTACGTTATGCAATCCCACGTCGTCTCTCCCGTTGAGTCATTCGTCTGATCGATTCGCGCGGCGCGCATTTGTTCCTCGCGCGCAAGACTGATTGTCCACCGCGGGTGTACGCAATGAACCTCGAAAGGCCTAGATTACGAGCCATCGGAGCCTTCGGTCCGATCCGCAACAGGCCCACATCAACATCTATCGAGGTTCATCATGAGCAACACCAACAAGGTCGCCATCGTCACCGGTGCATCGCAAGGCATCGGCGCCGAAATCGTCAACGCGTTTCGCGCACAAGGTTATCGCGTCGTCGCGACAGCCCGTTCCATTCGGCAGCCGGACGATCCGAATATCGTCGCGGTCGCGGGCGATATCGGCGAACGCGCCACCGCGCAGCGCGTCGTGGAAGCGGCGATCGCCAACTTCGGCCGCATCGACACGCTCGTGAACAATGCCGGCATCTTCATCGCCAAACCCTTCACGCAATATACGCAGGAAGACTATGCCGCGGTCCTCAACGTGAATGTCAACGGCTTCTTCCATGTCACGCAACTGGCCATCGAGCAGATGGAAAAGAACCAGAGCGGGCATGTCGTCAACATCACGACGACGCTCGTCGATCATGCGGTGAGCGGCGTGCCTTCGGTCCTCGCGTCGCTGACGAAGGGCGGTCTGAATGCCGCGACGAAATCGCTTGCGATCGAATATGCGAAGTCCGGCATTCGTGCGAACGCCGTGTCGCCCGGCATCATCAAGTCGCCGATGCACGCGTCCGAAACGCACGAAGCACTCGGCGCCCTGCATCCGATGGGACGCATGGGTGAAATGAGCGACATCGCGAATGCCGTGCTGTATCTTGATTCCGCACCTTTCGTGACGGGCGAGATCCTGCACGTCGATGGCGGTCAAAGCGCGGGACATTGATCGATTCTTTACCGGTTTCGAACGCGCCCGTGCGGGCGCTTCGCCGTCTGCCACTCAAGGAGATCGCCATGCCGATCGTTACGATTCAGGTGACACGCGAAGGCAACAAGCCCGGCACGAACGCCGTCACTGCCGATGAAAAGAAGCAGCTCATCGAGGGCGCAAGCCGGCTCTTGCTCGATGTGTTGAACAAGCCACTCGATGCCACGTTCGTCGTCATCGAGGAGGTGGAACTGGAGAACTGGGGTGTGGGCGGCCTGCCGGTGACGGAATATCGGCGACAAAAACAGGCGAAGCAAAGTTGATACGCATCGCGTGCTGACATCGCCGAATGAGATACATCGGCGATGTCAGTCGCTTCGATTGCCTATTGCGCCGACGGATAAAGATCGAGCAGCTTCAGCGTCACGCCGTTCGTCCATCCGAAGCCGTCCTGCAACGGATACTCGCCGCCTCCGCCGCCGCCCGTTCCCTCGCCTTCCACGATGTACTTCTCGACGAGCTTCTGCTGCGTCTTGTAGACGTTATTCACGTCGCCAAGAAAGCGCGTGCCGATCTGCTGCGCGAGGTCGCTGCGTCCATAGCGCTTCAGGCCTTGGACCGCGATCCAGTGCAACGGCGCCCAGCCGTTCGGCGCGTCCCATTGCTGTGTGGTGTTGTAGGTGGTGGTGGTGAGTCCGCCCGGTTTCAGCAGAATCGCTTCGACTGTTTTCGCGGTCTTGTGCGCGCGCTCCGGCCATGCGGCGTTCGCGAAGAGCGGATACAGCATCGCCGCCGACGGATTATTGCGCGGTTGCCCGAGCTTCCAGTCGTAATCACCGTAGTATCCATTCTTGTTCCAGAGATACTTGTTGATGGCGATCGCACGCCTGGCCGCCCGCCCGACGAACTCGCCGACGCAACCGAAATCGCGCGCCTCGCCGCAGCCGATCGCGATCGTCGTTTCGAGGTGGAACATCAGGCTATTCAAATCGACCGGAATGATCGATGTCGTGCGGATCGTCGCGAGCGTCATGTTGTCGCCGAACCAACGCGAACTGAAATCCCAGCCGCTTTCGGCCGCCGCGCGCAAATCGCGATAAACCTCGTTCGCCGGACGATCCGTGACCAGCTTGGCCGTGGCGACGTCTTCCGAATATGACTCGTCACGCGGCGTGTCACGTGCGTCCCAATAGCGATTGAGCACGGTCTTGTCCGGCAGCATCACGACGTTGCGCACCGCTCCGCCCGGCTGCAGCGTATCCGCGCCCTTCATCCAATAGCTATATTCACGCCGCAATTGCGGCAAATACTTCTGATAGACACGCCCGCCTTCCTTGTGCGCGGCAAGTTCGACCATATACGAGAAGAACGGCGGCTGCGAGCGGCTCACGTAATAGGTACGATTGCCGTTCGGAATATGTCCGATCGTATCGATCAGATACGCGAAGTTATCGAGCATATCGTCGACGAGATCTTCGCGGCCCGCTTCCTGAAGACCCAGCATCGTGAAATAGGTATCCCAGTAGTAGCCCTCGCGAAAACGTCCTCCCGGCACGACATATTGCTTGGGCATCGGTATCAGCGAGCTATTGGGCGGCACGTTCGCGCTCGTCGTCAGACGCGTGAGCTCTGGCCAAAGCCAGTCGATGTGCTCGACGAGCGACTGATTCGGTGGCGGCGTGATGACCTGATCGGTGGGCGGCGTGAAGTACTGTCCGACAAAGGTCTTCAGCGAAAAGCCCGGCACCGACATCTGCTGGTGATAAGCCTGAACGATCTGCGCCGGGTCGATCTTGGGCACTGCATCGACGAAAGTCTTCTGATCCGGATAAATGCCTTGTGTCTGCACGGCGACGAAAAGATCGCCGTATAACTCGCTCGGTGGCGGCGGCAGCGTATAACTGCTTTGTGCGTCGGCATACGCAAGATTGGCCGCCGCGCTCATGACGAGCCAGGCGCCCAGCATTCCGCGTGCCTTGAAGTGGAAGCGCCGCGACGCCCGTTGCGCCGCTCGATGCGATGACAGTGCGATCATGCTCACTCCTTCGAAGGGTGATTGAACCGGACTGGTCTCGCTCGCGCCGTTCTTGTTTTTGATCGATTCAGAGCACGGCGAAGCATCGCACGCTTGCACGATGGTGGCAACCCTTCGACACCGAAGCCGTCAGGCTATTGGATGGCCAGCGCCTTGTGCGCTTCGGCCTGAAATTGCGTGGGCGTGACGCCCGTCTGCTTGCGGAAATAGCGGCTGAAGTAGGCGATATCCGCGAAGCCCAATCCATGCGCGATCTGCTTGACCGACATGTTCGAATACACGAGATCGCGTTGTGCCTCGCGCACGAGATGCTCGTTGATCATCGCGAGCGGCGAGCTCGATATCTCTTCGCGGCACACGCGCCCGAGTTGCGTGACGGTCATGCCGAGCTTTTGCGCATAGAAATCCACGGGACGATGCTCACGAAAATGTGTGGCCACCAGTTCCCTGAAGCGCTTGATCTGTTGTGCGCGCCTTTCCGTCGACGCGACATTCGGCGTGGACGCGCTCTCGCACAGCCGCGCGACATGAATGAACAATGCGATCAATAACGACATGCCCGCCGCCATGTGTCCACGGTTCGTCGCGCGAAATTCCTTTTCCAGCAAATCGATGATCGGCATGAACGCGCTGTCCTTCACGGACTGAGCATTCATCCGCGAGACGCCCGCGCGTTGCAGCACCGGAATGAGTCCCGGCGCGGCAATCGAAGCAAGCGCCTCGATCGATCGTTGCGCGACGGTCACGACGAGACCGTCGACGTTCGGCGCAAAGTTGAATCCATGTACTGTTTGCGCGGGCAGCAGGATGACGCACGGCGGCACGATATCGATCATGCTGTTCTCGATCAGCACCTGACCGCCGCCGGCACGAATGTACAGAAATTGCAAGAGCGCGTCATGGCGATGAGCATCGATATGCCAGTCGTTGGGCGCGCTGCGCTCGACGATCCATTCGAAGTTGTACGCGTCATACCACGGCGGACGCGCCGATTCTCCGTACAAGTTGTAGTTAGGGATTTTCCTCATGTCGCGCGTCTCCTGATGCACAAATTGTCCTGTCGTCTGCCGCCTTTGTCCAATTTTTCATGCATCGCCGTGAATATACTTTTTTCACGGACAAGGCCATCGGTGCCTTGGCATCGGACAGACTCA
>NZ_CAJMZL010000024.1:0-114743 GCF_905220305.1 Caballeronia sp. J97 | reverse complement strand
TCGCAGCCCGCCGTCATTCGATTCGCGTAAACTAGGACCGCTCACTCTAGCGGTCCTTTCGTCTTTCCGGCGTCCGACACCGATGAACACGATTCATGTCACGAATGGCGATTGCGCGGCCCAATCCCTCACCGAAGCCCTGCTGCGCGCGGAGCGCGAAGAGCAGGTCATCGCGCTGCGCGACGATCTCGCCGTCGGTCCGATCAGGGACATCGACGAATCGCCGCTCGCGCGCGCCGCGTTCTGGCATCAGGTTTTGAGCAGCGCGATCGACTTCGAGGACGAGCTCGAAGCGCAGCAGGAGCTATACAACCGCCTCGCGCGCGGCGATGGTCAGATCGTCGTGTGGCATGGCCAGAGCGCGGCCGACCAGCTTACCCTGCGGCGTGTCGCCTATCACCTGCGCAACGCGCCCCAGCGCCTCAACGAAGCGAAACTCACGCACGACGATCTGAAGATCGACACCGACGACAGCGATCCGCAACGCATCGGCCGCGACGATCATGCGACGGCCGTCGGCATGTTCTCGCCGAAGCAACTGCTCGCGAAGCTCCCGACCGCCGCGCCGATTTCCGTGCTGCGCATCAGCCGGCTCGCGCTCGAATGGCAGGAAGCGAAATACGCCAATGCGGAGACGCGTCGTCTGCGCGACAACATGCTCGTTTCGGGAACGTGGATCGACGTCGACGAAGCGCTGCTCGACCTCGCCGGTCCCGAATGGAAGCCGGCGGCCCGGATCGCCGGCGCGGCGATGGGACAGCGCTTCGATTTCATGCTCTCCGATTCCGTCGCCTTCTGGCGCTGCCGCGAACTCGTGACGGCGGGACGGCTTAAAATCCGCGGCACGCTGTCCGACATCAGTCAGGCCGAGTTGCGCCGCTGAATCGATATCCATAAGAACACATTCTTCGAACACATGGCCCGTACTAAAGCGCCCGATCACGAGACACAACGCGAACAGATCCTCGAACTCGCCGCCGCGAAATTTGCCCAGACGAGCTATCCCAGTACCTCGATGGCCGATCTCGCCGCCGCGAGCGGCACGTCGAAGGCGCGCCTCTACCACTACTACGAGAGCAAGGAAGCGATCCTCTTCGATCTGCTCGACCGCTACACGAAGCGGCTGATGCTGATCATCGCGGAAGTGGAAGGCGCGAGCCAGCGACGCGGACTGGGCGAGCGCGAGGCGTTCGCCGATCTCGTGCGCGCATTTCTCGCCGAGTACGAGACCTCGCACAGCCGGCACGTCGCGCTGCTGAATGATGTGAAGTATCTCGAAGAAGCGCAGCGTGAAATCATTCTCGACCGTCAACGCGACATCGTGGCGGCATTCGCACGCCAACTTGCGCGCGCTTATCCGAAGCGCGCGACCAAGGACAACCAGACCGCGCTGACGATGATGGTATTCGGCATGATCAACTGGACGTTCACCTGGCTCAAGCCGGGCGGCAAGCTCGGCTACGCGGAGTTCGCGGAACAGGTCGTCGACATGATCGAAAACGGGCTGAACGCCGATCGCTAGAAATGCTGCGGCACAACAGACTCACCGGTCGGTGAATCGTTCCGTTTACACAAATGACGTAAATTATTGATTTAAATGAAATTTAAACGATTTCAGTAATCGTTTAGAACGCATCATCTAGTGCATTTTAAGGGTTTTCCCGTACTCGTTTCTCCGGAATCAGCTAGAATTCGTTTTGCTTTGCAGCACGCTGCATGACGAATGAAGGAGGAACTACCGTGGAACTGACTCTCAACCGCACCGCCGAGCAGATCGTCGCGCACGATCAGCCGATCAAGGACGCGCGCAGGCCGGTTCTCGTCCGTGAACTTTCGTCGGCGGATCGCGAGCGTCTCCTCACGCACTTTCTCGCCCTCGACGAAGACGACCGCCTTTTGCGTTTCGGGCAAATCGTGCCGGATCACGTCATCGAGAACTACGTGCACAACATCAACTTCTCGAACGACAAGGTCTTCGGCGTGTTCGGCAGCGCGCTGGAACTGATCGGCGTCGGCCATCTGGCTTATCTGCCCGCTGAAGGCGACAAGCGCACCGCCGAGTTCGGCGTATCGGTGCTCGAAAGCGCGCGCGGCCGCGGCGTCGGCTCGAAGCTGTTCGAGCGCGCCGCCATGCGCAGCCGCAACACGCAGGTATCGGTGCTTTATATGCACTGCCTGTCCCGCAACTCGACGATGATGCACATCGCGAAGAAGTCGGGCATGAAGATCGAATACGCATACGGCGAAGCGGACGCTTATCTGTCGCTCGCGCCGGCGGACCAGACCAGCATCATGGCTGAATTGCTTCAGGAGCAGGCCGCCGTGTTCGACTACGCGATCAAGCGTCAGGCGCATCGCGCGTCGCAGGTTTTCCAGGCGTTCATCCCGGCGGCGGACGCCGCGTAAATTTCTCAGGACAGCGCGGGGTTTGCGCTGCGAGCGGGACCAACAAGGGCGGCACTGACCGCCCTTCGTCGTTTCAACGCAGCGGCAGAACCGTCGTCTCCTTGATGCGTTCCAGCGAGAAGCTCGAACGCACATCGATCACCGACGGATGATGCAGCAACTCATCCTGCACGAAGCGCGAAAAGTCATCCATGTCGCGCACCTGCACACGCAGCAGAAAGTCCATCTCTCCGGTCATCGCATCACACGCGACGACCTCCGGCCACGAGCGCACCGCTTCGCGGAACAGGTCGCCGTGCGTCGGCGCTTTAGGCGTGCCTGCCGCGGCCTGCGTGCCGCCACGTTTTTCCAGGCGCACATTGATGTACGCGAGCAGGCCGAGCCCGAGCTTTTTGGCGTCGAGCAAGGCGACATAGCCGCGAATCACGCCCGTTTCCTCCAGCCGACGAATACGCCTCAAGCACGGACTCGGCGACAAATTCACGCGATCCGCGATCTCCTGATTCGACAGCCGCCCGTTCTCCTGAAGAATCGCGAGAATACGCAGGTCGATCGCATCGAGTTCTGGCTCGGCCATTTTCTAGCTCCAACATAGGTCGCTTTGGCAGCATCGTGCGCAATCTTATGAATTCGCGATTTGTTTCGCAAGTTTTTGCCAGTCTGACCTGACTACACTGTCTCCACGTCGCGCACACGCGCCGCACCTAATTCAGGAGACATGCATGACCGCAACGACTTGGGAAAACCCCGTCGGCACCGACGGCTTCGAGTTCATCGAGTACACCGCGCCGGATCCCGTCGCGCTCGGCAAACTGTTCGAGCAGATGGGCTTCACCGCGATCGCGAAGCACCGTCACAAGGACGTGACGCTTTATAGGCAGGGCGAGATCAACTTCATCGTCAACGCCGAGCCGGACTCCTTCGCTCAGCGCTTCGCGCGGCTGCACGGACCGTCGATCTGTGCAATCGCGTTCCGCGTCGCCGATGCCGCCAAGGCTTATCAGCGCGCGCTCGAACTCGGCGCCTGGGGCTTCGACAACAAGACCGGCCCGATGGAGCTGAACATTCCGGCGATCAAGGGCATCGGCGATTCGCTGATCTACTTCGTCGACCGCTGGCGTGGCAAAAACGGCGCGCAGCCGGGCAGCATCGGCGATATCAGCATCTACGACGTCGACTTCGAACCGATTCCGGGCGCGGAGCAGAATCCGGTCGGCCACGGCCTCACCTATATCGACCACCTGACGCACAACGTGCACCGCGGCCGCATGGTGGAGTGGGCGGAGTTCTACGAGCGGCTCTTCAACTTCCGCGAAGTCCGTTACTTCGATATCGAAGGTAAGGTGACGGCGGTGAAGTCGAAGGCGATGACCTCGCCGTGCGGCAAGATCCGCATCCCCATCAACGAAGAAGGTTCGGAGAACGCAGGCCAGATTCAGGAATACCTCGACGCCTATCACGGCGAGGGCATTCAGCACATCGCGCTCGGCGCGAGCGACATCTACGGCACGGTGGACGGCCTGCGCGGTGCGAATATCGCGCTGCTCGACACCATCGACACGTACTACGAGCTCGTCGACCGTCGCGTGCCGGGCCATTGTGAGTCGGTTGCGGAACTGAAGAAGCGCAAGATCCTGATCGACGGGACCAAGGACGAGATCCTGTTGCAGATTTTCACGGAGAACCAGATCGGGCCGATCTTCTTCGAGATCATCCAGCGCAAGGGCAATCAGGGCTTCGGCGAGGGCAACTTCAAGGCGCTGTTCGAATCGATCGAACTGGATCAAATGCGCCGCGGCGTGCTGAAGGACACCACCGCGGGCTGAGTCGCGAAAAACACGCGGACGTAAAAAAAGGACATGGACCGCGAGGGTTCATGTCCTTTTGTTCATTCAGCGGCCCGGTATGTCGTTCCGGACCGCGACGAGCGGGTCAGCCCGCCTTCTCGTCGTCGCTGCTCTCCGATTCACGGCGCTTCTCGACGCCCGCCTGAACCGATTGAACGCGCACTTGCGCGACCCGTGCAACCGACGACGCCCCGAACGGCGAGGCATTATTCGCCCGTGCGCCGCCCATCGGCGCGCTGATGGCGAAAAAGGCCGCCGAAACCATCAAGAAATTCTGGATGTGGCGTTGTTTCATCGTTATCTCCTTCTAACTTCGTGCATACAACCTGCTCTCGGAATTAAAAACGTGCACAAAAAAACAGCACGGGAATTCCGGAAGCGCCATTTTAGACAGAGATGAGCGGGAGGGTTCCGTGAGTCGGTCGAATTTACACGCTGTAACAAAACCCTCCTGACGACGGTCAAATCGTCAAGGATTTGACGCAATGGGCAGGTAAGTGAGGAATTTTTAACGGGTTTGCCCCACTGTCTGGAAAACCCTGAGAGCGGCAAACTGGAATCCCGGCCCGAGCGTTCACAAGACGCGAAGGCCCGAAACATGCTTTGGTGATCCCAAACCTCGGGTGGAGGAAGACACATAATGAACGCCCCGCTAGACGCAGAACAAAGAGCTTCCCTAGAAGCCGCGTTGAAATCCGTCACGCTAGACGACAAATACACGCTCGAACGCGGCCGCGCCTATATGAGCGGCATCCAGGCGCTGGTGCGCCTGCCGATGCTTCAGCAAGAGCGCGACAAGGCCGCCGGTCTGAATACCGCCGGATTCATCTCCGGTTATCGCGGTTCTCCCCTCGGTGGTCTCGACCAGTCGCTCTGGAAGGCGAAGAAGCATCTCGCCGCGCACCAGGTCGTGTTTCAGCCGGGCGTGAACGAAGATCTCGCCGCCACCGCCGTGTGGGGCTCGCAGCAAGTCAACCTGTACCCGAGCGCCAAATACGACGGCGTGTTTTCGATGTGGTACGGCAAGGGTCCGGGCGTCGACCGTTCGGGCGATGTCTTCAAGCACGGCAACTCCGCCGGGTCCGCCGCGCACGGCGGCGTTCTGGTGCTCGCCGGCGACGACCACGCCGCGAAGTCATCGACGCTCGCGCACCAGTCCGAGCACGTTTTCAAGGCATGCGGCTTGCCGGTGCTGTTCCCGTCGAACGTGCAGGAATATCTCGATTTCGGCCTGCACGGCTGGGCGATGTCCCGCTACTCCGGCCTGTGGGTCGCGATGAAATGCGTGACGGATGTCGTCGAGTCGTCGGCTTCGGTGGATATCGATCCGCATCGCACGAAAATTGTGCTCCCGACCGATTTTGCGATGCCCGACGGCGGCCTCAATATCCGCTGGCCGGACCCGCCGCTCGTGCAGGAAGCGCGTCTGCTCGACTACAAGTGGTACGCCGCCCTCGCCTATGTGCGCGCGAACAAACTCGATCGTGTGGAAATCGAATCGCCGCACGCCCGCTTCGGCATCATGACCGGCGGCAAGGCGTACCTCGACGTCCGCCAGGCGCTGACCGATCTCGGCCTCGACGATGCGACGTGTTCGCAGATCGGCATCCGTCTCTACAAGGTCGGCTGCGTGTGGCCGCTCGAAGCGCAAGGCGCGCAGGAGTTCGCGCGCGGGCTGGAAGAGATTCTCGTCGTCGAGGAAAAGCGCCAGATTCTCGAATACGCGATCAAGGAAGAACTGTACAACTGGCCGGATGCGCAACGTCCGCGCGTCTACGGCAAATTCGATGAGAAAGACGGCGCGGGCGGCGAATGGTCCGTGCCGATGGGCAACTGGCTTTTGCCCGCGCACTACGAACTCTCGCCCGCGATCATCGCGAAGGCGATCGCGACGCGTCTCGAAAAGTTCGACTTGCCCGCCGATGTGCGCGCACGCATCGCGACGCGCATCGCCGTGATCGAGGCGAAGGAAAAGTCGCTCGCGCGCCCGCGCGTCGAGGCCGAGCGCAAGCCGTGGTTCTGCTCGGGCTGTCCGCACAATACGTCGACGAACGTGCCTGAAGGCTCGCGCGCGATGGCGGGCATCGGCTGCCATTACATGACGGTCTGGATGGACCGCAACACGAGCACCTTCAGCCAGATGGGCGGCGAAGGCGTGGCGTGGGTCGGCCAGTCGCCGTTCTCGAACGACAAGCACGTCTTCGCGAATCTCGGCGACGGCACCTACTTCCACTCGGGCCTGCTCGCGATCCGCGCGGCGATCGCGGCGAAAGTGAACATCACGTACAAGATTCTCTACAACGACGCGGTCGCGATGACCGGCGGCCAGCCCGTCGACGGCGTGCTGACCGTGCCGCAGATCACGCATCAACTGGCGGCGGAAGGCGCGGCAAAGATCGTCATCGTCACGGATCAGCCGGAGAAATACACCGCGAGCGTCGGACTTGCGCCGGGCATCGACGTGCATCATCGCGACAAACTGGACGACATTCAACGCGAGTTGCGCGAAGTTCCGGGCACGTCGATTCTGATCTACGACCAGACCTGCGCCACCGAGAAGCGTCGCCGTCGCAAGCGCGGTGCGTTCCCCGACCCGGCGAAGCGCGTCGTCATCAACGAGGCCGTGTGCGAGGGTTGCGGCGATTGCTCGGTGAAGTCGAATTGCCTGTCGGTAGAGCCGCTGGAGACTGAATACGGCACGAAGCGGCAGATTAACCAGTCGACGTGCAACAAGGACTACTCGTGTCTGAACGGCTTCTGTCCGAGCTTCGTGACGGTGGAAGGCGGCCAGTTGAAGAAGCCGAAGGCGACGAGCGTTGCCGGCGATGCCATGCCTTCGGTGCCGACACCGGAGCTGCCGGAAATCGGCCGGCCGTACGGCGTGCTGGTGACGGGCGTCGGCGGAACGGGCGTCGTGACGATCGGCGCGCTGCTCGGCATGGCGGCGCATCTGGAGCAGAAAGGCGTTACCGTGCTCGACGTCACCGGTCTCGCGCAGAAAGGCGGCGCCGTGATGAGCCACGTGCAGATCGCGAACCGCCCGACCGATATCCACGCGACGCGCATCGCGATGGGCGAGGCGGATCTGGTCATCGGTTGCGATGCGATCGTGACCGCGAGCAACGAATGCGGCTCGCGGATGCAGCCGGATCACACGCGCGTCGTCGTGAACAGCGCGCAGACGCCGACGGCCGAGTTCATCAAGAACCCGAACTGGAGCTTTCCGGGCGCGAGCGCGGAGGCGGATATCCGCGCGGCGGCGGGCGAGCATGTCGCGCTCGTCGATGCGAACCGTTTCGCCGTCGCGCTGATGGGCGATGCGATCTATACGAATCCGTTCGTGCTCGGATTCGCGTGGCAGAAGGGTTGGGTGCCGCTGCGGCATGAATCGCTCGTGCGCGCGATCGAGCTGAATGCCGTGCAGGTCGAGAAGAATCTCGCGGCATTCGAGTGGGGCCGTCGCGCGGCGCACGATCTCCCAGCCGTTACGCGTCTCGCGCATGGCGCTCCGGACGCGGCGCCGGGCAAGATCATCTCGCTGCATACGCCGAAGGCGCTCGATGCGCTCATCGACAAGCGCCTCGACTATCTCGCGCGATATCAGAACACGGCTTACGCGGCGCGGTACGGGCGGCTGGTGGCGTCGGTTCGTGCGGCGGAGGCCGAGCTCGGCAGCGGCGATTATTCGTTGACCGAAGCCGTCGCGAGGAATCTGCACAAGCTGATGGCGTACAAGGACGAGTACGAAGTCGCGCGCCTTTATGCCGATCCGGCGTTCCTCGACAAGGTGAAAAACAGCTTCGAAGGCGACTGGAAGATCAAGGTCCATCTCGCGCCGCCGTCGCTTTCGCGCAAGGACGCGCATGGTCATCTGGTGAAGAAGCAATACGGCCCGTGGATGATGTCCGCGATGCGGATTCTGGCTCGATTCAAGTTCCTGCGCGGCACCGCGCTCGATCCGTTCGGGCGCACGGAAGAACGCAAGATGGAACGCGCGTTGATTTCCGAGTACGAGGCGCTGGTGCGTGAGCTGATCGGCGGATTGACCGCGCAGAAGCTGCCGCTCGCGATCGAACTGGCGAGTCTGCCGGATTCGATGCGCGGGTACGGGCACATCAAGGAAAACAACGTGAAGGCGGCGAAGGTGAAGTGGGAGAAGCTGCTGGCGCGGTGGCGCAATCCGCAGGGCAGCGAAGCAAGACAAGTGGCCTGACGCGCTGACTCAAAAAAACGGCGATCCGGTTTCCCGGATCGCCGTTTCTCATTGAAGCGTCGAATATTACTTCGCTACGCGCGCGTTCGCGCTCGCCACCGCCGTCATATTGATGATCCGGCGCACGGTCGCGGCCGGCGTCAGAATATGCACCGGCTTCGCCGCGCCCAGCAGGAACGGCCCGACGGTCACGCCCTCGCCGCTCACCATCTTGAGCAGGTTGTACGTGATGTTCGCCGCTTCGACATTCGGCATGATGAGCAGATTCGCCTCGCCATGCAGCGTCGTGCCGGGGAACGAAGCCTTGCGCACGGCTTCCGACAACGCCGCGTCACCGTGCATTTCACCGTCGATTTCGAGATCCGGCGCGCGCTCCGCGATCAGCTTGCGGGCTTCGGCCATCCGGCTCGCCGATGCGCTCGGCACACTGCCGAAATTCGAATTCGACAGCAGCGCGACCTTCGGCTGAACGCCGAATCGCTCGATCTCGCGCGCGGCGAGAATCGTCATGTCGGCGAGCTGCTCGGCCGTAGGCGTCTCGTTGACGTACGTATCGCTGATGAAGAGATTGCGCCCTTGCAGCATCAGCAGGTTCATCGCCGCGAAGTTGTTCGCGCCTTTTGCCTTGCCGAGCACCTGATCGATGAACTTCAGATGGTCCTGATACGTATCGATGAGACCGCAGATCATCCCGTCCGCGTCGCCGGTGTGAACCAGGATCGCGCCGATCAGCGTGTTGAACTTGCGCAGCGCGGCCTTCGCGCTTTCGGGCGTCACGCCCTGACGCGCGGCAATCTCGTGATATGCCTGCCAGCTTTTCTGATAGCGCGGATCGTCTTCCGGATTCACGACCTCGAAGTCGACGCCCGGCTTGAGCTTCGAGCCCATCTTCTTCAGACGCATTTCGACGACAGCCGGACGGCCGATGATGATCGGCTTCGCGATCTTTTCCAGCAGCACGAACTGCGCAGCGCGCAGCACGCGCTCGTCCTCGCCTTCCGCGAACGCGATGCGCGCGGGCGCCGCCTTGGCCGCCGCGAACACCGGGCGCATCACCATGCCCGTGCGATACACCGTCGCGCCGAGCGTCTCGCGATACGCGTCCATGTCCTTGATCGGACGCGTCGCGACGCCCGAATCCATCGCGGCTTGCGCGACGGCCGGCGCGATCTTGATGATCAGACGCGGATCGAACGGCTTCGGAATCAGATACTCCGGACCGAATTCCAGCGAATGCCCTTCGTACGCCTTTGCGACTTCATCGCCCTGATCGGTTTCTTCGGCCAGTTCCGCGATCGCGCGCACGCACGCGAGCTTCATCTCTTCGGTGATCGTCGTCGCGCCGACATCCAGCGCGCCGCGGAAGATGAACGGGAAGCACAGCACATTGTTGACCTGGTTCGGATAGTCCGAACGGCCCGTCGCGACGATACAGTCCGGACGCACGCGCTTCGCTTCTTCCGGGCGGATTTCCGGCTCCGGATTCGCCAGCGCGAGAATCAGCGGCTTGTCGGCCATCGTCTGGACCATTTCCGCCTTCAGCACGCCCGCGCTCGAGCAGCCGAGGAACACGTCGCAACCGTGCATCGCATCTGCAAGCGTGCGCGCGTCTGTCGACGCCTGATAGCGCTCCTTCGACGCGTCCAGATTGCCGCGGCCTTCGTAGATCACGCCCTTCGAATCGATCACGAGCGTGTTCGACTTCTTCAGGCCCAGGTGGACGAGCAAGTCCAGACAGGCGATCGCCGCCGCGCCCGCGCCGGAGCAGACGAGCTTCACTTCGTCGAGCTTCTTGCCGACCACCTTCAGGCCGTTGAGAATCGCCGCCGAAGCGATGATCGCCGTGCCGTGCTGATCGTCATGGAAAACGGGAATCTTCATGCGCTCGCGCAGCTTCTTTTCGATGTAGAAGCATTCCGGCGCCTTGATGTCTTCGAGGTTGATGCCGCCGAGCGTCGGTTCGAGCATCGCGATCGCATCGACGAGCTTGTCCGGATCGGTTTCTGCCAACTCGATGTCGAACACGTCGATGCCCGCGAACTTCTTGAAGAGACACCCTTTGCCCTCCATCACCGGCTTGGCCGCGAGCGGACCGATGTTGCCGAGGCCCAGCACGGCCGTGCCGTTCGTCACGACGCCGACGAGATTCGCACGCGACGTGTACTTTTGCGCGTCGAGCGGCTCATCGTAGATCGCCATGCACGCGGCCGCGACGCCCGGCGAATAGGCGAGCGAGAGGTCGAGCTGGTTGGAAAGCGGCTTCGTCGGGGTTACCGAAATCTTGCCGGGGCGGGGATTCTGGTGATACGCGAGGGCACTTTGCTTCAGTTGTTCGTCCATGATTTGACCTGAGACGTTTGGGAATTATTTGAACAGGGTTCACACTGCCGTCGACCGTGCTGCAATGAATGCGGGAATGTGAATCGATGGACCAAGCTTCATGTGCTCGGCGCGTCGGATAGACGCGGCGTGCCGCTCGCGAGGATGGCGCGAGCGGACGGAGCTTTTGGTTTTTTTTGGGACGTCCAGTGTACACCGCGCGCCTGAAATGACGCGATGCAACGTTTCAGCGCAATTTCGTCCGATGACTCCGCGCTCAGTCGAGCTCGACGCCGCGTTTTTCGGGAATGAGAAAGAGCGTCGCGACGATATCGAGCAGATAGATCGATGCGAGAAACGCGAGCGCGATCGCGAACGAGTAACGCGCCGCCAGCGCGCCGACCGCGACCGGCCCCAGACCGCCCACCGCGCGCCCGATATTGAACAGCACGTTCTGCGCGGTCGCCCGCGCTTCGGTCGGATAGATTTCGGAGATCAGCGCGCCGTAACCGCCGAGCATCCCGTTCACGAACACGCCCATTACCGCGCCGCCGATCAGGAGCGCCGACGGACTGGTCAGATTCGAATAGACGAAGACCATCGCGACCGCGCCGATCTGATAGACGAGAAACGCCGGTTTGCGCCCGAAGCGGTCCGCCGCGAGTCCGAACAGCCAGATGCCCGACGCCATGCCGACGACGGTCGCCGCGGTCCAGAGGCCCGATTTCGTCAGCGAGTAGCCGAACGTCTTCGAGAGATAGCTCGGCAGCCAGATCATCAGCCCGTAATAGCCGAAGTTCTGCACCGAGCACAATATGACGACGCCCAGGCTCGCGCGCGCGGTGCGGGCGTCGTCGACGAGACGGCTGAGCGGCAGCTTGCGGGCGGCGTCGGCTTTCACGGCCGCGCGGCGTTCGGTGAAGAGCGCGGGCTCTTCTACATGCCGCCGGACGAAAAACGACACGGCCGCCGGCAGCAGTCCGACCGCGAACATGCCGCGCCAGCCGATCACGGGCAGGAGCAGCGGCGTGATGAGCGCGGCGGCCAGCACGCCCAGTTGCCAGCCGATCCCGACGTACGACGACACCCGCGCCCGCAACCGCGCGGGCCACGCCTCGGCGACGAGCGCCATGCCGATGCCGAACTCGCCGCCCAGCCCGATCCCGGCGATCGTCCGATAGATCAGCAAGTCGCCGTAGCCCTGCGCGAGCGCGCACAGGCCGGTAAAGACGGCGAACACGAGGATCGTCCAGGTCAGCACGCGCACGCGGCCGAAGTAATCGGAGAGCACGCCGAATACGACGCCGCCCGCGACCGCCCCGGCGAGCGTCCAGGTCACGAGCGCGCCGGACTGCGCGGGCGTGAGATGCAGATCGGCGGCGATCGTGGGCAGCATGAAGCCGAGGATCAGCAGATCGAAGCCGTCCATCGCGTAGCCGAGAACGGACGCGATCAGCGCCTGCCGCGCGTGGCGAGTGGGCGCGGCGGCGGAGTCGTTTGTGGAGGAAACAGAGGTCATCGGACGAAGTGAAGTTACACGGCGGCGCCGCGAGTTTACGTGCAAAGCGCCGCGCCTTCACATCCCGCAAACAATTCGCCCCGATACGCGGCCTCGGGTAAAATGGCGGGCTAGCTGTGCATGGGACGGTCCTAAGGCGCTTCAAGCGCCAAGTCCCGTCGACACGCGCGCAGGGTACGCGAAAAAGCCATCCGAAAGGCATGCTCGTTTCGCGCCCAACCCATGCGCCAGGGCCCTTCGCGGCCACCTCCCCGCTTTTGCAAGCGCCACACAAGTCCAAGGATTCGCCCATGACAGGCTTCGATCGCCAGACGATCTCCGACACCACCGCCAAGATGCTGCTCGAAGTGCAGGCGGTGCACTTCAACGCGGAAAAACCGTACATCTTCACGTCCGGATGGGCGAGCCCGGTTTATATCGACTGCCGCAAGCTGATCTCCTACCCGCGCGTGCGACGCGGCCTGATGGAGATGGCCGAAGCAACGATTCTGCGCGATGTCGGCTACGAACAGATCGACGCGGTCGCCGGTGGCGAGACCGCGGGCATTCCGTTCGCGGCGTGGATCGCCGATCGCCTGATGGTGCCGATGCAATACGTTCGCAAGAAGCCGAAGGGTTTTGGCCGCAATGCGCAGATCGAAGGCTTGCTGACCGAAGGCCAGCGCGTGCTGCTGGTCGAAGACCTGACCACCGACAGCCGCAGCAAGATCAACTTCATCAACGCGCTGCGCACCGCGGGCGCGACGGTCAATCACTGCTTCGTGCTCTTTCACTACAACATCTTCAAGGAAAGCGTGTCGGTGTTGAAGGACATCGACGTCGATCTGCACGCGCTCGCCACGTGGTGGGACGTGCTGCGCGTCGCGAAGGAGCAAGGCTATTTCGAGACGAAGACGCTCGATGAAGTCGAGAAATTCCTGCACGCACCGGCCGAATGGTCGGCGGCGCACGGTGGCGCAACTGCTGCTCCGCAATAAGCAACCGTAGTCACGAAGCAAAATAAATAAAGAGCCGCTGACTCAAATCAGCGGCTCTTCTTATTTTGTCCGGGAAATTGCTTAGAGCGAATTCGAATTGGGAAGCGATGAATCGTCGAGCGAGCCGTCGCCGGAATACGCCGACAGATTCATTAACCCGTTGCTTTGTGCATATTGAAACAATTCGGAATCTCGCTCGATACCGAGTTTTCGCATCGCGGTGTTCTTTTGCGTGCTGATGGTCTTGATACTGCGCCGCAATTGCCCCGCGATTTCCGTGATCGTCATGCCTGACACAAAAAGACGCACAACTTCGAGTTCGCGCTTGGACAGGATGACGCTGCGCTGCTGCCCGTTCGCGCCGAGTCCCATGCTGTCGAGCGCCGTCTTCACGGACGGGCCGAGATACTCCTGCCCGCGCATGACATGCTGGATCGCCCAGCCGATATGGTTCATGTCGTCGGCCTTGTTGATGATCGACATCACGCCCACTTCACGCAACCGTTTGAGCAAGGCAGGATTTTCGAGCATCGTCAGCACGACGAGCTTCACCCGCGGAAATTGCCGGCCGATGTAACCGAGCAGAGGCATGCCGTCGCCGTACGAGCCGCCGGGCATGGCAAGATCCGTCACGAGGACATCGCACGGCGACTTTTGAAGCAACTGGATGAGTTCGGTCGACTGGCGCGCCTGACCGACGACATCGACCTCCGGAAATTTGTTCAGCGCCTGGGTCGCGCCAAACAGGATCACCGGGTGATCGTCTGCGATGATGACATTTATTCGCTGGCTCATTTACAACTCCTGTTTATCAGTCGATTTGCTGCCGCGCGAATCTGCGTCGAATTACTCATTTCTACGTTTAATAGAGTCAGAAGTCATCGCCGTCAAGGCGCTGCGCACTTACTACGTCCAACCGGCGTGCGCACGATGCGCCATCGGTTTAGTCCCAAGGAATCCAAGCTTTAATGCTTTGTTGCAATGTTAAACTGCAAGCTGGTACGAAGCGCATCACTGAGACAAAAAACATCGTTGCAGCCAGCGAAACACTGCTATAACGCGCGACGATACTGAACAGGAGTTCAGCCCATGCGCCTCACCGGCCGACGCGTGAGTTCGACTGGCCTTGTCGCATCAGTACTGTTCATCGCCCTGGCGGCGGCGGTTTGCTCGAATTCCCGCGAGGCCGCGGCCGATCCCGCTTTCACCGTCTTCAGCACGGACCTCCCGCCCGCGAGGACCATCGGGCGCGATCTGCTCTTCGATCAGTCCGAGTGCAAGGGAGGCAACCGCTCCCCGCAGATTTCCTGGCGCGGCGCGCCCGCAAAGACGCGCAGCTTCGCCGTGACGATCTTCGATCCCGACGCGCCCGGGCGAGGCTGGTGGCATTGGGCGGTCGCGGGCATTCCAGTCGGTACGGATCGACTGCCGAACAACGCGAGCGCGTCGGGCGCGCTACGCAAGATGGGCGCGATTGAGGCGCGCAACGACTGGGACACGGACGGCTACGGCGGCCCGTGCCCGCCGCCCGGCAAGCCGCATCGTTACGTCGTGACCGTCTACGCGCTCGACAGCACCGATCTGCGGCTGCGCCAGGGCACGCCCGCGCTGATGTTCGAGCACGAAATTCGCACGATGACCATCGCCAGCGCGCAGCTCACTTTCACATACAGCCGCTAACCTGGCGACGCGGACCGTGCGGTCGCGCGGTCGGTGAAAAATTGTCTTTGCTAGACTGACCCGGTCCGTCCGGAAGGTGCGCGAAGGCGTGCGCCGCGGCGCACGGAATGACTCGGGACAACCATGCCGAACATCATCATCGTTTATCACAGCGGCTACGGCCACACCAGAAAGGTCGCCGAAGCGGTGCTCGGCGGCGCAACCGACGCCGGCGCAACCGTGAAACTGATCGCCGTCAGCGAGCTCGACGACGCCGGCTGGGCCGAACTCGACGCCGCCGACGCCATTGTTTTCGGCGCGCCGACCTACATGGGCGGCCCGTCTGCCGACTTCAAGAAATTCGCCGACGCGAGTTCGAAGCCGTGGTTCGCCCAGAAATGGAAGGACAAGATCGCGGCCGGCTTCACCAATTCGGCGCACATGAACGGCGACAAATTCCTGACCATCTCGTATTTCGTCACGCTGGCGATGCAGCACGGCATGATCTGGGTCGGCACGGGCATGATGCCGTCGAACACGAAAGCGGCCACGCGCAACGACCTGAACTTCGTCGGCGGCTTCACGGGACTGCTCACGCAATCGCCCGCGGATGCGTCGCCGGAGGAAGCGCCGCCGCCCGGCGATCTGGAAACGGCGAAGCTTTTCGGCGCACGCATCGCCGAGGTGACGGCGCGCTGGATCGCCAATCGGGCCCGAGCTGGAAGCGGCGGACATCAACCTGCCCCGGAATCGCACTAAAATATCGGTTTTGCGGCGAGCGCCCGCACGAACCAGCGAGATCGAGATGACCACGAAAGTATTTGTCGACGGACAGGAAGGCACCACCGGCCTGAAGATTTTCGAATATCTGTCGCAGCGCCGTGACATCGAAGTGTTGCGAATCGAAGAAGCCAGGCGCAAGGACGTCGAGGAGCGCCGCCGGCTCATCAATGCGTCGGACGTGACCTTCCTGTGTCTGCCCGACGTCGCGTCGCGCGAATCGGTGTCGCTCGTCGACAAGGACAACGCGCGCACCGTGATGATCGACGCCAGCACGGCGTTCCGCACGCAGGACGACTGGGCGTACGGGCTGCCGGAGCTGTCGCGCGCGCAGCGTGAACGTCTGCGCACGTCGAAGCGCATTGCGGTGCCGGGCTGCCACGCATCGGCGTTCGTGCTGTCGGTGCAACCGCTCGTGGCCGGCGGCCTCGTGCCCGCCGATTTCGATGCCCACGCCTATTCGATCACGGGCTACAGCGGCGGCGGCAAGAAGATGATCGCGGAATACGAAGCGGGCGGCGACGAGAAACTCATGAGCCCGCGCCCCTACGCGCTCGGGCTGACTCACAAGCATCTGCCGGAAATGTCGGTGCGCACGGGCCTGAAGCGCGCGCCGATTTTTACGCCGATCGTCGGCTCGTTCCTGAAAGGCCTCGCCGTGACGACCTTTTTCTCGCCCGACCAGCTCGCGCGCCCCGCGAAGCCGCAGGACGTGCGCGACATGCTGGCCGAGTACTACAACAACGAGCCGTTCGTGCGCGTGATGCCGTTCGACGCCGAGAGCAACCTCGACGCCGGCTTTTTCGATGTTCAGGCGTGCAATGAAACGAATCGCGTCGATATTTTCGTCTTCGGTAACGACGAGCGCTTCGTGACCGTCGCGCGTCTCGACAATCTGGGCAAGGGCGCGTCGGGCGCGGCGATCCAGTGCATGAATCTCGCCATCGGCGCAGACGAGGAGACAGGTCTCGCCCGCTGAGCGCGCTCGAACTGCAATGAAAAAAGGCCGGTTCGCGTCGTCGCGAACCGGCCTTTTTCATCATTGCAAGTGCAGCGCAACATCGGAGTGTACAGACGAAAAAAAGCCCGCCAAGGCTGGCGGGCTGAATCCATATCAGTGGAGACATGGAGGAGACAGGAGTAAATATACCAAGAATATTGGTGCATCGCAACATCGCCGGTTTCGGTGACCTGACGCACGGTCGGCCGCACAAATCAGGGCTGCATCATCGAGAGGATGAACTGGAGCTGATCCGCTGAAATCGGTTTGACGAGATGCACGTCGAAACCGGCGTCGAGCGTCATTTCGCGATGCTGCGGCTGACCCCAGCCCGTCAGCGCGACGAGCATCGTCGTGTGGCCGTTCGGCAGACGGCGCAGCGCGCGCGCCGCCGCGAGGCCGTCGAGGATCGGCATGTCGAGATCGAGGATCACGACTTCGGGACCGAACTGAGCGGCGACTTCGACAGCCTGCGCGCCGTTCCCCGCGAGCGCGACTTCGTGGCCCATGCCGGTCAGCAGGTTCGCGAGGCCGGCGAGCGCGTCGTCGTCGTCATCGGCTATGAGGATGCGCTTGGTCATGATGGCCTCACCGGGAACCGTAGACTTCGAGTTTCAACTTGTTCGATCCCGCCTGCGCCGCAGTGATTTCGGGGCGCGCGCCGCGTGCGCCCAGATAGAAATGCTGGCGCCCGGGCGCATTCTGGTCATGCGTCGCGTCGGGCAGACACGACGCGATATCCGCCGCGACGCTCTGCAGCGCGTCGCCGCCAGAACCGCCGCGCGACGTCCACGTACAGCGATAGTTGGTCTGCGAAGCGGCGCATTTCGCGTCGTCGCCGTAGGGCAGCGCGACCGCGCGGCCGTCGAATGCGGAAAGCGATGAGAAATCCGGCGCGGCGGCGACGATGCGCTTGAGCGCATCGCAGGGGCTCGGCGTGTCGTCGGCGAGCGCGGAACTCGTCGCGAAGGCGCAGAAACAGAGCGGCAGGAGCGCGGCCAAAGATGCGCGTCGGCCCGTCGAATGCATGAGGCGCCTCCTTTTTTACTGTTCTTGTTTCGCCGCGAACCGCGACGTGCGCGACTATGCGCCCGTCGCTTGCGCAAGTATGTTCGAAAGCGAATGAAGCACTGCACCCCACTAGCAAGTCACGCACCCGTTCGTGCAGACGTTTGCCGTCTCAGTGACGCACGAGCGCCATCATTGCGCCGAAACCCACGAACACGCCGCCCGTCAGCCGGTTGAATGCCTGCGCGACGCTCGCGCTTTTCAGCTTGTCGCCGATGCGCGCGCCGAGTCCCGCGTACACGGCGTACCAGCTCACCTCGATGACGGCAAATGTCGACACGAGCACCGCGAATTGCGGCAGGACCGGCCGGCTGGCGTCGATGAATTGCGGCAGCAGCGCGGCCGCGAAAAGAATCGCCTTCGGATTGCTGCTCGCGACGAGAAAGCCGTTGCGAAAAAGCGTGAAGCGCCGGAACGCATGCGCGGCGCCGCTATCGTCGCGGACATCGATCGCGCTCGCTTTCGCGCGCCAGCTTTTCACGCCGAGCCAGACGAGATACGCCGCGCCGATCAGACGCAGCGTATCGAACAGACGCGGCCACGCGTCGAGAAACACACCCAGCCCCGCCGCCGATACCGACAACATGATGACAAGCGCCGAGAGACAACCGGCCATGGTCGCCGTCGAGCGCCTGAGTCCATGCCGCGCGCCGTGCGTCATGACGAGCAGCATATTGGGACCGGGAATAGCGGAAACGACGAAGACAGTGGCGACGAACAGCCACCAGAGATGCAGGCTCATTGCGGTGTGGCGTGGAAGAAAGCGGGATTCGCATTATGCCGTCCGTCCGGGCCGATCCGGGCACAACGGCGGGTTGGCCACACCGTGGAAATGGAATCAGCGACCGGCGCGGCGCGCCGCCACCTGACCGAGCACGGCGAAGTCCTTCTCGCCGTCGCCGTGAGCGAGCGCATCGACGAGGTTGTCGCGCACGACGCTCGCCACCGGCAGCGGCACGTTGACGGCATCGCCCGCGGCAATCGCGAGACGCACGTCCTTCAGTCCGAGACGCGCCTTGAAGAGCGCGGGCTCGTAGCGGCGTTCGGCGATCATCTTTCCGTAGCCCTGATACACCGGGCCTGGAAACAGCGAGTTCGTGATGACGTCGAGCAGCGTCTGCGATTCGATGCCGTGTCCGCTCACGAGCGCCGCCGCCTCGCCGAAGCTCTCGATCGCCGCGGCCAGCATGAAATTCGCCGCGAGCTTGAGCACGTTCGCGTGCTGCGGTTCGCTGCCGACGCGCCAGGTTTTCTGACCGAGCGCATCGAGCACGGGCTGCACGCGATCGATCGCGTCGCTCGCGCCGGCCGCGAGAATGTTGAGCTTGCCCGCCGCCGCGACGTCCGGCCGCCCGAGCACCGGCGCGGCGACATACGCGACGCCGTGCTGCGCGTGCAGTTCGGCGAGTTCGACGGCGAGCGCCGCCGAGATCGTTGCCATGTTGACGTGCACGAGTCCCTTCGGCGCGTGCTTGAGCAAACCGCCATCGACGAGCACGGTGCGCAGCGCGTGGTCGTCGGCGAGCATGGAGAACGCGGCGTCGCCGGCGAAAGCCTGCTCGGGCGTATCGACCACCGACGCGCCCTGATCCGCGAGCGCGCGTGTCTTGTCGCGCGAACGGTTCCAGACCCGCACCGTGTGGCCCGCCTTGAGCGCGCGCTCCGCCATCGCGCCGCCCATTTCCCCCAGTCCGATGAATCCGATGTCCATGCTCGTGTGCTCCTTTACCTGTGCACTTGCCGCGCGCCGGAAGCCGCGCGGATCGAGCGCCAGTAAAGCACATCGAGGGAAAGCGCGCAGCGGCGGGCGATGCGATACTGCTGCATGGTCAAGGCGCACTTTCACTTCCATTGCGAACTGAACGATTTCCTCGCTCGATCCCTGCGCGGGCACACGTTCGCGTGCGCGTGCGCGAAGTCTTCGTCGACCAAGCATATGATCGAGGCGCTCGGCGTGCCCCATACGGAGGTCGATCTGATCGTGAAGTCCGGGCGCGCCGTCGGCTTCGACGCGCAGATCGAGCCGGACGATCTCATCGAGGTCTATCCGGCGCGTCACGCGCCCGCCGGCATGGAGCGCGACGCGCTGCTGCTGCGGCCGCCGCTCGACGCCGGTGGTCTGCGTTTCATCGCCG
The DNA here is from genome assembly GCF_905220305.1 of Caballeronia sp. J97. NCBI lineage: Bacteria > Pseudomonadati > Pseudomonadota > Betaproteobacteria > Burkholderiales > Burkholderiaceae > Caballeronia > Caballeronia sp. J97. Next base: position 94,820 of record NZ_CAJMZL010000024.1, on the reverse strand, counting down.
ATGCCCATCTCGGCGGGCTCGCGCAACTGCTGCGGCTCGCGGGCTTCGACACGCGCTACGACAACAATTTCCCCGACGATGAAATCGAGCAGCTCGCGCAGGACGAGTCGCGCATCGTGCTCACGCGCGACCGCGAGTTGCTCAAGCGCCGCACCGTGCTGCGCGGCTGCTATGTGCGCACGCTGCAAGCCGACGACCAGTTCCGCGAGGTCTCGGAACGCTTCGATCTCGGGCCGCACGTGCGCGCGTTCCGTCTGTGCCTGATGTGCAACGCGCCATTGCGTCCCGCCGCGCCCGGCGAGATCGATGGCCGCGTGCCCGATGGCGTGCGCGAGCGGCACGCACGCTTCGCGACCTGCGACGTATGTCGTCGCGTGTTCTGGGAAGGATCGCACTGGCGGCGCATGCGGGCGCGCATCGATGCGCTGGCGGAGGCGGGTCGCTAGTTTCGTACAATACGGGCCTTGCAATCAATCGTCGCCCCGGAGCATCGCGTGAACAAATTCGAACTGGAACAGAACAAGGCATTCAAACTCGCCAACGACCTCAAGCAGGGCGGCCGCGGACGCGCGGGCGTCGCGGACGCGCAGAAGGTCGACCGGCGCGAGCAGCGCAAGCTCGATCAGGCGAAAGGACTCGTGCCGTTCGCGTGCAAGCTCGATGAAAAGCTCGTCAAGCAGTTGAAGGAACGCGCCGAAGCGCATGAAGGCGGGATGACGGAAGCGCTGGCGGAATTGCTGGTGAAGGCCGGGCTGGAGCGCTGAGCTCGTCGGCCGTCTGTCGCGTCATTTGTCGCGTAGTAGGCGCGGCAGCGAACAATGAGAAGGTCGGCGTCCGATACCTCGTGGACAAAACAGTTCTCAAGCAGTCCGCGCGCCATCAGCCGGCCTGCTTTATCCGCTTCTTCGAGACGCACCGCCATTCGCTTCGGCGAGTCGGTGGAAATCACGACCAGCCCCGCCGAATCCAGAAGCGGCATCGCCCCCCGCTCGCTCAATCGCCCGCTTTGCCGCACTTCGGCATAATCCCGCTCGATTAATTCAACCATCCTAACCATTTTCCACCCTCGTACTGACCGCACGGCGGCAGGCAGATTACACGGCCGCCGCCGCCTTCGCGCCAGCGAGCCGAACAGCCAGGCGCCCGTCACACGCTCCCTTCCTTCTCGATCACCAGAATCCGCGCCTCGCCGACCGGCTCCGCGAAATGTTCGTCGCCCGCCTGGGCATGGAAGATATCGCCCGCACGCAGCGTCAACGTGCGTTCGCCGTCGTCGCCGCGCACATGCATCCGCACTTCGCCCTGCATCACGGCAAATACTTCCTCGCCGTCGTTCACGTGCCATTTGTACGGCTTGTCGGTCCAGTGCAGACGGCATGACGTGCCGTTCATCACGCAGATATCGAGCGCGCCCCAGGCGCGCTCGGCCGTGAATTTGCCGCTTTCGATCACTTTCATTTGCTTGCCGCCTAGCGGGAGAAGTCGCGTGCTTCGTCGACGTCCGCGTGACGCGTCGCGGGAATGCACGCCACCGCGATCAGCGAGAGCACGAGCCCGCCCATCACGTAGAAAGTAGGTGCGAGTTGCGATTCCGTGACGCGGATGAGCCACGTCACGATGAACTGCCCGAAGCCGCCGAAGATCATCACCGCGATGTTGTACGCGATGGAAAGCCCCGTCGAGCGCACGTGCGCCGGAAACAGCTCGGCGATGAGCGCGCCGAACGGCCCATAGTAGCCCGACAACGCAATCGACAGCAGCGCCTGCACGACGATGAGCCGCATCACGCTCGGTTCTGCCGCGAGCCACGCGAACAGCGGATAGATGATGACGAACGTGATCGCGAGCGACCACAGCGACAGTCCCTTGCGCCCGATGCGATCCGACCACGCGCCCGTGATCGGCGAGAGCACCGTCAACAGCAGATTGCCGACGATCAGCGCCGTGAACGACTGGCCGAACGGCAGCTTCAGTTGCTTGACGGCGAACGTCGGCAGATAGGCGATCAGCACATACACGCTCACCGTCAGCGCGATCACCGAGCCGAGCCCGCACAGCACTTCGCGGCTATGCGTGCGAAACACTTCGCCGAGCGTCGCGCGGCGCGCGGTCTTCTTCGCATGCAGGAACGCTTCGGTATCGGCCATGTTGCGGCGGATATACAGGCCGATCGGCCCGATCACGAGACCGAGGATGAACGGCACGCGCCAGCCCCAGGAATCGAGCGCTTCGGGCGAAAGTCCGCGCGAAATCGCCGAGCCGACGATCGCGCCGAGCAGCAGCGACGCCGCCTGGCTCGCCATCTGGAAGCTGCCGTAGAAGCCGCGCTTCGAGAACGGCGCCGCTTCGATCAGCAGCGCGGTCGAGCTGCCGAACTCGCCGCCCGCGGAAAATCCCTGCAACAGCCGCGCGAACACGATGACGAGCGGCGCGCCGATGCCGATGGCCGAATACGGCGGCGCTATCGCGAGCAGCAGAATGCCGAGCGTCATCAAGCCGATGACGAGCGTCAGCGCGGCCTTGCGCCCCGCGCGATCCGCATAGAGACCGAGCACGATGCCGCCGACGGGCCGCATCACGAACGCGACGCCGAAGGTCGCGGTGGTCAGAAGAATCGACGAGTAGTCGCTGCTGCCCGGAAAGAACAAACGGGCGATGACGACCGTCATGAAGCCGAACACGGTGAAGTCGTACCACTCCAGCGCGTTGCCGATGACCGCCGCCGTCACGGCGCGCGCGTTCAATGCTCTTCCTGGCATGCGATCCCCTTTGGTCATTGGGTGTCCGCGCTCTAAAAATGCGTACGCGCGGCTCTTTTTGCCTTGGCGAGTGTAAAGATGGTTTTTCTCCCGATCAAGCGAATTGCAAACGAAGAAAAGCGCGCCGGGCCTTTCGGCCGGGCGCGCTTTCGTACGGCGTCGCTCGCGTTTATGCCTTCTTCACATACGCGCTGCACCAGCCCTTCGATGCAACCTGCTTGTTGCTGAACATCGGGCACGGCGCGTAGGCGTCTGTCGGCTTGCCCTGATAGAACTGACAGTTGCCGCAGTCCTGACCGGCGGCGTATTTCGCGAACTTGGCCTTGTCGACCTTGCTCGCGTCTTCCTTGTAGCCGAGTGCCTGTGCGGTCGGATCGCTTTCGGCGACTTTCGGCGCGTCGGCGGCAAAGGCGGCCTTCGATCCGAGCGCGAACGTCGAGGCGACGCCCACGCTCGTGATGAGAAACGTGCGACGTGATGTCTTCATGGTGACTCACTCCATGTTGTATTGGGGGACAAGCGCCGTTCTTGGCGACGGCGATACCCGAGCATAACAATCCGGAAGCGAGTCGACGACGCCAAATGTTAGAGATAAGGGACGGTGGAAAGTCGCATGTAAGTCAGCGCGCCATGTCGGCGACGCGTTCGGCGATCGCGAGCGATGCCGTCAATCCCGGCGATTCGATGCCGAACAGGTTCACAAGCCCGGGCACGCCGTGCGCGGACTTGCCCTGAATCACGAAGTCCGCCGCCGCCTGGCCCGGGCCGGACAGCTTCGGCCGGATGCCCGCATAGGCGGGCTGCAACGCGTCGTCGGGCAAACCCGGCCAATAGGCGCGGATCGCGGCATAGAAAGAATCGGCGCGGCGCGGATCGACGTCGTAGTTGAGCGTCGGCACCCATTCGACGTCCGGGCCGAATTTCGCCTGCCCGCCAAGGTCGATCGTCAGATGCACGCCGAGGCCGGCTTCGTTGGGCATCGGATAGATGAGCCGCTCGAACGGCGCGCGCCCGCTCACGCTGAAGTAATTGCCCTTCGCGAAGTAAAGCGGCGGCACGTGGCGATCGTCCAGTCCGCGGATGCCGCGCGCAATCTCGTTCGCATGCAGCCCCGCGCTGTTGATGAGAAACGAAGCCCGGAAGCGCGCAGGCGATGCGCCGCCCGTCTCGACGATGAAGCAGCCCTCGCGCGCATCGATCGACGTGACCGGCGTATGGAACACGATATTCGCGCCATGGCTCTCGGCCTCGCCCTGCAGCGCGAGCATGTACTGATGACTGTCGACGATGCCCGTCAGCGGCGACCACACCGCCTCGACGCACTGCAACTGCGGCTCCATCTCCGCCGCCTGCGCGCCGCTGAGGCGCACGAGCCCCTTCACCCGATTCTCAATGCCCTTTTGCTCCAGCGCCGCCAGTTGCGGCACCTGATTGCGCGCCGTCGCGACGAGCAGTTTCCCGCATTGGCGGTGCGGCACGCCGTGCGCCTGACAGAACTCGTAAAGCATGTCACGCCCGCGCACGCACAACTCCGCCTTCAGCGATCCGCGCGGATAGTAGATGCCCGCGTGAATCACCTCGCTGTTGCGCGAGCTCGTGCCGATGCCGATGCCCTCGCCCGATTCCAGCACGATGACCTCGCGTCCGCGCTTGGCCAGGGCGCGGGCGATCGCCAGTCCGACGGCGCCCGCTCCGATTACCACACACTCGATCCGATCCATTTCTTTTTCCGCGGCAGAGTTGTCCCAACTATTTTACGTTCGGGACTATTGCGCGATACACAACAAACACACGTCGATTGCATCGTTTTCCGGTTCAATTCAGAAAAAGGCAAGAATCTGGCCGCCAGATGTCAAAAATGACAGGTTTTGGCGGCCTTTTTGGCAAATTCCAAAATTGCGCGCTTCAGAAACCGATCGCCTTTTTGCGCGAATTGCGGTCGATCTGGATGTCGCGCGCCTCCACATGATGCCTTCCGTCGATCCGCGCGTTGCCGAACGCGTTGAGCATCGCGCGCCGCATGCCGCGCGGCGACGCCTGCGTCAGCGCGTCGAGCGGCGCGTCGCCGAGCGTTTCCGGAAAACGCGCGCCCCATGCGTGAGCATTGCGGATTTCGGCGTAAATCGACTGCGCGATGCGCCGCGCACCGTCGCGGTCCGGCGCCGGGATCTCGTAGACGTTCATGCGATTGACGAGCGGCTCGGGAATCGCGCGCGCATCGTTGGCCGTCGCGATCCAGACGACATTGCCCGCGTTGATCGGCACCTCGGCGAATTCGTCGACGAAAGTCTGCGCCGTGTCGTGCTCCAGCAGCGCATAGAGCGCGCCGAGCGGATCGTACTGCGCGTCGCCGGTGGCCTTGTCGATTTCATCGACGGTGATGACGGGATTCGCGTAGCTGCCGTTCACGAGCGCGTCGAAAACCTTGCCGGGCTTCGCGTTGCGCCATTGCGACGACGCGCCCGACAGAATCCAGCCCGCCGTGAGCGAGCTCATCGCGACGTAGTGATTCGACGTGCCGAGCAGCCGCGCCAGCTGCTTCGCGAAATGCGTCTTGCCGATGCCCGGCTCGCCGAGCAGCAGCATCGGCATGAGTTCGAGGCGATCGTCGGTTTCGAGACACAGTGCGATCTGCTTGCGGATATCGGCGAGCGGCTCCTCGAAGTTCGGCAGATCGGCGGCCAGGTCGTCGACCGACGGCATGCGGTTCGGCTTCACGCAAAAGCGCAGATTGCCCACCTTGAGCATTTTTTCGTAGGTGGCGCGCAAGGCGTCGCTCGCGCCTTCGGACAGGTCGTTGAGCGCGGTTTCCACGTCGTCGAGACTGTAGACCTTGCTGAACGATGCCACCGCGAGTTCCTGTTTGACCACGGCTGTCGTCATGTCACACCCCGTCATTTTTTATGGTCGACGAGTTCAGTGTATCGACGCCAAAACCGCGTGCAAGCGAGCAGTCGAACGCGTGTGCTGCTAATTGGGACCCCGTTTCCAGCGACGAGACCGCGATCGGCGCGCGCTAGTATCATCGTCGTGATCGGCGCGGCAGCGGGTTCGAAATCTGCTCTCTCTCACAATAGTGTGTTTCGCGAGTCGGCTGAACCGGGTCCGCGCCGCCGTGTCACAAGGAAGTCGCCGAGGAACGCCGATCCCGCGGCCGCGCACGGCGCGCCGCCATCCGAACTCTCCGCGCGCAGGAGTCGCTTTCAATGCATAAAACGATACGCACCGTCTTTCTGAACGCCGCGCTCGTGACGGGCGCCGGCCTTGCCGCGTTCGGCGCGCACGCGCAAACCACGGCGTCGCAGCCGGTCAACTGGGAGTTGCAGGTCGTGCGCGACGGCCAGCAGATCGATTCGTTCTCGGGCACGACGAACGTCGGTCAGGCGCGCACCGACACGCATCACAACAAGGTGCAAAATCGCGTCGGTTGCGCGGATCAGGCAGCGGGCGACATCGACCTGCAGCGCACGATCACCATTTCGCCGACGCACGCGAGCGCCGACGACATCACGCTCGCCATCGACGCGCAGGAAACCTTGCAGGACGACAGCACGCGCGTTTCGCCGTCCGGCTGCAAGCTGCCGCCGGTGCCGCGCCAGGTAAGCGGATCGCATCCGGGGCTCGCTCTCAAGCCGGGCGAATGGGGACAATGGCAGATCGTCGACAGCAATCCGTCGCTCGCCTATCGGGTGCGCGCGAGCCTGGGCTCGTCGACGGCGGCGCAATGACAACCGCGGTGAGATAGCCTCGAGAGGCCGCCGCTCAAGACAAACAACGCATGCGAAACCCAGAACATCTTCCGCCAGGCCCGTCCGCTCATTCGGCCACGCCGGATTTCACGGCGGTCAGCTGGAATCTCCACAAGGGCCGCTCGCCGCTCGGCTTGCGGGCGTGGAACGCGATGCAGCGGTGGGTTCAGACCACCAACGCCGATGTCTACTTTCTTCAGGAAGCGATGGCGCGGCGCATGCCGCAGCCCGTGCTCGCGAGCGGCTTCGGCAATCCGCTCAATGCTCCGCTCGACGATGTCTGGCATTGCCAGGCGACCGAAATCGCCACGGCGCTCGAATTGCAGATCGCGCTCGGGCCGAACGTGTTCAAACCATCGTGGCGGCATGGCAACGCCATTCTTTCGCCGCATCCGCTCGATCTCTCCGGGCGCTGGGACATCTCGGCGCATCGCTTCGAAAAGCGCGGCTTGCTGGTCGCGCGGGCGACCTTCGCCGGCCAGGCGATCACCTTGCTCTGCGCGCATCTCGCGCTCACGCGTCAGGCGCGGCTGCGTCAGATGAACTGGATCGCGCACTGGATCGCGAAAGAAGCGCCTGAAGGCCCGCTCATGCTCGCGGGCGATTTCAACGACTGGCGCAACGACTCCGTGCCGCTGTTCGGCGAGCTCGGCATGAGCGAAGTCGCGACGATGCTCGGCGAATCGGGCCGCACGTTCCCGGCGTTCTCACCGGCGCTCGCGCTCGACAAGATGTTCGTGCGCGGCCTCAGGCCCGTCGAATGGCTTGTTCCGACGCAGGACACCGCGTGGCTGTCCGACCACCTGCCGTACATGGCGCGGCTGCGCGTGGAATAGAAAAGACTTACGCTCGCGGTCCCGCGAGCAGTGCTTCCAGATCGGCGATGGTGACGGGCTTCGTCAGATGATGATCGAAGCCAGCGTCGCGCGCGCTCTGACGATCGGCGTCGCTGCCCCAGCCGGTCAATGCGAGCAGCAGCGCGCTTCGGGTCGCCTCGCGCTTGCGCATTTCGCGCGCGACATCGAACCCGCTCATGCCCGGCAATCCGATATCGAGCACGACCACGTCCGGTTTGAAATGGTCGATCGATGCGAGCGCGCGCGGGCCGTCATGCTCGGTGCGCACTTCATGGCCGAGCGCTTCGAGCAGCATCGACATGGCAAGCGCCGCATCGACGCTGTCGTCGACGAGCAGGATGCGGCGGCCCTGCGCCGCGCCGCCGCTTGCTTCGGCGGTGATGTTCATGCGATTCCCCGTGAGTCGTCGCCGCGCGAAACAGGTGTTCCGACCCTCGCACGACGTTATTGAGATGACTCGGGGAATGTAGCACAGCGTCCCGGCGCTCAAGCGAATGAGCCAGCAATCACAGCGCGCGACGGCTCTGCTATCGTGAATGTTTCATCCGCCGCCGTTCCCGCGTCACCGCCATGTTCGATCTCTTCGACGACATCCCCAAGCCCGACATCGTGTGGCATCCGGACTGGATCGGCGCCGACGAAGGCTCCGATCTGATGGGCGCGCTGATCGCGGAAGTCGGCTGGCAACAGGACACGATGACCACGCCCGGCGGCCGCGTGCCGTTGCCGCGCCTGACCGCGTGGCAAGGCGAGCCGGACGCGGTCTATGTCTATTCGGGCATTCGCAACGTGCCGCAGCCGTGGACGCCCGCCGTCGCGCAACTGCGCGAGCGTGCCGAGGCCGCCTGCAACGCGCGCTTCAACAGCGTGCTGCTGAACCGCTATCGCAGCGGGCTCGACAGCATGGGCTGGCATGCGGACAAGGAACGCGAACTCGGGCCGGAGCCGGTGATCGCATCGGTGAGTCTCGGCGCGACGCGGACGTTCGAGTTCCGGCACGCGCGCACGCATGCGACGCACACGCTCGCGCTCACGCACGGAAGCCTGCTCGTGATGCGCGGGCGCACGCAACTCGAATGGGTGCATCGCGTGCCGAAGGAGCCGGGGGCGCGCGGCGAGCGCATCAATCTCACTTTCCGCCAGATCGATGCGTCGAAGCGCAAATGAGCGCGCTCAGGGGCGTCTGGCGATGAAATCGATCTCCACGAGCGCATCGCGCGCAAGCCCGGTCACGCCGACGCACGTGCGCGCCGGCAGCGGCTTCGGCAGAAAGTACGCGCGATACACCGCGTTCATCGCGTCGTAGTCGCGCTTGAACTCGGTCAGGAAGATGCGCGCGCTGACCACGTTGTCGAGCGTCAGGCCGACGCCGCTCAGCACGAGAATCAGGTTGTCCATCACGCGACGCGTCTGCGCCGCGACGCCTTCGGGCAGCGGCGCGCCGTCGTCGTTCGGGTCGGTTGGCATCTGGCCGGTGAGAAACACCCAGCCGTCGGCTTCGGCCGCGTGCGAGAAAGGACCGACGGGCGTCGGCGCGGCATCGACCATCGTGAATTTCGGCAGCTGGCTCACTTCGTCTCCCCGTTGTGCGTTCGATATGGACCGGAACCGGCACGTTAGCGCGCCAAAATTGCGCGCGTGCCCGCGCCTCGTGCGAAGATGGTCTCGCTCACGATCACCTTCCCGACACGCGATGCTTCCCTATCCCATTCTCGTCGACGCCGTGTTGCGCATGCTGACCGCGATGCTGATCGGCTGCATCATCGGCATCGATCGCGATCTGCACGGCAAACCCACCGGCATGAAAACGCTGGGGCTCGTGTCGCTCGGCGCGTGCATCGCGACGATGTGCGCGCAAGGCTTCTCGATGACGCTCTCGAACGACGCCGACGTGTCGCGCGTCGTGCAGGGCATCGTGACGGGCGTCGGCTTTCTCGGCGCGGGCGTGATCCTGCAGAATCCGCGCGAAAACCGCGTGCGCGGGCTGACCACGGCGGCCTCGATCTGGGTGACAGCGGCCGTCGGCATCGTCTGCGGTCTGGGTGTGTGGAGCGTCGCGTTCATCGCGATGATCCTGATGATCGCGTTGCTCACGATCGGGCGCACCGTCGAAAAACACCTGTTGCGGCGCTGGATGAGCAAGCCCGAAGACGAGCGCCGGAAGTACGGCGACGTCGAGGAAGCCTAGACGACTGCGTCCGCGGCGGGCGCCTTCACGCGATTGCGGCCCGCGACCTTCGCGGCATAGAGCAGTCCGTCGGCGCGCGCCATCAGCGACGCCAGCGGCTCGCGTCCGTCCCACACGGCGATACCCGCGCTGAAGGTGTAATGCAGCACGCCGCCGGGCACGGCGCACGGGGACGCCTCGACCGTCTTGCGCAGACGCTCGACGAGCGCGGTGACTTCGTCGATGCGCTCGGCCGTGCAGAAAAGACAAAACTCTTCGCCGCCGATGCGCCCGAACGCATCGCTTTCCCGAATGCGCGCTCGCACGATCGACGCGAAATGACGCAGCACGTCGTCGCCCGCCGCGTGGCCGTAGCGATCGTTCACGCTCTTGAAATGGTCGACGTCGACGACCGCGACATACTCGCGCTGGCCTTCGCGAGGCGCTCGCGCGAGACGTTCGGCCGCGCTGGCCAGGAGCGCCTTGCGCGAAAGCGCACCGGTGAGATCGTCGAAGCGCGCAAGGCGTTCGAGCCGCTGCGCGAGCCGGTCGTGCGCCATCATCACGAGACCGATGCACAGCGACGGCAGCACGAGAATGCCGAGCGCGAGAAACGTGATCTGCATCACGCCCGGCTGCAGCAGCGCCGTTTGCGCGGGCGGCTTCACGACATAGATCGCGCCACGCACCGTATGGCCGAGCGCGCCGAGCGCCGCCGCACCGGCGACGAACAGATAGTTATAGCGCGGCCGTTCCTTCGGACGCTCGATCAGCACGCGCCCGGCGATCGCGACATCGCACGCCGCATGAAACGCGGACACGATCACCACGCGCATGTTCACATCGGGCACGACATAGGTGAAGTACACGATGCCCGCCATCACGCCGAGCCACATCAGCCAGCCGGTCCAGCGCTGCGCGGGACGCATGGGCACGTCGAAGAATTCGTTGCAGCCTTCGTAGATGAGCAGAATCGTCGTGGCGAGCAACTGATTCGCCACGACGATGCCGAGCCACGCCGGGGCCACGTTCTGCACGGCGAAAAGCACGAGCGAAACGATTGCCAGCACATTCGCCCAAAGCCAGCGCGGCACGCCGCCGATCGCGTGCGAGAGCAGCGAAATCAGCACCAGTATCGAGAGAATGCTCGATAGCGCGGTAACGGCGAGAATGCTGACGGGACTGAACATCGCTGAAAGTGGGCGGAATATCGCTCGTGCTCGAGGAAGACGACGCCGGTTATCCGACGCGTTCGAACTGCGCGGCGCAGCGAGATGATTCGCTGAAAGGGATTCGCGGCGACAGAGGCACGAGTATCCGACATCACCCACGTGTTTACGGCACGAAAGCGCGCGGCTTGAACCAGTCGATATGCGGCATGGCGTCGCATGACGCACACGAGAAAACGCGGCGCAGCCTTTCGGCCCGCCGCGTTCGAGTGCGCGATTCTCTACGATTTACCAGTCATGACGCTCGCGCCAGCGTTCCTCGCGGCGCATCTCATGATGCCAGCGGCGCTCGCGCCACTCGTGACGGCGCCATTCGCGCTCACGCCAGCGCTCGTCGCGATCGCCGTAGCCGTATCCGTAATAGCCCACCGGCACCGCGGGCTGGGCGTACACCGGCACGCCGACGCCCACGGCCACATCGACGTGCGCATTCGCCGTCGCCGATATTGCAAGTGCCGCGATCCCCGCCAGCCCGATAGCCGTCCCGAGAAGTTTCTTCTTCATGTCGCTTTCTCCTTGCACCGAGTGCTCTGTGAGTGAGTGCAGTCTAAAAAGCGATGCCGGATACAGGTGCAACGGGTCTGCCAGAAAGGTAACGTCAGGTAACAGTCAGCCAAAGCAAAGGTGCGTTAGCGCACGCGCTTCCCGGACGAATCGATGACGACTTCGCCGTCCTCTTTCGTGAACGGTCCTTTCTGCGCTTCGGGCAGGATATCGAGCACGAGCTCCGACGGACGGCACAGACGCGCGCCCTTCGGCGTGTCGACGAACGGACGATTGATCAGGATCGGATGCGCGAGCATCGCGTCGACGAGTTGATCGTCGGTGAGGCCTGGATCGTCGAGGCCGAGCTCGGCGTAGGGCGTGCCTTTTTCGCGCAGCGCCTCGCGGACCGAAATACCCGCCCGCGCGATCAGCGCGACGAGCGTCTCGCGGCTCGGCGGATGCGTCAGGTATTCGATCACCGTCGGCTCGATGCCAGCGTTGCGGATCAGCGCGAGCGTATTGCGCGAGGTTCCGCACTTCGGATTGTGGTAGATGGTGACGGTCATGTTCGCGATGTCCCTGCGTTCGTGAGTGAGCGGATTGAAGCGGAATTGCACGCCTCGCATTCTAGAACCGAAGCCACGCTGACGCGACCGACAGCCTTGCGCCACACGCGCGACCGTATGCGCGATACACGTTCAAATGTGCTGTTCATTCGAACATCCACGGCCTATAACGAAGTGTGCAGCGCGGCATGCGTCTTCTGCGGACCCGCGGGTCCCATTCGCCGGCAAGCGCACCGGCGCTCCGTCTGCATCGCATCGGCGAGATGCCGTGCGCGAATCGCATTCGAACAAGTTCGGCAAACCGGCGCGGCACACGCAGCCACGGCGGAAACCGGCGCCGATGTCCGTCCGGCCGGCGCGCCACTCATGGCACAGGCAACTACGTGGCACGTTCCGTGCGGAAACTCGATCCGAATCAGCGAACAGCGTTACGCGGCGTTCACGCGAGCGCGCCTTCCGATCAAGGAGTCAACATGAAATCACGTATCGCCATGGCGGCGCTCGCCGCCTCGCTACTCGTTACGGCGGGTCTTGCCTCGGCTCAGCAGACCTACTATCGCACCGCGCAGGTGCCGGGACAGGCCACCGCCGATACCTGGACCGATCCCGGCGCGCCTGCCCAGAGCGCCATGCAGAGCCAGTCCACCGACATGTCCTACGGCGGCTCTCCGATGACGCGCGGCGCTGCGGGCGCGACGACGATGGGCGGCACGGCCTCCACGCCCTGCACGCGCGGGCCGCAATGCAACATCTTCTTCGGCAACTGAGCGGGCGACGAAGCCGGTTCGACTGTAATAGCGAAAGTGCATGACCCGGCGCGTCCGCACGATGAGCGCGGACGCGCTTGCCCTCTTCCACGACATTCCACGACAACGTCCGACATGCACCGCGACGAATTTCTCGCAATTCTTTCCAGCGAAGGTTTCGACGAAGTCGTCACGGTGACGCGCGAGCCGCACGGTTCACTCGATATCCACACGCATCCGTTCGAAGCCAAGGCGCTGATCCTCGAAGGCGACGTCACGATCCGCATCGGCGGCGATTCGGATACTTATCGCCTGGGCGACGTCTTCCATCTCGCCGCGAACATCGAGCATGCGGAGCAGTACGGACCGCAGGGCGTGAGCTACCTCGTCGGCCGCAAGTAGCGCTGCGATGGCCACCTCCGGAGCGAAGAGCGCGCGCATTCGTGTCGGCATCGGCGGATGGACGTTCGAGCCCTGGCGCGGCACGTTCTATCCCGAAGGTCTCGCGCAGAAGCGCGAACTCGAATATGCGAGCCGCGCGCTGACCTCCATCGAAGTGAACGGCACGTTTTACGGCTCGCAGAAGCCCGCGACGTTCATCAAGTGGCATGACGAGACACCCATTGATTTCGTGTTCTCGCTGAAAGCGCCGCGCTACGCGACGAATCGCCGTGTACTCGCCGAAGCGGGCGATACGATCGAGCGGTTTTTCGGCAGCGGCGTGCTCGAGCTCAAGGACAAGCTCGGTCCGATCAACTGGCAATTCGCGCCGACCAAGAAGTTCGATCCCGACGACTTCGAGCGCTTTCTCGAACTGCTGCCCGCGAAGGTCGAAGGACGCGCGATTCGTCACGCGATCGAAGTGCGGCACGAGAGTTTTTGCGATGCGGCGTTCGTCGCGCTCGCACGAAAATATCGCGTCGCGGTCGTGATCGCCGGGGATTCGAAGTATCCGCAAATCGCGGATGTGACCGCGCCTTTCGTCTATGCCCGCATCATGGGCACGACCGAAAAGCAGGCGAAGGGCTATGCGAAAGCTGGGCTCGATCGCTGGGCCGCGCGCGCGAAAACGTGGGCGGCGGGCGGCTCGCCGGACGACTTGCAGACCTTCGGCCGTGCTGCGCCGAAGGCCGCTTCGCGCGACGTGTTTCTCTACGTCATCAGCGGGTTCAAGGAGCGCAATCCCGCGGCGGGCATCGCGCTCATCGAACGTTTGAAAAGCTAGAAACGTCTCAGCGCACGAGACAGGGCTTCTTGTTGTCGAACTTCCAGTTCGGAATCAGGAATTGCATCGCGACGCCGTCATCGCGCGCGCCGAGGCCGTGCTGCTGATACAGCGCGTGCGCCTTCTCCACTTCGTCCATATCCAGTTCGACGCCCAGGCCCGGCGTCTCCGGCACCTTCACCTTGCCGCCGACGATCTTGAGCGGATCGCGCGTCAGATGCTGGCCGTCCTGCCAGATCCAGTGCGTGTCGATTGCGGTGATCTTGCCCGGCGCGGCAGCGGCGACGTGCGTGAACATCGCGAGCGACACGTCGAAGTGATTGTTCGAATGCGAGCCCCACGTGAGGCCCCAGTCGTTGCACATCTGCGCGACGCGCACCGAACCCTGCATCGTCCAGAAATGCGGATCGGCGAGCGGAATATCGACCGATTGCAACTGGATCGCGTGGCCCATCTGGCGCCAGTCGGTCGCAATCATGTTGGTGGCCGTCGGCAGGCCGGTGGCGCGGCGGAATTCGGCCATCACTTCGCGGCCCGAATAGCCATTTTCCGCGCCGCACGGATCTTCCGCGTAGGCCAGCACGTCGTGTTTGTCGCGGCACAGGCGGATCGCTTCGGCCAATGACCACGCGCCGTTCGGATCGAGCGTCACGCGCGCATCCGGGAAACGCTCGGCGAGCGCGGTGACGGCTTCGATTTCGGCATCGCCCGCGAGCACGCCGCCCTTGAGCTTGAAATCGTTGAAGCCGTAGCGCGCCTGCGCGGCTTCGGCGAGGCGTACGACCGCTTCGGGCGTCAGCGCGACTTCGGTGCGCACGCGCTCCCAGTCGTCCTTGCCATCCGCGCCGGATGCGTACGGCAGATCCGTCTTGTTGCGGTCGCCGACGTAGAACAGATAGCCGAGCATTTCGACTTCATCGCGCTGCTGGCCTTCTCCGAGCAAGGCCGCGACGGGCACGCCGAGATGCTTGCCGAGCAGATCGAGCAGCGCCGCTTCGAGCGCAGTGACGGCGTGGATCGTCGTGCGCAGATCGAAGGTCTGCAGGCCGCGGCCGCCCGCGTCGCGATCGGCGAACTTCGTGCGGACCTGATTCAGCACCGAATGCAGATTGCCGATCGACTGACCGACGACGAGCGAACGCGCGTCGTCGATGGTCTTGCGGATGTTCTCGCCGCCCGGCACCTCGCCGACGCCCGTGTTGCCCGCGCTGTCCGTCAGGATCACGAGATTGCGCGTGAAGAAAGGGCCGTGCGCGCCGGACAGATTCATGAGCATGCTGTCGCGGCCCGCGACCGGCACGACGCGCAATTCGGTGACTTTCGGGGTGGCGTTCGGTTTGACTGCATTCGTCGACATGAGCGTGATCCTCAGATGGTGGTGCGTTGTCTGATGACATTGTATGCCCGCCGTCCGAAATAGCCAATCGCGCGTTTACCCTTTGATCACAAATCGCTTATATATCAATGATATCGCGCTTTTTTTGTCTGCCGCGACGGCTCTGCCCATCTATCAAACCGAGACGTCTGATGACTTCGCGGCGAGGTTCGGAAACGACAAAGCCGGCTCGCGCCGGCTTTGTTGTCCTGTCTGAGGATCGGCCGTTACTTCGCTTCCTGACCGATCTCGTGATTCGCCATGATCTCGAGCGCGCGCACCATGCCCGAGTGATCCCACGCCTTGCCGCCGTGCGCGGCGCACGCGTTGAAGAGCTGCATGCAAGTCGATGTGTTCGGCAGCGCGACGCCGAGCGCCTGCGCGGTCGCGAGCGCGAGATTCAAATCTTTCTGGTGCAGTTCGATGCGAAAGCCCGGATTGAACGTGCGCTTGGTCATGCGCTCGCCATGCACTTCGAGGATGCGCGACGACGCGAAGCCGCCCATTAGCGCCGTGCGGACTTTCTCGGCGTCGACGCCGGCCTTCGACGCGAGCAGCAGCGCCTCGCCGACCGCTTCGATGGTCGCCGCGACGATCACCTGATTGGCGACCTTGCATACCTGCCCCGCGCCCACTTCGCCGATCAGCGAGATGTTCTTGCCCATCATGTCGAAGAGCGGCTTGACCTTGTCGAAGGTGGCCTGCGCGCCGCCGACCATGATCGTGAGCGACGCCGCCTTCGCGCCGACTTCGCCGCCGGAGACGGGCGCGTCGAGATAGTCCGCGCCCTTCTCGCGCACCTTCGCCGCGAACTCGCGCGTGGCGATCGGCGAAATGGAGCTCATGTCCACCACGATCTGCCCGCTCTTCAGCTTGCTCGCGACACCGTTCTCGCCGAACAGCACTCTTTCGACGTCAGGCGTGTCCGGCACCATGATGAAGATGACTTCGGCCTTCTCGGCGACGGCCGCGGGCGAATCGCATGCCGTGGCGCCCGCGCCGGTGAGCTCCGCGGACACGCCGCTGCGCGTGAAAGCCGCGAGCTGAACGCCGTTCTTGAGAAGATTGGCCGCCATGGGATTGCCCATGATGCCCAGTCCGATGAAGCCTGCCTTTTGCATGAATCGCTCCTTGATGTCGATTTTCGGTGTCGGCCCGGTCGCGTGACGCGTGTCGCGCTTACTCGGGGATGAAGTGTTGTCTGACGGCCTGCGCGGCGTTCCTGAGCATGCCGAGGTCGGCGCCTACGGCGACGAGCGTGCCGCCCATCGCCAGATAGCGCTCGGCGTCTTCCTGCACGGGCGCGAGAATGCCGCTCGACTTGCCCGCCGCGTGCGCGCGTTCGAATACATGTGCGATGACCGCCTGCACCTCTGGATGGTTCGCGTTGCCGAGGTGTCCGTACGCGGCGGCGAGATCCGACGGGCCGACGAAGAGCGCATCGACGCCGTCGACCGCGATGATTTCGTCGATCGCCTCGACCGCCGCGCGGCTTTCGATCTGCACCGACACGCTGATATTGTCGTTCGCGACCTGGAAGTAATTCGGAACCGTGCCATAGCGATTGCCGCGATGCCCGACCGACACGCCGCGGATGCCCAGAGGAGGATAACGCGTCGCGGCGACGGCGCGCTCGGCGTCGGCGGCGCTGTCGACAAACGGAATCAGGAAATTGACGAAGCCGCTATCGAGCAGCTTCTTGATCACGACGGGATCGTTCGCCTGCGGTCGCACGACGGGCGCGCTCGGGCTGTCTTTCAGCGCCATCAACTGCGGGATGAGCGTGAGCGCGTCGTTCGGCGCGTGCTCCGCGTCGAGCAGCATCCAGTCGAAGCCGATCACGCCGACGAGCTCGGTGACGATCGGGCTCGCGAGCGACATCCAGCAGCCGATCAGCCGCTTGCGCTCGCGCAGCGACGTTCGGAATGTATTGGGCAGCGGCTGATACGGTGACGAAGACGGCATGTTGCCTCCCTGTGATGACAGCGATCTGGTTGGAAACCGGCACGTCCGAGGCGCTTAGTTATCAGACGTCTTAACACAGAGTACCGCCAGACCGACATCAAACGACAGCGGCGTAAACCCTGATTTCGTTGATTTTATGACATTTTCTCTGATAATTGTCAGCGCTATCTTATGTGATGTCTTATATCTAGACGCCGTCCGTGAGCGCGGCTCGCCGAATTGACGAAACTATCCATCGGCAGGAAGATGCGTTGTCGGACATCTGTATCGGGTTGCCTCGCGGTCCGTGCTGCTTCACCGATCCTAAGCGACTCGAGGTCGTCCGACAACAAGCATGACCGCCGATCCACTCACAACACCCTGTCAGTCACGAATCGCCATGGCCAGTCTCACCGATAAAGTCTTCGCCACCTTGTTCGAGGATATCGAACGCGGCGTTCTGCGTCCCGGCGACAAGATCCCGACAGAAGTCGAACTGATGAAACGGCTGTCGGTGAGCCGCTCGGTCGTGCGCGAGGCGGTGTCGCGTCTGCAAGCGGCGAACGTGGTGGAAACGCGGCACGGTGTCGGCACGTTCATTCGGGCGCCGGAGGAGCGTCAGTCAGTGCGTCTGGCGGACGCGGATCTGTCGAACCTGCTCGACATCATGGCGATCATCGAATTTCGCATCGATCTGGAAGGCGCGGCCGCCGCGCTCGCCGCCGGCCGGCGCACGGATGGGCATCTCAAGCAGATTGCCGCGGCGCTCAAGCGCTTCGAGGAGCAACTGGCGAGCGGGAGCACGGATGTGTTGCAACATGACGTCGAGTTTCACTTGCAGATCGCGCGGGCGAGCGGCAATCGCTATTTCTATGACGTGCTCAGTCAGATGGGACGCGGCGTCAGTCCGCGCACGCGATTGGGCAAGGCGGAGATCGCGGAGCTGGATCAGATCGAGCGCTTGCGCAGCGTGCTCAGCGAGCACAAGGCGATCTATCAGGCGATCGTGCGTCAGGACCCCGACGATGCCCGCGCCGCGATGCGCATTCATTTGAGCAACAGCCGTGAACGGTTGAGGCATGTGCATGGCGCAGCGGCGGCCTGAAGATTTGCGGGGCGATTGAGCGCCGCGGTTTTGATCAATGCGGCCACGTTGTCTAAGTAAACAAAAGAGTTCGTATGTATACGTGGTAGTAGTTAACAAGCTCGCCGCAAATCAGTGGATAACCGGCGATGCGTGTTTTACGTCAGAGGTTTACGCAACCAATAAGTCCGGTATGGCGCGTCTGGTTTCGAATTGAAGCCGGGACAACTTTCGCGTCCTGGCGATGAACGCCGAGTTGTTCAGAAAGCGCCAACAGTAAATACATCGGCGTGCCCACAAGGTTGTCCACAGAGCGGCGGCTCGCGACCGGCGTTCAACGTCGAAGGTTTCTCTGCTCGAATCGTCCGTCGGCGCGTGGAAATAAAAAAGGTCCGCGACATGCGCGGACCCTCCGGACGATCACAACACAACAACGCTCGCCGGCTTTACTCCACCGTCACCGACTTGGCCAGATTTCTCGGCTTGTCGACATCCGTCCCGCGCGCACACGCCGTGTGATACGCGAGCAACTGCAACGGCACGACGTGCAAAATCGGCGACAACGCTCCGTAGTGTTCCGGCATGCGGATCACATGGATGCCGTCCTCGCTGACGATGCGCGTATCGGCATCCGCGAACACGTACAGCTCGCCGCCGCGCGCGCGCACTTCCTGCATGTTCGACTTCAGCTTCTCGAGCAGCGCGTCGTTCGGCGCGACGGTCACGACCGGCATGGCCTCGGTCACGAGCGCGAGCGGCCCGTGCTTCAGTTCGCCCGCGGGATACGCCTCGGCGTGGATATACGAGATTTCCTTGAGCTTCAACGCGCCTTCCAGCGCGATCGGATAGTGCAAGCCGCGGCCGAGGAACAGCGCATTTTCCTTGCGCGCGAACTCTTCCGACCACGCGATGATTTGCGGCTCAAGCGCGAGCACGCTGTTCAGCGCCGCCGGCAAGTGCCGCAATTGCGTGAAGTACGCGGCTTCCTGCTTCGCGTTCACATGACCGCGCAACTTCGCGAGCGTCACCGCAAGCACGAACAAGGCGGCCAGTTGCGTCGTGAACGCCTTCGTCGATGCCACGCCGATCTCCGTGCCCGCGTGCGTCAGGAACGCGAGTTCGGTCTGGCGCACCATCGCGCTCGTCGCGACGTTGCACACCGCGAGCGTGTGCTTGTGGCCGAGCGACTGCGCGTGCTTCAACGCGGCCAGCGTATCGGCGGTTTCGCCCGATTGCGAGATCACGACGACGAGCGCCTTCGGATTCGGCACCGACTCGCGATAGCGATACTCGCTCGCGATCTCGACCTGCGTCGGAATCTTCGCGATCGATTCCAGCCAGTATTTCGCCGTCACGCCCGAGTAGTAGCTCGTGCCGCACGCGAGAATCAGAATGCTGTCGACCTGCGAGAACGCATCGCGCGCGGCATCGCCGAAAAGGCTCGGGCTGAATTCATCGGCTTGCGGAATCGTGTCGGTGATCGCGCGCGGCTGCTCGAAGATTTCCTTCTGCATGAAGTGGCGATACGGGCCGAGCTCGACCGCGCCGCCGTATGCCGTCACCACGCGCACTTCGCGCTCGGCGGGCACGCCTTCACGATCGACGATCTTCACGCCTTCGAGACTGATCTCCACGACGTCGCCTTCTTCCAGGAACGCGAAGCGGTCCGTACTGCCGGCGAGCGCGAGCGCGTCCGACGCGAGGAAGTTCTCGCCCTCGCCCACGCCGACCACGAGCGGCGACCCCTGGCGAGCGCCCACGACGGTATGCGGCTGATTCCTGTGCATCACCGCGATCGCATACGCGCCGTGCAACTGCTTCACTGCTTCGCGCACGGTCTGGAACAGATCGCCGCGGTACATGCTGTGAATCAGATGCGCGATGACTTCCGTGTCCGTCTGCGACACGAACTCGTAGCCCTTGCCTTTCAGCATTTCACGCAGCGACTCGTAGTTCTCGATGATGCCGTTGTGCACGAGCGCAACGGTATCGCGCGAGAAAATCGGGTGCGCGTTGTCGGTGACGGGCGCGCCGTGCGTGGCCCAGCGCGTGTGGGCGATGCCGGTCATGCCGCCGAGATTCGTGTCGCGCACTTGCGCGTCGAGATCGGATACGCGCGCGACGCTGCGCGCGCGGCGCGGCTCGCCGTTGCTCAGAACGGCCACGCCGCACGAGTCGTAGCCGCGATATTCGAGCCGGCGCAGACCCTCGACCAGCACCGAGACGATGTTACGTTGCGCTACCGCGCCGACAATTCCGCACATGGACGTTCTTCCTTTGAAACTTGCATTCGAAAGCGCGGTGCACGAAGCGCCGCACGTTGGGCTGAATCTCTCGACAGCCTTACGACTTCTTCTTCACCGGGCGCTTGTAGCCCGTCTTGCTCACCTGCGTCTTCTCGTTGAGCACCAGCTCACCTTCCCCGACGTCCTTCCACACCGTCGTGCCCGCCGCGATCGTCACGCCGCGGCCCACGCGCACCGGCGCGACCAGTTGCGTATCCGAACCGACGAACACGTCGTCTTCGATCACGGTGCGATGCTTGTTCGCGCCGTCGTAATTGCAGGTGATCGTGCCCGCGCCGATGTTCACGCGCGCGCCGATATCCGAATCGCCGACATAGCTGAGATGGTTCGCCTTCGAGCCGTGCCCGAGCACCGCGTTCTTCACTTCGACGAAGTTGCCGACGTGCGCCTCATCGCCGAGCGTCGCGCCCGGACGCAACCGCGCGTACGGACCGAGCACGACGTTCGCGCCGGTCGTGCCGCCTTCGATATGCGTGTACGCATCGACGCGCGTGCCCGCGCCGATCTTCGCATCGCGGATCACGCAGTTCGGACCGATCGTCACGTTGTCGGCGAGCGTCACGCGCCCCTCGAACACGCAGTTCACGTCGATCGACACATCCGCGCCGCATTCGAGCGTGCCGCGCACGTCGATGCGCGCGGGGTCCATCAGCGTCACGCCGGCATCGAGCAACGCGGTCGCGACGTTGCGCTGATGGATGCGTTCCAGCTCGGCGAGCTGAATCTTGCTGTTCACGCCGAGCGTTTCCCATTCGGCATCCGGCTGCGCGGTGACGACTTCGACACCCGCTTCGATCGCGCGCTCGACGACGTCCGTCAGATAGAACTCGCCCTGCGCGTTGTTGTTCTTCAGCGACGCGAGCCATGTTTCGAGCGTGCGCGTCGGCGTGATGACGATGCCGGTGTTGATTTCCGCGATGCGCCGCTCGTCCTCGCTCGCGTCCTTCTGCTCGACGATCTTCCGCACCTTGCCGCCCGCGTCGCGCACGATGCGCCCGTAGCCGGTCGGATCGCTCACGCTGACCGTGAGGACGCCGTAGCGCTCGGCGCCCGCGGCATCGATCAGGCGCTCGAGCGTGCTCGCGCGCGTGAGGGGCACGTCGCCGTACAGCACGAGCGTCGGAACCGAGGGATCGAGCAGCGGCAGCGCCTGCTGCACGGCATGCCCCGTGCCGAGTTGCCTGTCTTGCAGCGCGAACTGAACGTCCGGCGCGCCGACGGCTTCGCGAACCTTGTCCGCGCCGTGCCCGACGACGACCACGAGACGCGTCGGCGACAGCGTCCGGGCCGTGTCGATGACGTGCGCGAGCAATGGCTTGCCCGCCAGTGAGTGGAGTACTTTCGGCAGGGCGGAGCGCATGCGCTTGCCCATGCCGGCAGCCAGAATCACGATGTTCATCGCTGGAGCCTTGCAGGGTATGACGAGCCGCCAATTTATCATGCGGCTCTTTGGCGCAATGCGGCGAAACCCACGCTGCGCCTTATTGGATAAAGGTTACAGGTCGTCGAACTGCACAATTGAAACCGCGCCGGACGATCCTGACGGTTCGGTTGCACACGGTTCCTCGTCGAACGCGATATCGCCTTGCGGATCGGCCTCGCCCGTCGCGCGCAGCCCGGCGAACGGAAACAGTTTGCTGTCCATCAGATGCGATGGCACCACGTTCGACAAGGCATTGAACATGTTCTCCACGCGCCCCGGAAAACGCTTGTCCCATTCGCGGACCAGCGCCTTCATTTCCGCGCGCTTCAGGTTCGGCTGGCTGCCGCACAGATTGCACGGAATGATCGGGAATTCGCGCAGTTCCGCGTATTTCTCGAGATCGACTTCCTTCACGTAAGCGAGCGGCCGGATCACGACGTTTTTGCCGTCGTCGGATTGCAGCTTGGGCGGCATGCCCTTCAGCTTGCCGCCGTAGAACATGTTGAGCAGCAGCGTCTGCAGGATGTCGTCGCGATGATGGCCGAGCGCGATTTTGGTCGCGCCGAGCTCGCCCGCGACGCGGTACAGAATGCCGCGGCGCAGTCGCGAACAGAGCGAGCACGTGGTCTTGCCTTCCGGCACGAGCCGCTTGACGATGCTGTACGTGTCCTGATTCTCGATGTGGAACGGAATATCGAGCTTGCTCAGGTATTCCGGAAGCACGTGCTCCGGAAAGCCCGGCTGCTTCTGGTCGAGATTGACGGCGACGATATCGAAGTTGATCGGCGCGCGCTCGCGCAGGCGCATCAGGATTTCGAGCATCGCGTAGCTGTCCTTGCCGCCCGACAGGCACACCATGACCTTGTCGCCTTCTTCGATCATGTTGAAGTCGCCGATCGCCTGCCCGACCTGGCGCACGATGCGCTTGAACAGCTTGTTGTTCTCGTACGCTTCCTTCTGCTCACGCTTCGTGAGCGCTTCGCGCGCGGGCTTGTGCGCCTCTGCGGCTTCCATCGTGTCGCGCGCGTTCATGCTCGCTCCTCTTTGATGCGGAAGACTTCGACGCCGACCGCGTCGCAATCGGGATAGACGTCGGGCTTTTCCGTCGATACGGCCACCGCGCGCACGTTCGGATGCGCGAGCAAGGCAGCGGCGACGTCGTCGCACAGCGTTTCCTGCAAATGAATGTGGCCGCGCTTCACGCGCGCGGCGATGGTCGATCGCATGAAGTCGTAGTCGACGACTTCGGCCAGCTTGTCCGCGACGGGCGTCGACAGCGCGAGCGGCACGTACAGCTCGACGTTGATCACGACGCGTTGCTCGCCGCGCTTCTCGAAGTCATGCACACCGATGTTGATGCGCACTTCGTAGTTGCGCAGAAAAAGCCGCCGGCAATCGGTCAGCCGGGGATGCGAAAGTGCGGCAAGCATGTTGGTTCCAATATTCAGTAGGCGCGGTTCAAGGCTTTCGCGCGCCGATCATGTACATCACGTCACGCGGGCTCGGCACGAGGTGCTGGCCGCCGTCGACGACGAGCGTCGTGCCGGTCACGCCGCGCGCGTTCGCGAGATAGCACGCGGCTTGCGCGACGTCCTCGACCGTCGATGCGCGGTTGAGCGGCGTCACGCGATGCGCCGACTCGAACGACGCGGGCGTCTGTCCGGCGGAAATCAGCGTGAGGCCGGGCGCGAGGCCGACGACCCGCAGTTTCGGACCCAGCGCCTGCGCGAGCGCGACGGTGGCGTTTTCGAGCGCCGCCTTCGTCAGCGTGTACGACAGGTAATCGGGATTCATGTTGTACAGCTTCTGGTCCAGCACATTGATGACGACGCCGCGTTGCGGATCGTCTTGGCCGCCGGCCTCGGGCGTGATCTCGTGCAGCATGCGCGCGAGCGTGAGCGGTGCGGCGACGTTGACGGCGGTCATTTCCAGCAGCTTCGCGTAGCCGAAGTCCGTCGCCGTGTCTTCGTCGAAACGCGACGCGCAGTTCACGACGCAATGCAGGCCGCCGAACGTTTCGGCGCACGCCGGCACGAGCCGCGCGACTTCCGCCTCGACGGCCAGGTCCGCCTTGAGCGCGACCGCACGCCGCCCGAGCGCCTCGATGTCCGCGACGGTTTCACGCGCATCATGCTCCGAGTTGCCGTAGTGGACGGCCACATCCCAGCCTTGCCGGGCGAATTCCAGCGCAATGCCGCGCCCGATGCGCTTCGCCGCGCCGGTCACGAGCACCGCGCGAGAACGCGGAACGGAACCGGAAGACAGCGAGTTGGCGGAAGAAAACGGCGTGGAAGCGCTCATTTACAATACCGGGATGAACCCAAATGCCAGACAAACCGACAGTTTACCTGCTCCGGGCCCCGACGCGCTCGCGCAGTCCGAAGCGCTGACCGATCTGATCCGCGGACGCGTCGCCGCGGCGGGCGGCTGGCTGCCGTTCGACCGCTATATGGACCTCGCGCTATACGCGCCTGGCCTCGGCTACTACGGCGGCGGAGCGATGAAATTCGGGCGTCGCGCGGACGATGGCAGCGATTTCGTCACCGCACCCGAACTGTCCCCGCTTTTCGCGACGACGCTCGCGCGGCCGGTCGCACGGGCGTTGCATCAAAGCGACACTCGGCAGTTGATGGAATTCGGCGCTGGCACCGGCAAGCTCGCGGCGGGCCTGCTGACCGCGCTCGCCGATCTCGATGTGACGTTCGACAGCTACGCGATCGTCGATCTGTCGGGCGAGTTGCGCGCGCGCCAGCGCGAGACCATCGAGAAGCAGGCGGGCGCGTTCGCCGCGAAAGTGAAGTGGCTCGACGCGCTGCCGGAGCGCTTCGAAGGCGTCGTGATCGGTAATGAAGTGCTCGACGCAATGCCCGTGCGCCTCGTCGTGCGCAAGCTCGGTGCGTGGCACGAGCGCGGCGTCGCGGTGCTGAACGACCGCCTGGCCTTCGACGACCGGCCGATCACGCCGGATGCGCAAGTCAAACTGATCGATTCCGCCATCGACGAAGCCAACGACGAGCCTTTCGCCGAGTACGTGACGGAGACGCACGAAGCCGCGCTCGCGTTCACGAAGACCGTCTGCACGATGCTCACGCGCGGCGCGGCGTTTTTCATCGACTATGGCTTTCCGCGGCGCGAGTTCTATCACGCGCAGCGCGCTACCGGCACGCTGATGTGTCACTACCGGCATCGGGCGCATCCGGACCCGCTTCTGTATCCGGGATTGCAGGACATCACCGCGCACGTGGAATTCACGGGCATCGCGGAAGCGGGCGTGGAAACGGGCGCCGATCTGCTCGGCTTCACGTCGCAGGCGCGGTTTCTGATGAATGCCGGCATCACCGATGTGCTCAGCGATCTCGATCCGGCGGATGTGAAGCGCTTCCTGCCCGCGGCGAACGCGGTGCAAAAGCTGCTTTCGGAAGCGGAGATGGGCGAGCTTTTCAAGGTGATCGCGTTTTCGCGCGGCATTCCCGGCACGCTCGACGCATTCGCGACGGGCGATCGTTCTCATACGCTATGAGTGCGCGATCATGATTCGCTGGCTTCTCACGACTTTCATCGCGCTCGCGATTCTTTCGGGGTCGCTGCCGTGGCTGAAGAAGATCGGCATCGGGCGGTTGCCGGGGGATTTCACGCTACGGATATTCGGGCGGGAATACTCGTTTCCGTTCATGTCGACGCTTTTGTTGTCGTTGTTGTTGTCGTTTGTTGCGCGGGCGCTTTGAGGTTTTTTTCGCCCGATCCCGGTGAAAACCAAAAGCATCACCCCCCCAACGCCCCCTTCACCGCCGCAACCCTGGCATCATGCACGGCATCCTTGATCCTGGAAGGCTGCGAAGCCATCGCCTGCGCCACCGCGCCCGCATCCACCGCCCGCGCCGCGACCAGCGCCTCCCGCAACCGCTCTGCCTGCGGATAAGCCTGCTGCTCCAACCCCAGCCTGCCGCGCGCATCGGCGAGACAAGCCTGTAGCGCCTCGGCAAACCGCGCCGGCTTGCGCAACGCATCCGAGCGTTCGAACAACCTGACGAGCGCCGCCGCGCCCATCTCCATCACGCGATGAATATTGCCGTGCTCACGCGCGACGAGCATCGCCAGATCGCGGCACTCGTTCGGCACGCGCAAGCGCTCGCACAACGGTCGCAGCAGATCCACACTGCGCCCCTCATGACCGATGTGACGCGGCAGGATGTCCTCGGGCGTCGTCGCCTTGCCGAGATCGTGCGTGAGCGCCGCGAAGCGCACCGGCAGCGCGAATCCCTGCGACGCCGCATAGTCGAGCACCATCATCACATGCACGCCGGTATCCACTTCCGGGTGATAGTCGGCGCGCTGCGGCACGCCCCATAGCGCATCGACTTCGGGAAGAATCCGCGCGAGCGCGCCGCATCCGCGCAACGCCTCGAACATGCGCGACGGCTTCTTTTCCATCAATCCACGCGACACTTCCTGCCACACGCGCTCGGGAACGAGCGCATCGACTTCGCCGGCCGCAACCATCTTCCTCATCAACTCGGCAGTCTCGGGCGCGACATCGAAATCCGCGAAACGCGCCGCGAATCGCGCAAGCCGCAGAATGCGCACCGGATCTTCGATGAAGGCATCGCCGACATGCCGAAACAACTTGTGCTTCAGGTCGCTCTGCCCGCCGAACGGATCGATGACCGGGCCGGTGAGGTCGCCCGCCGGCGTCACTTCGCGGGCCATCGCGTTGATCGTGAGATCGCGCCGCGCGAGATCCTCCTCGAGCGTCACATCAGGCGAATAGTAAAACTGGAAGCCGTGATAGCCGGCCGCCGTCTTGCGCTCGGTGCGCGCGAGCGCGTATTCCTCGTGGGTTTCGGGATGCAGGAATACCGGAAAATCCTTGCCTACCGGCCGATAACCCTGCGCCACCATCTGTTCGGGCGTCGCGCCCACGACGACATAATCGCGGTCCACCACCGGCACGCCGAGCAACGCGTCGCGAATCGCGCCGCCGACTGCGTAGATGTTCATCGCGCTTCCTCGCGCGCACCCTCGATCCACGCCGCGACCGCCGGCAGCGCGGTAATGCGCTTCGCATAGTCGAGCGACGTCGCGCTCAGTTCAGGCGCGTAAGTGTTGAAGCGCATGACGACCGGCGCGAACATCGCGTCCGCGATGCCGAAATCGCCGAACAGGAACGGACCGCCCGACCTAGCCAGACTCTCCGCCCAGATCGCCTCGATGCGCGCGATGTTCGCCAGCGCGCCCGGCGTCGCGCCCGTGCCCGGCGCGCGCGCGGTGATTTCCATCGGCATGTTCTCGCGCAAGTCCGCGAAGCCCGCGTGCATCTCCGCGCTGACGCTGCGGGCGCGGGCGCGCAGGGCTGCGTCGCGCGGCCACATTGCGTGTTCGGGATGCATCTCGGCGATCGTTTCGACGATCGCGAGCGATTCCCATACTGAATCGCCCGCATCGGTGATGAGGCACGGCACCTTGCCGGACGGCGAGACTTCGAGAATTTTCGCTTTCGTGTCGGGCTGGCCGAGGCGAATCAGCGTCTCTTCGAACGGGATGCCGAAATGTTCGAGCAGCACCCACGGACGCATCGACCAGGAAGAATTGAACTTGTCACCGATAACGAGTTTCATGCGATCAGAAAAATAAGATTAACGATGCGCGGTCGCGCGAAAAGCGTTGAAGCGCGAGCGCGACGAATTGCCCGTGAGATACAGCGGCGCGATGGTCTCGATGCTCGCGGGCTCGTCGATGCCCAGTTCCGGCGCGAGCGGCCCGCTCGCGATGCTCGGCGTCTTCATCGAATCGAGATTGTCGCGCGAGATGACGGGCTGGCCGGGGGCCATTTCCATCGTCATCGCCTGAAGACGGCCGAGGCCCTCCGGCAGCTTGATGATGCGCGAATGCTTGCCGATGGTCGCGCCCGCGAAACGCACGAGTTCGGCGAGCGTATAGACGCCCGGGCCCGCGAGCTCGTAGACGTGGCCGTTGGCGGCGTCGAGATCGAGCACGTTGACGATAGCCTTCGCCACGTCGCCGACGAACACCGGCTGGAACTGCGCGTCCGCG
Organism: Caballeronia sp. J97; assembly: GCF_905220305.1. Taxonomy (NCBI): domain Bacteria; kingdom Pseudomonadati; phylum Pseudomonadota; class Betaproteobacteria; order Burkholderiales; family Burkholderiaceae; genus Caballeronia; species Caballeronia sp. J97. Next base: position 66,853 of record NZ_CAJMZL010000024.1, on the reverse strand, counting down.
CAGGCGAGCGGAATCACCGGGAACACGCGCTCCAGAAATGCAAACTGGTTGAGCAGATTGTCCTCGGGGCCGAACACGACGGAACTGCGAAAGATGGTCCAGTCCAGTCCCGATTCACGGACGATCTTCTCGCCGTCGCCCTTCGAGCGCAGATACATGCTCGGGCCCGCCGGATCAGCACCGATCGCGCTCATATGCAGCAGCCTGCGCACGCCCTTCGCCTCGCACGCGGCGGCGATCTTGTGCGGCAGCTCGACATGCGCCTTCGCGAACTCCGGCCCATACGGGTCGTCGCGCCGCCCTTGAAGCACGCCGACGAGATTGATCACCGCATCGGTCTGATCGATGAAGGCCGCGAGCTTCACGGGATCGTGCACATCGGTTTCGATGACATCGACGGGCAACAGCGTGAGATGCGCGGCGTGCGCGCGCCGCCGCGTCGCGATGCGCACGGTCTTGCCGAGATCGACGAGCGCATTGACGAGATGGCTGCCGATGAAACCCGAACCGCCGATCAGCGCTACATGTTGGTGTCGCATAGTTCGCCTCTTGAGTCGCGGCCTGACGAATGCAGCTTCGCTCGGAACGGTGCGCCGAAAACGAAAACGCCCGCGCGTCCTGTCGTTCGACGCGCGGGCGTGAGGTTTCGCTTCGGGTCGGTCAGGGAGCGATATACCCCAGACGCGCCTTCAACGACTGCGGACGGCCTTCGAACAGCGCCGCGTAGTACACGGTGTTCGACAGCACGTTCTTCACGTAATCGCGAGTCTCGGTGAAAGGGATCGTTTCAGCAAAAACCGCGCCCTCCACGGGTGCGCGCAAATCCTGACGCCACTGTTTCGGCCGGCCCGGCCCTGCGTTGTAGCCGGCGGTGGCGAGCACGGGCGAGTTGTCGAATTGATTGTAGATCATCGACAGGTAATTCGTGCCGAGCAGGATGTTGGTGTTGATGTCGTTCATCTGCGCGCGCGATACCGGACCGAGACCGATCTTCTTCGCGACGAGTTGCGCGGTGCCGGGCATCAGCTGCATCAGGCCGCCCGCGCCGACTTCCGAACGCGCGTTGATGATGAAGCGCGACTCCTGGCGAATCAGGCCGTACGCCCATTCGATGTCGAGACCGGTGTTCTGCGCATCGCGCTCGACGATCTCGCGGAACGGCGACAGATAGCGCAGTGTGAAATCGTGCTCGGCCTTGGTCTTGTCCGCCGTGTTCACGGTGCGGTCGAACATCTCGATGCGCTTCGCGTACTGCGCGGCGGCGAGCAACTGGCGGTCCGTCATCGTGCGCAGCGGCCAGTTCCATTCACGGTTGCCTTCGAGCCGCATGTTCAGCGCGTAGAAACGCTGCGACAGCGCGAATCCCGGCACCGATTGCATCTGCGCGATCTCGGCATCCGAGACCGTGGTACGCGGCGGCACCGTGATCTTCTGACCGAGCTCCTCGAGCGCGAGCTGGCCGTAGAAGTTGTATTGATCCGCGATGGACTGGAATTCCTGGCTCGCCGTGGCCGTGTCTCCGGCCTGCTTCACGGCGCGTGCGTGCCAATACACCCACGACGGCTGGGCGCGCAACGCAGGCGGCATCTGCTCGATGGACCAGCGCACCATGTTCCAGTCGCCGGCGAGCAGCGCGCTGCGCGTGCGCCACTCGTACGCCGGGTTCGACAATTGCGCGTTCGCCGACAGCCGGTACCAGTCCGCCGCCGACGGCATGCGCTTGATCGCCGCCTGATAGCCGATCGTGCCCCAGCCGGTCGCGCGCTCCGCCGGCGTCAGGCTCGGCGCCACCGAGCTGAACGTGGCGGCCGCCATCGCCGGATCGTTGCGGGCCATGCGTGTGATCGCGAGCAGCGTGAGCTGATGCGCCGGCGTGTTGGGCATCACGCCGCGCGCGAGATAGAGCGGCGGCTTGTTGACGGCGTCGTCGAGCAGCGAGTCCTTCGGCTTTTCCTGGCCGAGCGCCTCGACGATGTTCGAGCCGGTCGACGTGTAGTTCTGCTCGTAGGCGAGACGGATCTGCTGCCAGACGTCGTCGCTCGTGAACTGGCCCGACTGCGCGAGCGCGCCGATCAGGTCGACGCAGCCGTCGCCGTACCATTTCGGCTCGACGAGCAGCGCGCGCGCGGCTTCCGCGACGTTCTCGCCGCGCGACAGGCGCGCTTCGAGCGCGTAGCACTTGACCTGCGTGTCGTCGTTGAGAACGAAACGGGGATATTGCTGCTCGAAGTTCTTCCAGTCGTGCCGGCTGCCGAGCACGACGAGATAGTCGTTGCGCATGCGATCGGCGATCGCCTGGCCGTCGTAGCGCTGCAGGAACGACTGCACCGGCGCGTCGGGCGCGTCGATGCGCGCGTGGCCTTGCGAATCGAAGAGCTGCGGCTTGATCGTGAAGTATTCGACATAGCCCGGCGCCGGATAATCCGGAATCTGCGCGGCGAGCAGCGCCGCCTTGCCCGCATCGTTCGCGCGCGCGGCATCGCGCAACTGCATGAAGATGCGGTCGTCGGAGGTGGGCGAGAAGTCGGCGTCGGGACGAACGGCGGAAGCCGTGCCGCAGGCGACGAGCGTCGCGGCGGCAAGGGCCGCGCCGACCGCAAGATATACTCGGTTGAAGCGTTTTGACATCTTTATTTCTGGAGCGCGAATGGTCTTGAACCAGGTCCTGAGATCGGAGGAAAGCATAGCACGCAACGTTTGCGATCAGCCCAAGAGCGAGCCTAAAAGCGCCTTGCGCGCAACGCTTCTCGCGACGCGCGAGGCGCAAAGCGAGCAAGCCGGCCAGCCCGCGAGAAACGAGGCGCTCGCACGGCGCATCCAGGAAGTGCTCGCGCGCCACGATGCGCAAAGCGTCGGGTTCTACTGGCCGGTCGCGGGCGAGTTCGACGCGCGCGCCGTGGTCGCGCGCTGGCTCGCCGCCGACGAGACGCGCGGCGCGGCGCTGCCGGTCGTCGTCAGGCCGCACGCACCGATGGTATTCCACGCCTGGCGCGCCGACTCGCCGATGAAGGAAGGCCGCTACCGTATTCCGGTGCCCGCCGAGGAAAAAATCGCGGTGCCGGAACTGTTGCTGATTCCGTGCGTCGGTTTCGATATGGATCGTTATCGGCTGGGCTACGGCGGCGGCTATTACGACCGCACGCTCGCCGCGTGGCCCGAAGGCGTGCGGCCAGTGAGGATCGGCATCGCGTACGAATCGGGCAAATGCCGCGCGTTGCCACACGAGACGCACGACATGCCGCTCGACGCGATCGTCACCGAAGCCGCGATTTACTAGGCGCGGCGGCTAGAGCGATGCCGCCGCGCGCGCGGCGGTATCGTAGAGGCCGGATGCATTGCGCATCAGTTGCGCGGCCTCGCCGATCTGTTCGTTGGTGAGGCCGCTTTCGCGCAGCGTCTCGATAAGGCACGCCTCGCGCACTTCGCGATACTTGCCGCACAGTTCGCGCCCCGCCGGGGTCGCGGAGAAGAACACTTCCTTGCCGGTTTTCTCGCTCTGCACATAGCCGCGAGCGACGAGTTTTTTCAGTGCATACGTGGCAACGTGCGTGTCCTCGATGTTCAGCACGAAGCAGATGTCGGCGAGCTTCTTCTTGCGGTCGCGATGACTCACATGGTGCAGCAGCGACACTTCCACCGCCGTCATGTCTTTCGCGCCCGCCGCGGACATGCAGCGCACCATCCAGCGATTGAACGCGTTGCCCGCCATGATGAGGCCGTACTCGAACTCCGACAGTTCCGCGCTGGCTTCGGAGACGAGATGCTCGGAAGAGACGATCTTGGTGGGATGACGCGGCATGGCGGTGACCGTTTTGAAGTGCGTTGGAGTGTAACGCAACGCCATTTCTGCGAACGACGATGCATCTCGGCGAAAACGCGAATTGATAATTTCTTGATAATTTATTGACAATGTAACATTCTGCGACGACGCGAAGTTCATCGGATCGGACGAATTTCGCGTTTCGCAAAGGCAAATTCGAGGCATGACAAGACCACGTATTCATTCGCTCGGCGACACAGCGCTCGTGTGCGAAGCCGCGCCGCCCGCCACGCTCGACTGCCAGCGCCGCATCTGGGCGCTGGCGGAGCATGCGCGCCTCATGCCGCACGTCGTCGAGGTGGTGCCGGGCATGAACAATCTGACCATTGTGTTCGATCCGCTGGAAGCGGATTACGAATCGCTCGCCGCTCAACTGGAGGGCGGCTGGGACGCCGCCGGGCCGAGCGACATGGACAGCACGGAAATCGAGATTCCGGTGCGCTACGGCGGCGCCGACGGCCCGGATCTCGCCGCGCTGGCGAAGCACACAGGCCTTTCCGTCGACGAAGTGGTGAAGCGTCATACGCAGGCCGAATACGTCGTGTTCTTTCTCGGCTTCCAGCCGGGCTTCGCCTATCTCGGCGGGCTCGATCCCGCGCTCGCGATGCCGCGCCGCGCCGAGCCGCGTCTGGAAGTGCCGGCGGGATCGGTCGGGATCGGCGGGGCGCAGACGGGCATCTATCCGGCGGCGTCGCCGGGCGGCTGGCAGTTGCTCGGGCGCACCGAGCTGAAGCTATTCGACCCGGCCCGACAGCCGCCGACGCTCATGCAGCCCGGCGACCGCGTGCGCTTCACGGCGCTGGAGGTGCGCGCATGATCGACGTGATTCGCGCGGGCGTGCTCACTTCCGTCCAGGATCTCGGCCGGCGCGGCTACCGGCATCTCGGCGTCAGTTCTGGTGGCGCGCTGGATGCGCTGTCGCTGGAAATCGGCAATCGCATCGTAGGGAACAGGCCGGACGCGGCGGGCATCGAGGTCACGTTCGGGCCGACGGTGCTGCGCTTCAAGCACGCGACGCGCATCGCCATCACCGGAACCGATTTCGGCGCGACGCTCGACGACAAGCCCGTCTACTCGTGGTGGAGCCTGCCCGTGCGTCCCGGTCAGGAGCTGACGCTGCGCGCGGCGAAGCGCGGCATGCGCTGCTACGTGGCGATTGCGGGCGGCATCGATGTCCTGCCGATGCTCGGCTCGCGCTCGACCGATCTCGCCGCGTGCTTCGGCGGCCTCGGCGGGCGCGCGCTGCGCGACGGCGACCGCTTGCCGGTCGGCGTTCCGCAGCCGCATAAAGGCATCGCGTTTTCGCCGGAAGAACCCGCGTTCGGCGTGAAAGCGCCCGCGTGGTGCAAGTTCGTGCTCGTCGACGAACCCGTGCGGCGCGGACGCCATTCGCCGAGCCTCGCGTGGGCGGTGCCGATTCGCGTGCTGCGCGGCCCGGAATACGCGAGTTTCAGCGATGCTGCGCAGCAAAGTTTCTGGAGCGACGAATGGACGATCACGCCGAACAGCAACCGCATGGGCTTTCGTCTCGCGGGCACGGCGCTCGAGCGGCGCGAGAAGATCGAGTTGCTGTCGCATGCGGTGTTGCCCGGCACGATCCAGGTGCCGCCGAACGGCCAGCCGATCATCCTGATGGGCGACGCGCAGACCACCGGCGGCTATCCGAAGATCGGCGCGGTGATCAAGGCGGATTTGTGGAAGCTCGCGCAAGTGAAGCTGAACGGCGGCGTGCGTTTCGTCGAAACGTCGGTGGAAGAAGCGCGTCACGCGCTCGCCGACGAACGGCAATACGTGAGCCAGGTGGAAACGGCCATCGCGATGCACGAGGAACGCGTCGCGCGCGCCGGCTCTTGAATCGCAAGCTGCGCGGAAGACGCGGCGCATCACACTCAACATCCAACGTAACGACTGCGAAAACATCATGGAAATCGATCTCAATGCCGATCTCGGCGAAGGCTGCGGCTCCGACGAAGCGCTGCTCGATCTCGTGAGTTCCGCGAACATCGCGTGTGGCTGGCACGCGGGCGGCGCCACCGCGATGCGCGACTGCGTGCGCTGGGCCGTCGAGAAGGGCGTCGCCATCGGCGCGCATCCGAGCTTCAACGATCCCGAGAACTTCGGTCGCAAGGAGATGGATCTGCCGCCTGGGGAAATCTACGCCGGCGTGCTGTATCAACTCGGCGCGCTGTCGGCGATCGCGCAGGCGGAAGGCGGCCGCATCGCGCATGTGAAGCCGCACGGCGCGCTGTATAACCAGGCGGCGAGAAGCACGGCCATCGCCGATGCCATCGTCTCCGCCGTGCACGACTTCGATCCGTCTCTGCTCGTGTTCGGGCTCGCCAACAGCGGGCTCGTCGAAGCGGCGCGGCGCGCGGGGCTGATCGCGATCGAAGAAGTATTCGCGGATCGCGGCTATCGCGCGGACGGCTCGCTCGTGCCGCGCAAGGAGCCGGGCGCCCTGCTCGACGACGAAAATCTCGTGCTCGACCGCACCCTCGCGATGGTGCGCGAGCAGCGCGTGCGGGCCGTTTCGGGCGAATGGGTGCCGCTCAACGCACAGACGATCTGCCTGCACGGCGACGGCGCGCACGCGCTCGAATTCGCGCGGCGCATTCGTGACGCGCTGGCGGACGCGGGCATCGAAGTACGCGCCGCGCACGCCGCCGCATAGCACGTTTTCAACAGCAGATTGAACGCCCCGTCGAAAACCGGGGCGTTTTAGCAAGCGGCCAGGCAGGTCGAAGAGCCGCAAGTGGTGAAACCACACGCCCGGTACGAGGCGTGATGTTCATATCGTTTGGAGAACACATGGCAACCCCTGTCAACCTGTGGCCGCTCATCGGCGTGGCCGTCATCATCGCGGGCTTCGTGCTGCGCTTCAATCCGATGTTGATCGTCGCGGCCGCCGCGATCATCACCGGCTTCGCGGCGCACTTTCCCATCGAGAAAATCCTGACCGCGATCGGCACCGGCTTTCTCAAGACACGCAACATTCCGCTCATCATCCTGTTGCCGCTCGCGGTGATCGGCCTGCTCGAACGGCACGGCCTGCGCGAGCGGGCGCAGATGTGGATTTCGAGCATCAAGGCCGCGACGGCCGGGCGCTTGCTGATCGTCTATCTGTTCGTGCGCGAGATCACGGCGGCGGTCGGCCTGACGGGTCTCGGCGGCCATCCGCAGATGGTGCGCCCGCTGCTCGCGCCGATGGCCGAAGGTGCCACCGAAGCGCGCTACGGCAAGCTCTCCGACGCGACGCGCCAAAAGCTGCGCGCGTACTCGGCGGCGACCGACAACGTGGGCCTGTTCTTCGGCGAGGACATTTTCGTCGCATTCGGCGCGATCGTGCTGATGGTCACGTTCCTGAAGGAAGCGGGCATCGTCGTGGAGCCGATGCACGTCGCCGTGTGGGGCATTCCCACCGCGATCTGCGCATTCCTGATCCACGGCTTCCGGCTGTGGCTGCTCGATCGCAGGCTCGCACGGGAACTCGACGCGCTCACGCGCAACGTCGCGGGAGAAAAAGCATGACGCTCACGATCAACTACCTGTTCTATCTCGTCGGCATCATCCTGCTGGTGGTCGGCGGCATGATCCTCACGGACAAGTCGCATCCGCGGCGTCTGACTGCCGGCGGTTTCTGGCTGATCTACGCGCTGATCTTTCTCGTCGGCGACTGGATTCCGGTGACGGTGGTCGGCGTGCTCGTCGTGGCGATGGCGTTGATCGCGGGCTTCGGCGGCGTCACGGGCGCGAAGCCGAAAATGCTCTCGGAAGAGACGCGCCGCCAGAGCGCGGTGCGGCTCGGCAACAAGCTCTTCGTGCCCGCGCTGACGATTCCCGTCGTCACCGTGATTCTCACGCTCGGCGCGAAGTATCTCGTGTTCGGCGGCGTGCCGCTGATCGAGTTGAAGAACGTGACGCTGATCGGCTTCGGCATCGGTTGCGTGATCGCGCTCGCCATTGCGTGCGTGATGACGCGCGACACCGTCGGCCAGTCGATGCGCGAAACGCGGCGTCTCATCGATGCGCTCTCGTGGGCGGCCGTGCTGCCGCAGATGCTCGGCATGCTCGGGCTCGTGTTCTCGGATGCGGGTGTGGGCAAGGCGGTCGCGCACGTGACGACGGCCTACGTCAACATGGACTACCGGCTGGTCGCGGTGGCGGTGTATGTCGTCGGCATGGCGCTCTTCACGATGGTCATGGGCAACGGTTTCGCCGCGTTCCCAGTGATGACGGGCGGCGTCGGCGTGCCGATTCTGGTCGGCGTGTTCCACGGCAATCCCGCGACGATGGCCGCGATCGGCATGTTCTCCGGCTACTGCGGCACGCTGATGACGCCGATGGCCGCGAACTTCAACATCGTGCCGGCGGCGCTGCTGGAGCTGCCAGACAAGAATGCGGTTATCAAAGTTCAGGTGCCGACGGCGGTGACGTTGTTGGTAGTCAATATTTTTCTGTTGAACTGGCTGATGTTCATCTGATTCCGCCAGTCCCGATCGATGCGCTGCGGCGTGCTCAGAAGGCGCATCCGCGATCGGTCGCGGCCGGATCGGGCGTGCCTCGATCCGGCTGTATCGAGGCATTGCCGTGAGCGCGCGCCCGAAGCGATTGAAGGTTCGCGATTTCCTGCCAGGCGGGCTTGGCGCTGAGGTCGGAAAAATGGAGCAAGCCGAAGTTGGCCTCCTTGTCCGCCGGATTGTTCGCGTCATCGACGAGGTCGTACCACCAGATGCCCTTGATGTAAGGTCGATCGGCGGCGAGCGCGAAGAAGCGTCTCAACATCTCGGCCTGCATCGATTCGGTCACGCCGAATTTGCCCTGGTTGGTGGGCCATCCCACTTCCGTGACGTACACGGGCAGCCGGATGTCGAACCGGGCGCTCAGGACCGACTCCAATGAGTCGAGCCAGCCTATCGCGTGTTCCGGAGCGCAGACCGGCGATTCATGGTAGCCGTACGGATGCACCGACAGGCCATCGGCGTACCGGAGCGCGCCGAGTTGCGCCAATCGTTCGTACCAGCCATTGTTCAGGCCTTTTTCGGTGACCCCGCCGACCAGTACGATCGAGTCGGGCCTGATTTTCTTGATGGCGGGATAGGCCGCTTTGACCAGCGCCGCGTAATCGTCCACGCGGCCCGGCTCGGTGCCGCCCAGCCCGTTGTCCCATTCGTTCCAGATTTCGTAGTAGCGAATCTTGTCGCCGAAGTGACGAACGAGCGCCTCCGCGTAGCGTGCGTAGCCCTGCACGGCTTCCGGCGACACCGGCTTTCGGCCATCGTCATACGAGGGATTGCCGTAGTCGAGGATCATCAGCGGCTCAAGGCCCAGTTCACGGGCCAGGCGGACGGTCTGATCGATGCTTGCGGGAAACGTGTAAGCGCCCTTCGATTTTTCGACATCGGACCAGTGGACCTCCATGCGAATCGACCGCATGCCCGCGTTGCTCGCCATCGGCAGCGTGCGGCCCTGGAAGCCGGGATCGGCCGCCCGGTGGATGCCGACGCCGACGATCATGTCTTGCGCCGGGTATGCCGGCAAACTGAACGTCAGGAACAGGCCGATGCAGAGAAACGTAAAGATCCGGGATGTCATCGCGTCGCTTTCCGGTCAAATGTCCATGTGATCCGCTTGGGCAATACTGCTGCAGCTTTCCACGAATTCAGCGTACCGTTTCTCGCAGTACGAGTGAAACGACTGCCGAAACCGTTCCGCCGAGAATCGTTCCGCGTTCATCCTGCATGCTCGCGGGTCGATCGGCTCCGCCAGGGATTCGAAGCGCGCGACGGCATCCACGATCGCATCTGGAGACTGGGCCGCATAGAACAGCCCGGTCGACCGGCGCGACGCGTCGCCGATTACCGTCTCTTTGGCGCCGCCGCTGCCGAATGCGATCACGGGTGTGCCGCATGCCTGCGCCTCCACCGGAACGATCCCGAAGTCCTCTTCCGCGTTGAAGACGAAAGCCTTGGCCCGGCGCATATGGTCTTGCAGGACGCTGAAGGGCTGATAGCCCATCAGCGTGACGTTCGATGTCGCGTGAGCTTTTGCTTTTGCGAATTCGGGACCGTCGCCGATCACCACGAGCCGTCGGGAAGGCATCTTCGCGAATGCCTCGACGATCGCCGGAATCTTCTTGTACGGAACGAGTCGTGATGCCGTCAGATAGAAGTCTTCTTTCGTATCGCTGCACTCGAAAGCGTCGATGCTGACAGGCGGATAGATCACGCTCGCTTCCCGGCGATAGACCTTGTTCACCCGGCGGGCAATGTAATGCGAGTTGGCGACGAAGCAGTCCACGCCAAGAGACGAGCGTGCATCCCATTGGCGAATCCTGTGCAGAATCAGTCGCGCGGCCCATCCGCTCAGACCTTTGTCGAGACCTGCTTCGCTGAGATATTGATGCTGCATATCCCAGGCATAGCGGATCGGCGAATGGATGTAGCAAATGTGAAGCTGATTGGGTCCGGTGATCACGCCTTTCGAGACCGCGTGCGAACTCGAGATGACGAGATCGTACGAGGAGAGGTCCAGTTGCTCCACAGCGAACGGCATCAGCGGAAGATACTTCTGATAGAGACGCGATACGCGCGGCAATTGCTGGATGAAAGTGGTCTTGGCCCGCCGCCCGCCGATGTGCTTCCGGTCCGCATCGCTATAGCAGTCGATGACCGAAAACAGGTCGGCATGCGGCCAGATCTCGAGCATCTGCTCGAGGACTTTCTCGGACCCACCTCGGGTGACGAGCCACTCATGGACGATCGCGACGCGCAGTTGACTGAATTCACGCATGTTGCCGGCTCCGCCCGTAGATCAAGTCCAGCATCTTTTGCGTTCGGACTTCATAGGTCTGTTCACGCGCCGCCTCCAGACGTGCATCCAGCGTGGCGCCTTCGCCGCGCAGCGCCGCGGCCACGGCTTCGATGAATTCGTCGTGTGTGCCGGCGAGCCGGGCAACATGGCCATAATCCCGAAGCGCATGGAGTTGGGTGGACACGACGGGTTTGCCCGCCGCCAGATATTCGAAGAACTTCATTGGGAACATCGCACGGGTGTAATCGTTGATTCGACATGGCAATATCGCCACGTCGAGTCCTTTCAGATAGCCAGGCAGGTCGCCATACGGGCGCGGACCCAGCAGATGAATATTGGCGTGCTGCTTCAGTCGCGATACGTCCGTATTCCGCTCGCCCTCGCCCACTTTTCCGATCAGCACGATCGACCATTCCGGATGCCGCCGCGCCATCTCCGAAATGAGCTCGAAGTCCACCTTATAGGCGCTCAGCGCGCCGATGAAGCCGATGCGAGGCCCAGGAATCCGGGCAAGGTCGTCGTGAATCGAGACGCCGTCTCCCATCGCCGATTGGAAATGCGAGAAATCGGCGACGTTCGGGAAGTAATGCGTGTTGTCGTTCCAGGCCTGGCGCGTGTCCAGAAGATGCTGCGAGGTGACGAAGCATATGTCCGACCGGCTCACCAGCTCTCGCTCCGCGCACTCGAGCTCGGCAACCGGCATATCGGGTTGAGCCTTGATTTCGTCGACGCAATGGAACACCACGCGCGCGAACCTGTCGAGCTTGATCAACTGGTGCGTCTTGGGGTTATAGGTCCAGCACAGCCCGGGTTTCATGCCCGTGCTCGCGAGGCATCGGGCGAGACCCATGCGCAGCAGGAGCCGGTTCAGGCGCACGACCCAGGGATAGCGATGCAGCGGCAATATCAGCGGGGACCACACCCACAAGTTTTCCCGGACCTTCCTCGGACCGGCAAGCCCGCGCCGCACGCGCCGCACTATGCGCTTCAGATCCGCGCCTGAAGCGGAGGGCTGGCGGATGGCCAGCGAGTCCACATAGAGAACCTTATGTCCCCGGCGGGCCAGTTCGACCGCGACGTGCTGCTTGTTCGTCCAGAACGGGTTGTCCCAGTCGGCCGTCGATATCAACACGATATCGTCTTTACTCATAACGTCTTACCTTGAACGCGTGTTTTCATGTATCCGAGCAACGTTTGACGGAGGCGGCGGTTCGCGCCTGTCCAGACGACCCAGAAGATGCCCGAAGCGACGGCGGCGATCACCAGCCCGCGCGGGCCAGATGGCCAGTCGATCATCACGGAGAGTGCGATGTAGGCGATCTCGCCCGCGATCATCCAGCCGATCGGGCCCAGTTCCTTTGCGCTGTAGCCAAACGCACGCGCAGCCATGACGCTATTGACGACGCCGTAGCCCGTCACGGCGAGTCCAATCGCCGCGACGCCGATCCAGCGTGATGCGACGAGATTGATGGCGACGGACACTGCCAGGCTGATCATCATGAAAGTGACCGCCGTCCTGTTTCTCAATTGGGCTGAAAGCGCTTTCTGCGCGATATAGCCAAGCGCCTGAGCCCAGAGTCCGATCGACATGGTGGCAAGAATGGCGCTCGTCAAAAGAATCGAACGCTCGTCGAAAGCGCCCCGGCCATACATCAGCGCCACGACATCGTGGGCGTGCACGTAGAGGAATCCCGAGGCGGGCACGGTCAGCAAGGTCAACGGGATCGCGATTCCAAGCAGGGCTTCGCGAATCTCATCGGCCGACTTTCCCGCAAGCTCGCTCAGGACCGCGAGCGCGAACGGAACCGTGATCAGGACATTGACGGTCTCGGAGACCAGCCGCGCGTAGTCGATCGCCGCCACGGCGCCATCCGCCAGTCGAGTGGCGACGATTCGCTCCACGGCGAAATTGCCCTGCATCAATATCGGCAAAAGAATCAGCGGACGCATCAGGCGCAGAACGCGCCGCACGACTTCCTTGACCTGATCCAGGCTCATGCTGGTGCGCCGGATCAGGCCGAGCGCGGTCAGTCTTCTCCATCCCCATACGCAGCAGACGATCTGGGCCAGCACGAAGCCGGTCGCGAGCAATGCGGTCTGTTCGAGGAAATAGGCGGCGCAGGTCGATGCAATCAACCCAATGCTCTGGACGGTCGCGCGCGCGCTCGTCAAGGTATGCCCGCCCGCCCCCATCTCCAGGTACGACATCAGCCCCGCGAGAATGTAGAGAGGCGCCGCCAGAGAGAGAATCTGCAGGAACATGGTCGCGCAGGCATGTGTCGGCGCATTGAAGGTGGGCGCGAGGACATGAACGATCTCCGACGAGAAGCAGACCATGAGCAGGCCAAGAAGCAGCCCGAACAGCCCGAATCCCACGAGGACGATCGTCGCGAAGCGCACCTCCGCGTCTTTGTCTTCCGCGCCCTGATATTGCCGTTGCAGCGGGATCACCGCCGCGTTCAGGACATCGGCCGTGAAGAAGTTGATCGGAATGAAGAGCGCGGCCTGAGCCAGCCGGTAAGCGGAAGCGACCGAGCCCGTTCCGTATAGCGACGCGACGAGCAGTTCGCGGCCCACGCCGACAATCTTGCCGACGAGCCCGCCGCTCATGAGCGCAAGTATCTTTCGCTTCATCGGCCTGCCATCCGCCGAATCAACTTCAGATAAGCCGATGCGCAGGGCTCCAGCCGATAGGTTTCCGGGAGCTGCGTGCGGCCGCCTCGCGCGGCAAGGTCGCAAGCGCGCCCAAGGGCTTCGACGACAGCGTCCGTATTTTTTGAATCGACCGCGAAAATACCTGCTTGCGAAGGTATCGAGGCAGCCACGCTCTTCGCGAGGACCGATGGCAGTCCGGCCGCCAGCGCTTCAAGCATGTTGAGCGGCAAACCCTCCACGCGAAGCGTGAGAAAGCCGAACACGTCGGCTGCGGCGAGACTGCGCGCAACTTCGCTCCGTGCCTGCGCGCCCGTGAACACGACGCGCGAGGCAATGCCTTTCTCTTGCGCCAATGCCTCAAGCGCTTCCTGATCCGGTCCGTCGCCGACGATCAGCAGACGCGCGCGCGTATTCGGGCGCGCGAATGAATCGAACGCCGACAGGAGTTCCCGGACACCCTTCTGAGGATGCAAGCGACTGACCGATACGATCACCTGATGAGCGTCGTCGAATCCATACGCCTGTCTTGCCGCGCGACGAACCGAAGGCTCGAGTGCGAACACGCGCTCGTCGATACCGTTGGCGATCACCTCGATCGGCGCATGCGACCTGGATAGGACGGACGTCCATTGAATCTGCCGTTTGACGGCGTCGGAGATCGCAACGATCGCGTCATAGCGCGAAAGCGCGTGGCGGTCCTTGAAGATCCAGAGAAGATTTTTCGATGAGCCCAGCACCGAGCGCAAGGTCGGTCGGCGCCATTTCGATATGAACTCGCCGATGCTCGACCCGTGGGCCTGCATCATCACCGGGACCGTGCGGTTCGTCCGATGCAGCGCGATCGCGCGCGCGCCCGCGCTCACGCCGATCGCCGCGTCGAGTCCCTCGGCGCACAGGACATCGAAAGCGGCCAGCGTACCGTTCCAGAAGGCCGTCGAATACCGGCCGCCGCGCGCGCCCTCGATCGCAATGACGTCGATGCCATCGATCTCGAACCGGCCCGGACAGCCCGCGACGGCCGATGTCACGACGGTCGTCCTGATGCCGCGCGCATGGAATGCCTGAGCCAGATCCCAGACGACACGCTCCATTCCTCCGATCCGGTGCATCGGAATGGAACGGGAAAACAGGCTGATATGGCGTATCACGGACGACTCCCACGAATGGCGGAGTAGATCGATTCCAGCTTCTGCGTTTGCCGCGCGATGTCGAAATTCTCCTCGACGACTCGGCGGGCGTTCGCCGCAAGGCGCGCGTGAAGTCGCGTGTCCGTCAGCACCGCCGCCATGCGGTCCGAGAGACCATTGGCGTCGCGTTCCGCTACCAGCAATCCGTTTACGCCGTCCTGGATCGCTTCGGGAATTCCGCCATGACGCGTGGCCACGCACGGGACATGGTGGGCCGCCGCTTCCAGCAAAACCATGCCCAATCCCTCGGAATCGCCCGATTTCGCGGTCACGCTCGGGAGGCAAAACAGATAGGTGGTCGACATGAGCTTCATGACGTCAGCCCACGACAACGCGCCGTGAAACCGGATAGCGTCGCCAAGCTGCAGGGAGCTGGCGAGAGCCATCAGTTCCTCGCGCAGCGGCCCATCTCCCACGATATGCAGTTCGATGTCGGTAATGCCTCGCCTGCGCAGCCTTGCAAAGGCTTCGATGAGATAGCGTGTGCCTTTCTTTTCGACCAGACGCGCGACATGCAGGATTCGCCGCCCCGGTTGAGCATCCCAGACCGCGGGTTCGAACGAACGCGCGTCGATGCCCATGTAGTGTGTCTCGAGCAGATGTTCGGGATAGCCATAGTCGATGGCTCGGCCCCTGATGAAATCGGACACGCAAATGAGCCGGCTGGCGCCTTTCGCAACCGCGTTGCGCGAAAACGCGTAGCGCATTTCCGTGGGCTTGCCCGACAACGCGAAGGCTGACGGCCGGACGGTCACGTCGAAGCCATGAAGGGTGACGGCTAGCGGAATATCGAGCTTTTGGGCGACACGAATGCCGTACACCGCATCGAGCCCGAAGTGGGCATGCATGAGGGCAGGCCGATCGTCGCGCAAAATGTCGAGAAACGGGCGCGGCTCGCACCACAAGCGGTTTGCGAACCGGCTCCAGTTCGATGCGCGCTCAATCGTCCGGACCTCGCTACCTTCCGGAGCAGGTCCCAGGGTCTTTCGCCCCACATACAGCGGGCGATAGTGCCGCAACCAGCTTGCCTGCGCGTGAATGAACGGCTCTGACGCCTTGAACAGTTGATGTCGATAGACCAGAACACTCGGCTTATGCATTTTCCAACCTTCCCATGCGGGAACGTACCCGGTCGTTTTCATCTGCGTGGCGAACCCGGAAAGCAATCACGCGCGCCACGCCGAGACATGCGGCGAGCAACGGACTTACACGCAATGTACCGAGCAGTCCCCAGTTCTCGCCCAATCCTTGAATGAAGATGAAGAGAAACCCGCAAAGCATCCCGGCTCCGATCCATGCGGCGCTTTTCGGTCCGCAGCGCATGAACGCGACGATCTCCGCCACGAACGCGATCGAGAAGGCGGCGCCGCATACGACAGCAGGAATGCCGCTCTGTGACCAGAGTTGAATGAAGGTGTCATGCGGCGGAAGCTCGAGGATCTTGTTTTGCCACGCGTACGATCTGAACGATTCTGCCCAGCCACCGAACCCCTGTCCCAGGAGAGGACTTCTGATGAACTCCGATGCTGCATGTACCCAGATGAGCTGACGTGATCCGAGCGTGTCCGAGGAATCCTGTCCGAATCGTGTCGATGACAGAAATGCCAACCCGGCCACGCCGACGATGGCCACAGCAGCCAGCATGAAAAAGACCACCGCAAGACGCGAAGCCGACATCTTCCGGGACGTGTACGCCAGCATGGTCATGGCGAACAACAGGAGCACCGCGAGCATCAGTGACGCCTTGGATCCCGTGAACGCCACTGCACACAGGTGAACCGCGCCGACACAGACCAGAAGAGGCTTGCGCAGGCCGATGGCAATTCCGGCCGTCAAAGTCCCGACCATGCCGATCCAGACGCCGCCGAAATTCGCGTTGACTTCGAAGCCTCCCGATTTCTCGGGATCGAGGGCATTGTTTCTGGCAACGTCAAACAGGCCGCTCAACGTGCTCGGATTGGCGAATATTTCCGCTAACCGACTTTGGAGGTAGCTCAGCTTGATGCCCGGTTCGAGCCGGAAACCAATGACAAGGCCCGATTGAGCCAGCGCGCAAACCGAGTAGGCCATGATCAGGCTCATGACGAAGCGAGGATCGCGCTTCGCTTCGTGCATGCACGCTGCAAAGATGAAAAAAAATGGCAGCGTATAGATGATCTCGCGGACGCCGTCACGCACGCTGACGGCCCAAAGCAGGCTGATAGCCTGCACCAGGATCAGCGCCGCCAGACACTTCAGGGCGGTGGATGTCCTGAGCGGAGTCCACACGTCATAGAAGATCACGAGGCTGAAGCTGAGCAGCAACACCAGCGACGGATAGATTTCGCCAACCGGAAAGGTATAGATCTGAAATGGCGCGAGCAGCATCGTTAGCACGAGCATGCCACGCCCCATCACGCCATTGTTCCGAAATCCCATTAGTCGTCGCTCCGCATCGCGGTGCCGCGCCAGCGCATCCGTTCAACGCTTGTCATCGTAAGAGTACTGATACGCGTACTTGTATCGGCCGTATCGAAGCTTGCCGTTCGCGAGCGGAACCTGATTCATCACGGTGCCCTTCAGATTGACGCCCGCTTGCGTCAGCCGACGCACTGTCATTTCGATCTCTCTGGCCGGATGTGCGCCGAAACGCAGGACGAGCAGCGCCATGCCGGTCAGACGGCCAATGATGGCCGCATCGGTCACGGCCAGCACGGGTGCTGTGTCGAACAGGACGATGTCGTATTGCGCGCAAACTTCTTTCCGGAAACGATCGAAGCCCGGGTGCAGGAGCAAGTCGACCGGGTTCGACGGGATCGCGCCAGTCGAGATCAAATCCAGGCCGGGACCGACTCCGCGATGCACGCAATCCTCGAACTTGCCCATGCCCGAAACGATGTCCGAAAGACCTCGGCCTCGGTCGACGCCGAAAGAGTCGTGCAGAGCGCCGCGCCGCAAGTCCGCATCGATCAACAGCACGCGCTTGTTCATGGAACCCAGTATCGCGCCCAGGTTGGAGGCCACGAACGACTTGCCGACTCCCGGCGCCGGGCCGGAGATCATGATCGAATTGTTCGATGCGCCCTGCAGGGCGAAGTGCAATGTCGTGGCAAGGCTGCGCACGCTCTCGATCGCGCTGTCAGACGCGTTCTCGTAAGCGAGGCAACTTCCGCGCTTCTGTTTTCGGAGCAGCGGCATCAGACCCGACTCGCCACCGCTATGCGGAATCGTCGCGTACACGGGGAGGCCCAGTCCGCTTTCGATCTCCTCGCAATCTTCAACGCCGGATTGCATCCCGGCCCGGGCGAACGCGGTGCAGATGCCCAACAGCAGGCCAACGATCGCGGACAGGCAAACGACCAGCAACTTCTTGGGCTTCACCGGGAAATACGGCGTGACCGCGTTGTCGACGATTCGCACGCTCCCGATTCTCCCTGCCTTCACGACGCGTAACTGCTCGAGGTTGTTGAGCAGGTTCACATAGATCTGTGTATTCACCTCAAGGTCGCGCTTCAGACCGAGTGCCGCCTGCTCGTCGTTCGGCAGGCGTTTGATCCGGTCCTTACCCGCCGAGATAGTGCTCTTCAGAGCCGCGATTTGCTGATCGATCGCGTTCACGTCGGGTGCCGTTTCCATGAACCGCGGTATCAGCGCGGCCCTGCGCTGTTGCAATTCAGCCAGTTGCGCTTCGCCATCCACGCTCTGCTTGAGCAACAGTTTGGCTTCCTCGCCCAGGTCGAGAACCGCATGCTCACGCCGGAAATCGTTATACGCTTTCTCCGACACTTCGAGCTGCGACTTGACGAGTGGTAGCTGTCCCTCGAGGAAGGAGATCATATTCTGAGCTTCGGCTGCTTTTCGGTCAGCGTTCTGCCGCAGATAGGTCTGCGCCATCTCATTGAGCACGCGAGCGATCTGAGCGGGATCTTTGCCTTCCAGCGTGACGCCGACCACGCCGGAATCCTTGCTGCGCTCCTCGATCAGCAGGGACTTGGACAGTTGGTCGATCGTATCCAGTCGCTCGTTGCGGATCAGTGTGAATTCGGTATCCGGCTCGCCAATCATCCTGTCGATCTTCAACGACACTTTGCCGGCGTCGGTTTCGCCCGACTCCAGCTTTCCCGTGACCCCATCGAGGATTTTCTCGCCGTCGAGAAGCAGCCGATATTTGCCGCCTTTTTCCGCCACGACGATCCACTTGGCGCGATACAGCTGCGGCGGGACGTCGAACACATCGACGTCGATGCTCTCGGTGCCCCACGCGTAGCTGCGCAGCCCGAACAATGGCTTGCTGACCTGATCCTTATCAGCGGACTTTGCAACCAGCCGGCCGAGCACCGGAAAGCGCCGTGGCTCGGCCACGATGAACAGACGCAGATCGTCGACCGTCTGTCCGAGGACCAGGCGCGAGTTGAGAACCTCGATCTCCGTCGTCGCCTGCGATGACACGCCAAGGAACCCTGACAGGTTCTGACCGAGCAATGTCGAGGCAGTCGTTCCCACAGGGTTGGGCTGCTCGATTTGCACGGCAAAGTTCGACCGATAGGTAGGCGGCGCGAGAAACGCATAGAGCGTGCCGAGCACCAGAATGATCATCGTGACGATCGCCGCCATCCAACGGCCATCCCATAGGATAGCCAGATAGTCGCCCATTCCCTTTTCGCCGTCGGCATTCGGTTGCATGAATGCTCTGAGTTGATCGTCGCTTGTAACTGACATCTGTTATTTCCCTGTTACTGCTGGCATGCCCAGCTTCGCTACCCAATCCGCGGTTCCCTCGACCATCAAGTCGAGCGTCAAACTAAAGTGCTGCCTGGATTTACGGTATGGATCGGGCACATCGATCGCGCGGCTTTCCAGGAAGCGGAATATGCGCCCCCTCGTTTCGGGGAGCCAGGATTCGATGTCCCGCTTCTGAGCCGCTTCCATGACCAGAATGAGGTCGGCGCTGACGGCCGTTTCGCGCGTGAGCTGCCGTGCGACATGGCTCTCGATGTCGATACCCCGCTGCGCCATGAGCTCGATCGCGAGCGGGTCCGCGCCATGCCCGTCCAGCGCGTGCAGACCCGCCGAAACGATGTCGATGGATTCGCAAGCGTGTTTCAGCAGCGCGGCGCCCATCGGGCTTCTGCAAATGTTCCCGGTGCAAACCACCAGTACTCGCTTGAACATGATCACGCCGCCGTCTCCGCTGCGGCTTCGTCAACGCCGCGTATCGACGGAGACGAAAGCCCGATGGCATCCGGGCGCGATTCGCGTGCAATCGTCGAGGCAAGCATCATTTCGCCACGACCGCCGCAGTCAAGCCGGCATTGATGGCTGGCAACAACAAGGAAAGCACGCGGCTGAAGCGCACGAGGCCATTGCCGTCGACGTAGACGACGTCTGACGGGTGCAGGTCGAACTGGTTGGCAAGGATCATGGCGACCGGCGAGCGCGCGTTCAGATGGAACACCTGCGGCTCGGACGCCGAAGCGTTGCGGATGACGTAGATCTGCGCCGCGTCGGCGCTCATGCTGTTGAGGCTGCCCGCCTGGGAGAGCGCGTCGCTCAGTGTGAGCTTGCCGTTTGTCATCGGCACCGCGCTGGCCGGCTTGTTCACTTCACCCATGACGTACACCGGGCTGTCCGTTCTGGCCAGGACGCGAACGACATCCTTGTTACGCAGTACGATTTGCGCCGGGCTTTGACCGCGGCTGAGCATGGCCGTGAAATTGATCAAATGAGACTTCCCGTTGCGGATCAGGACGACACGGCTTTGATCAGCGGTCGAACTGAAACCGCCTGCCCGGCTGATCGCGTCGTAGATCGACATTGGAATGTCGTTGACCGGCTGAACGCCGGGAGCGTGGACTTCACCGTCGATATAAGCTGCCTGAGAGCGAAACGACGCCACGCGCAATGTCACCTGCGGTGAGCGCAGCGTTTTTCCGAGCTGCGCCACGAGCAACTGCCGGGCTTCGTCAGGGCGCAGTCCGGCAACGCGGATATGGCCGACGTAGGGGAACTGGAGATCGCCAGTTTGATCCACGACGAATCCGGGCGCCGGATCAGCCGTTCGCGTGGGGCTTTGAAGCGGTGCGCCTGCCGCCGCGGCGATCTCGGGGTGATCCCAGACCGTGATTTGGAGCACATCGCCTGGCCCGATGGCATAGGGCCCAGGCGCCGCGAGCAGCGAGGGATCGTCAAGGCCGCCACTTGCCGCGGTTTCGCTCTGGATCGTCCTGATGAGCGAGAGATCGATGTCCCGGATCGGAATATTTTCGGAACTCGCGGATGCATTCGCACTGCCGGCAACAACCGGCAGCGTGGCGGTGCTATTCATCTGCATACCGGGTGCGACGGCGCAAGCGCCGAGCGCGGCACACAGAACGATAGCCGCGATGCCTTGTGTGCCTTGCCACAATGCTTTTCCAATCGCGGCCGCTTTGGGCGGCACAACTTCGTATGTCATTTTGGTTGCTTGAGGGTCGACGAAACCGATCGACGCAGTACCGTTAAAAGAACATCTCGATGAACGTGCGAGGGTTTCGTCCGCATGTTTGCATCGGATCATGTTTGTTACCAAAGGCCGGAAATTCATCTCAGGCCCGAGCGCATCGAAGGTGTGATCCGACTCGTGCATTCGACTCGTGCATTCAATAGGCTCCGACCCGCCGCAGGACGACACTGAAGGTCCTGATGAGAATGCGAAAATCCTCCGTAAGCGACCAGTTGCTTATATAGGCCGTATCCAGATTGACGCGAGTCTCATAGTCGACGTCGTTACGCCCACTGATCTGCCAGAGTCCGGTCATGCCCGGGGTTGCGCTCAGATAGCGAGACTTGAATTCACCGTACTTCTGCAACTCCGCCTCGACGATCGGCCTCGGGCCCACCAGGCTCATGTCGCCACGCAACACGTTCCATAGCTGCGGCAATTCGTCCAGACTGGTTTCGCGAAGGAGCCGCCCAACCGGCGTGACTCGGACATCGTCCTTCAGCTTGAATTCGCGCTCCCACATTTCGCGCGCCTTCGCGTCGCGAGCAAGCAGGTCTGCCAGAACAGCGTCGGCATTGGTCACCATCGTGCGGAACTTCCAGCAGGCGAACTTCTTGCCGCCTCGTCCGATCCGCTCGTGCCCGAAAATCGCCCGTCCGCCGTCGCGCCGGACAGCGAGCGAAATCAGGCAGAAGAAGGGCGATAGAAGCACCAACAGGAACGCCGACATCACGACATCGAAAGCCCGTTTCAGCATGCGTCGAGAACGCAGCGAAACGCCTTCCGAAGCGGCCGCTTCGCGCTTCTCGCGCTTCTCGCGCTTTTCCGCGTTGAGGCGTTTCAGGCGCTGCGAGTAACGCATCAGAAGTCTCGTCATGAGCATCCCGAAGCCGCTCAGAAGCATCCAATACATATTCCAGCGGAAAGGAATCGCATCCGAGTCTCGAAGCAGATAACCGATCGCTATTTCGCATGCCTGCACCGCGAGCCAAGCCGCGATCGCCCGGCCGATCGATCGCCTCATCGATGGCGTAAGGCCGAGGCGGTAGCAACCGAACGCGGGAAACACGCTCAGGGATAGCGCTACCGCAAATGCCACCCGTTCTCCGATCAAAGGAGGCAATTCAGGAACCATCGATTGACCCAACTTCGATGCCAGGAATGCCCCTGATACGATACAAGCTAAATCAGATATCCTAATAAATGCCATCACTTACAAATTTATAGAATCTTTGCTCAACCTTGGTCATGGGCAGAGACCCAACCAGCAGAATCAGGTTGAACGTGTCGGTCTGGGTTCCCTTGTTGCAGTCGTATGGACGCCACCAGGCACCGTCTACCTACAACCTTGCCTACGCACGGCCATACGTATCTTCCAGACGAACTATGTCGTCCTCTCCGAGATACGTACCGGACTGAACCTCGATCAATTCGAGCGGAATCCTTCCTGGATTAGCCAATCGATGAGCGATGCCCAACGCTATGAAGGTCGACTGATTCTCCGAGAGAATCGTCTTGCTATCACCGTTCGTTACGACCGCAGTTCCCTTCACGACGACCCAATGTTCAGCGCGATGATGGTGCAACTGAAGACTGAGTTGCGCTCCCGGATTCACGACGATGCGCTTCACCTGAAAACGATCGCCGTGGTCGATGCTTTCGTACCAACCCCAAGGCCTGAAAACCCGTCGATGAGCGCTCGCTTCGACGCGCTTGTCCGCTTCCAGTCTTTCGACGATTTTCCTCACGTCTTGCGCCTTGTCACGACTCGCCACCAGCACTGCATCCGGCGTTTCGACGATAACCAGATTGTCGACTCCGACCGCGGCGACCAGCCTGTGATCAGCGCGAATGAAGCAATTCGAAACAGACTCACAGACGATATCGCCCGATAGCGCATTGCCCTGTGCATCGTGGTCAGCCAGGTCGTGGAGCGAACTCCACGATCCGATGTCGTTCCATCCCAGATCGTCGCTCGGGATCACCGCGGCGTGAGCAGTCCGCTCCATGACGGCGTGGTCGATCGACAGGTTGGCGCATGCACTGAAGACCGACTCGTTCAGGCGAAGGAAGTCATTGTCCCGACACGCTTCATCGACTGCACGATGGGCCTGCGTCACCATGTGCGGCTCATGTGCTTCCAGTTCGGCCAGATAGCGATCTGCCCTGAACATGAACATTCCGCTGTTCCAGAGATAAGTTCCTTCCTCCAGGAAGGAGCGGGCGGTCTCGACCGATGGTTTCTCTACGAAGCCTTCGATGTTGAGTGCATGCCCGCTGTCTGCCAGAACATCACCCGTACGAATATATCCGTATCCCGAATGCGGCTCACTGGGCGTTATCCCAAAAGCCACGAGGAAATTGTTTGTTGCAGCATCCGTTGCCAATGAAACCGCACGGACGAACGCCTCCTCGTTCTCTATCGCGTGATCGGAGGGCAGCACCAGCAGCGCAGCATCGGGACATTGGCGTAACGCAAGAATTGCCGCGACAGCGGTCGCCGGAGCGGTGTTTCGACTCACGGGCTCCAGCACAACGGCCGAAGGCGTGACATCTATCTGCCGCAAATGCTCGGCAACGAGGAACCGCTGTTCGTTGCTCGTCACGACGATAGGCGGTGTTATATCGCGGAGTGCTCGAAGACGTAACGCGGTCTTTTGGAGAAGACTTCGTTCATCGGTCAGAGCGAGATATTGTTTGGCGTAGCTGCCTCTGGACATGGGCCAAAGGCGACTACCCTTACCTCCACACAAGATGAGAGGGAAAATTTGCATAGCTATGAATGAAGGTGGGCGGCCGGATCCGCTATCGCGAATCGGTCAATCGACGCTCTTATCGCGGGCGGAGAGCCGCCTTGGCTCATTGAATCCCGATGCGAGCCGTTTCGTGTCCGATGTCCTGCGCTTTGGCCGGATGAATGGCCGGACGCCCCATGCAGTAGTACTCGAAGCCAGCGCCCGCCAAGGCGTCTGATTCGTAGAGGTTGCGGCCGTCGAAGATCAAGGGGGTTTTCAGCAGCTTGTGGAGATGCTGGAAGTTCGGCATCTTGAATTCCTTCCACTCGGTGACGACAACCAGAGCATCGGCGCCCATTGCCGCTTCGTCGGCGCTATCAGCCAGCTCGAAGCGCGACAATTGCTCCGGATCCGATTGCATGTCCGAGGCCATTGCCTTGCCGGCTTCTTCCATCGCCACCGGGTCGTAAGCTTTTACGCGCGCCCCTCGAGCGAGAAGATTCGCGATGATTGCCCGGCTCGGCGCTTCCCTCATGTCATCGGTGTTCGGCTTGAAGGCGAGTCCCCAGACTGCGAATACGAGATCATCCAACCGCTCACCCAACCGGCTCGTGATCTTGTGCGTGAAAATATCGCTCTGTTGACGGTTGACTTCCTGTACTGCGTTCAAGATCCGCATCGGCGCACCGAATTCGGCGCCGATGCGCGCAAGCGCCTGAACGTCCTTCGGAAAACACGAGCCGCCATATCCGACACCCGAATAGAGGAAGTCGTACCCAATGCGTGGATCCGAACCCATGCCGCGGCGAACCGATTCGATGTCGGCGCCGACGCGCTCGGCCAGGTTCGCCAGCTCGTTCATGAACGATATGCGCGCTGCCAGCATTGAGTTGGCCGCGTATTTCGTGAATTCCGCTGAGCGAACGTCCATGTACATCGTACGTTCGTGGTTTCGATTGAAGGGCTTGTAGAGCGTGGCCATTTGCTCGCGCCCGAATTGGCCCGCTTCGTCGTCGGCGTGACCAATCACGATGCGATCCGGACGCATGAAGTCCTGAATCGCGGCGCCTTCCTTTAGAAACTCCGGATTCGACACGACGGTGAATCCGTACGGCACGCCGCGACTTGCCAACTCGCGCTGCACGCTTTCCGAGACACGAACGGCAGTGCCGACCGGAACGGTCGATTTGTTGACAATGACTTTGAATTCCCGCATGTGCGATGCGATGCCGCGTGCCGCGGCCAAAACATAGCCCACGTCCGCTGATCCGTCTTCGCCGGGCGGGGTTCCGACTGCGATGAACAAAATGGAGCCATGCATGACTCCGGCGGACATGTCAGTCGAAAACCAGAGGCGCCCGGCGTCCCGATTGCGATCGATCAATTCTTTCAGGCCGGGTTCATGAATCGGAACCCCACCACTATTGAGAATCGCTATTTTTGCCTCGTCGATGTCAATACAGGCGACCTCATTACCGATCTCAGCCAGGCAGGCGCCAGTAACCAGACCGACGTAGCCAGTGCCAATTATCGTGATCTTCATACTCAATTACCGATTCAATTTATTTCGCGGATTCGTGACCGTAACAATGGGCGGCTGGGTCCGCTTATGCGCTCCTGATTTCAAGCACATGAGGTCAGGTTCGCTCTTCCGGTCCCCACCGTCTGAGGTACCGGATCGATAGGCGACCTGGAGTGTTGGTCCAACGTGTTGTGTCGCTCTGACGTGGACGGCTTTGGACACTGCCGTCGTGCGAGCCTTGACTGCGTTCCTGTACGCAACGGCAGCAACGATCTTAATCTGGTGATTGCTCGTTGTGTGTCGGAATAACCTGCAAAATATCGCCAGGTCGGACCCGGCGAGCAGCGCGACTCTGTCGATACTGATTCAACAGGCAGCCGTTTAGGGGACTGCCGAACGAGTTCAAAATATCGGAAGCAGCAACTCTCAAATTAAGAGAGATAATATGCAGTATTTTTTCGATATTCGTTGTCAATATTTGTATATCGGCAGCGAATATTATATGTGGAAATTGGTGGTGACTCGCGCATTACGCAGATTTCGGCAATTTTAGGATTTTTATTATTTGATTTGCCGAATAATATCGCCGCCTTCTGGACTCATTGATTACCTCAGGCGCATCGCAATCATGGCGATCCAGCCGTCGTGGAAGGGGCGTTCGAGTCTGAGGCGCTAGCTCGCCTCCACCGCAAAACCTCTCTTCCTCAAAAGCTCCAGCACCCCCCTCGGCCCGCCGAGATGCAACGCCCCGATCGCCACGAACACCGGTTTATCCGGCGCAGCCAGCGCGACCATCCTCGCGACGAACCGCCGGTTGCGCTCATAAACCACGCGATTGTCGACCTGGGCCGCGAGCGTCTTGTTCCTCGCCAGCTTGCTCGACTTCGCATCGTCCCAGGCCTTCAACGCATCCGCATCGCCGATGCGCCACAGCCTGTGCAGCTCCTTCACGTCCACGACGTTCTCCGCCGGCGTCTGCACCAGATCCTGCGCGAGCATCTCGCGCTGCTGCGCCGACGTGAGCCGCGTGAATGTCGAGATCTGCTCGTTCAACGTCTCCAGCCCGACGATCTTCCCGCGCGCCCTCAGATACACATTCTGCAACTGTGCCTCGGTCCCGTACTCGCTTTGAAACCCCGCCTTCAACGTGTCGTAGGTTTCGATCAGCATCGAGGCGAGCCACGGACGCGTGTGCCGCAATTCCTTCAGCGCGTCCGGGTTGCCGCGCATGCGCATCTCGACCTTCTTCCACATCGAGTCCGGCAAATAGTCGAGCAGACACTCGCTGCGGCACATGCCGTAACGGTTCACATCGTCCTGGGAGAGCAGGAGTTCGTCGGGTGAAATTTCGAGCGCCAGTGTCGGCGATGCGTCGAGCGCGGCGAGTATCGGTTTGCGAAACGGTTGCTCGGCCGGATAGTCGCTCGCGAAACCCACGTGGAGCGTGCCGAGCACATAGATGGTCGTCGTGCCCTTGGTCGCGACATAGAACGGCATGCGCGGCGGCTGCGCGCGCACCGGGCCGCTCGCGGTCGTGCCGTCCGAGCGATCCGCGCGCGGTGGCGCAGCCGGACTGGCGGGCGTGGCAGGCGCGGCGGCCGAGCCGGCATCGCCCGCGGCCTGCGGCGTGCGCGAACCAACTACCGCGAAGCCCGGCGATGAAACCGAAACGCCCGCCGTAAACAGCACGAACGACAGCACGAGGGCTGTCGTTTTGGCGAACGCCGCGCGCAGAAGGCGCGGCTTGTCGAATGAATCCGGCACGACCGACATCTTAAAACATTCGCGTGACGCGCCGCGCACGGGCCCGGCGAGATTCAGACTTCGCCTTCGCCGACCTCCTCGGCGCGATGGCACGACACCTGACGTCCATCGACCGCGCGCAGTTTCGGCTCTTCCACGCGGCATCGCTCGATCGCATACGGGCAGCGCTGATGGAACGTGCAGCCCGATGGCGGATTGAGCGGCGACGGCATCTCGCCCTGCAGCTTGATCTTGATGCGCCGGTCTTCCTCGAAGATCGCGGGCGTCGCGGACATCAGCGCGCGCGTGTACGGATGACGCGGCTTCGCGAAGATCGTCTTCTTGTCGCCGACCTCGGCGACGCCGCCGAAGTACATCACCATCACGTCGTCGGCGATATGCTCCACAACCGACAGGTTATGCGAAATGAACACGTAGCTCGTGCCGAATTGCGCCTGCAGATCCATGAACAGATTCAGGATCTGCGCCTGAATCGACACATCGAGCGCGGATACCGGCTCATCGGCGACGACGATCTGCGGATCGAGAATCATCGCCCGCGCGATCGCCACGCGCTGACGCTGGCCGCCGGAAAACATATGCGGATAGCGCGATGCGTGCTCGGGCCGCAGGCCGACGGTGCGCATCATCTTCGCGATGCGCTCGGCCCGCTCCGTCGACGACAGCGCCGTGTTGATCGCGAGCGGTTCGCCGAGCGTCTGCTCGACGGTCTTGCGCGGGTTCAGCGACGCGAACGGATTCTGAAACACCATCTGCACGCGCTGACGCAATTCGGCGATCTTCGCCTTGCTCGCGCCCGCGACGTCGTCGCCTTCGATCAGCAAGCGGCCCGACGTCGGCGCCTCGATCATCGTCAGCTGGCGCGCGAGCGTGGACTTGCCGCATCCCGATTCGCCGACGACCGCGAGCGTGCGCCCGCGCTTCAGCTCGAACGATACGCCGTTGAGCGCCTTCACCGTGCCGTGCTTGAACGCGCTGCGCTTCACGTCGTAATGCTTCGTGAGCTGATCGGCGGCGAGCACGATGTCCTGATTCGATTCCTTCGGTACGGCGTTCATCGCGCGCCTCCTTCCACCACTACGTCGATGTTCAACGGCTTGATGCATCGCGCGCGCACGGCCGGATCGTTCTTGTCGAGCTGATAGAGACTCGGCCGGCCCTTGCGGCAGTCGTCGACGACATACTTGCAGCGCGGCGCGAAGAGGCATCCGGTAGGCCGGTCGTCCTTGCCCGGCACCATGCCCGGCAACGCGGCGAGACGCTCCGCGCCGCGGCTATGCTCGGGAATCGCGGCGAGCAGCGCTTCCGTGTATGGATGATGCGGCTCGCTGAAGATCGTCGGCACATGATTCGTCTCGATGATCTCGCCCGCGTACATCACCGCGACGCGCTGCGCCACTTCGGACACCACGGCCAGATCGTGCGAAATCAGCACGAGCGCCATGCCGCGCTCCTTCTGCAGGCGCACGAGCAATTCCATGATCTGCGCCTGGATCGTCACGTCGAGCGCGGTGGTCGGCTCGTCGGCGATCAGCAGCTTCGGATTGCACGCGACCGCCATCGCGATCATCACGCGCTGGTTCATGCCGCCCGACATCTGATGCGGAAACGCGTTGATACGGCTTTTCGCGTCCGGAATGCCGACCTGATCGAGCAGTTCGAGCGCGCGCCGGTCGAGCGCGTCGCCGCGCAGGCCTTCGTGCAGCTTCAGCACTTCCTTGATCTGATAGCCGACGGTATAGCTCGGGTTCAGGCTCGTCAGCGCGTCCTGGAACACCATCGCGATGTCCTTGCCGATGATCCTGCGGCGCGCGCGCGCCGACGCCTTCAGCAAGTCCTTGCCGTCGAACGTGACCTGATCGGCGGTGACCTTGCCGGGTGCGTCGATGAGGCCCATCAGCGCCATCATCGTGACGCTCTTGCCGGAGCCGGATTCGCCGACGACGCCGACCACTTCGCCGGGCTTCACGGAAAGATCGATGCGATCGACGGCCTGCGTGCCGCCGAAAGTCACCTGCAAATTACGGATAGTCAGAAGATCGTTCATGTCAGCCCATCCGTTTGAGTTTCGGATCGAGCGCATCGCGCAGACCGTCGCCGAGCAGGTTGATGACGAGCACGGAAATCAGGATGGACAGACCCGGCATCGTCACGATCCACCATGCGCTTTCGATGTAATCGCGCGCCGATGCCAGCATCGCGCCCCACTCCGCCGCCGGCGGTTGCACGCCGAGGCCGAGAAAGCCGAGCGCGGCGGCATCGAGAATCGCGGACGAGAAACCGAGCGTCGCCTGCACGATCAGCGGCGCGGCGCAGTTCGGCAACACTTGCGAGAACATCAGCCGCACGGTGCCCGCGCCCGCGACGCGCGATGCCGTCACGTATTCCTTCTGCAACTCGCCGAGTGCCGATGCGCGCGTCAGGCGCACATATCCCGGCAGCGCGACGATCGCAATCGCGAGCATCGTATTGACGAGCCCCGGCCCGATGATCGCGACGACCGCCACCGCGAGCAGCAGCGACGGCAATGCGAGCAGCACGTCCATCACGCGCATGATCGGCGTATCGAGCCAGTTGAAGAACGCGGCCATCAGACCGAGCACGACGCCCGGAATCAAGGCGAGAATCACCGACACGAAGCCGATCCAGAACGACAGCCGCGCGCCGTACATCAGCCGCGAGAGGATGTCGCGGCCGGCTTCGTCGGTGCCGAGCAGGAACATGCGGTTGCCGCCTTCGAGCCACGCGGGCGGAATTTTCACGTGATCGCGGTATTGCTCGATCGGACTGTGCGGCGCGATCAGCGGCGCGGTGAGCGCGACGAGAATCAAAAGCAGAACGATCACGCCCGCGACGACAGCGCCGCGATTGCGCGAGAAGTTCGCCCAGAATTCGCGCGCCGCGACCATGCGGCCGGAAGGCGGCGTAAGCGCGCCCGGAGGGAGATTGTTTTGAACGTCAGCCATAACTTGTGTTTCCTCAGCGAGTATGGCGAATGCGCGGATTCAACACGCCGTAGAGCAGATCGACGACCAGATTCACGACGATCACGAGCGTCGCGATCATCAGAATGCCGCCTTGCACGACCGGATAGTCGCGACGCGAAATGGCATCGATGAGCCATTTGCCGACGCCCGGCCACGAGAACAGCGTCTCGGTCAGCACCGCGCCCGCGAGCAGCGTGCCGACCTGCAGACCGATCACGGTCACCACGGGAATCAACGCATTGCGCAGCGCGTGAACCACCACGACGCGCAGCGGCGACAAACCCTTCGCGCGCGCCGTGCGGATATAGTCCTCGCGCAGCACTTCGAGCATCGACGAACGCGTCATGCGCGCGACGACCGCAAGCGGAATCGTGCCGAGCACGATGGTCGGCAGAATCAGATGCGAGAGCGCCGACGTGAACGCGCCCTCATCGGTCGAGAAGAGCGAATCGATCAGCATGAAGCCGGTGACGTGCGGAATGTCGTATTCCACCGCGATGCGCCCCGACACCGGCGTCCAGCCGAGCTTTGCCGAGAAGAACATGATGAGGATCAAGCCCCACCAGAAGATCGGCATCGAGTAGCCGGTGAGCGCGGTGCCCATCACGCCGTGATCGACGACGGTGCCGCGCTTGAGCGCCGCCGCGACGCCCGCCGGCAGTCCGACGGCGAGCGCGAAGATCATCGCGCAGATGGACAGCTCGACGGTCGCCGGAAAGCGCGCGAGGAACTCGCCCATCACGCTCGTGTTCGTGATGATCGACGTGCCGAGATCGCCTTTCAGCGCGTGCCCGACGTAAGTGAGATATTGCAGCGGAAGCGGCTGGTCGAGGCCGAGGCGCTTCATGGCTTCGGCGTGCATCGCCGGGTCCACGCCGCGTTCGCCCATCATCACTTCGATGGGGTCGCCAGGAATCAGGTGAATCAGCGCGAACGCGAGAATCGTAATGCCGATGAACGTCGGTATCACCATTCCTATGCGTCGCAAAACGAATCGGAACATGATCGCCCTTTTCGGTATTGGGAGGACTGAAAACGCGTCCGGCGGCCGGGATCGTTGTCGACCCGCGCCGCCGGACCTTTTCGATTAGTTATGGTTTAGTGCAAAAAGCGTTCCGCAGCAAAACCTTATTGCAGGCCGACGCCATCGAAGCGCGCGTAGCCGAGCGGCTCGATCTTCATGTTCGTCACCTTCTTGCTGACGGGCTGATAGACCGTCGAGTGCGCGATCGGAGAGAACGGCAGCTGCTGCGCGAAAATCTGCTGCGCGTCCGTGTACGCCTTCGTGCGCGCGGCGACATCGGTGGTCGAACGGCCCTTCACGACGAGCTCGTCGAACGGCTTGTAGCACCACTTCGAGAAGTTGCTGCCCTTCACCGCATCGCAGCCGAGCAGCGTGCCGAGCCAGTTGTCGGGATCGCCGTTGTCGCCGGTCCAGCCGATCAGGAGCGCATCGTGTTCGCCCGCGTGCGCGCGCTTCAGATACTCGCCCCACTCGTACGACACGATGTTCGCCTTCACGCCGATCTTCGCCCAGTCGGCCTGGATCATTTCCGCCATCAGGCGCGCGTTCGGGTTGTACGCGCGCTGCACCGGCATCGCCCACAGCGTGATCTCGAAGCCGTTCGGGAAGCCCGCCTTCGTGAGCAGCGCCTTCGCCTTCGCGGTGTCGTACGTCTGGCCTTTCAGGTTCTTGTCATAGGACCATTGCGTCGGCGGCATCGGTGCGGTGGCCGGCTGGCCCGCGCCCTGATACACGGAATCGATGATCGCCTTCTTGTTGATCGCCATGTCGAGCGCGCGGCGCACGTCGGTGTTGTCGAGGCCCTTCTTCGTCACGTTGTACGCGACATAGCCTTCGTTGAAGCCCGCCTGCGAAGGCGTATCGATGTTCGACGCCGACTTCAGCGCCGCGATATCGCCCGGACGCGGATAGCTCATCACCTGGCATTCGTTGTTCTTCAGCTTCTGCACGCGCACGGCGGCGTCCGGCGTGATCGAGAAGATCAGCTTCGAGATCTGCACCGCGTTCGGCTTCCAGTAATCCGGATTGCCGTCGAAGCGGATGGTCGCGTCCTTCGTGTAGCTGCGGAAGATGAACGGGCCCGTGCCGACCGGCTGCTGATTGATGTCCGCCGCCTTGCCGTCCTTCAGGAGCTTGTCCGTGTATTCCGCCGACAGGATCGACGCGTATTCCATCGCCATGTTCTGGATGAACGGCGCGCTCACTTCCTTCAGCGTGAACTTCACGGTGTACGGATCCACCTTCTCGATCTTCGAGATCAGCTTGTCCATGCCGAGGTCCGTGAAGTACGGAAACTGCACGTTGTACGCCTTGCGGAACGGATTGTTCGGATCGAGCATGCGGTTGAACGTGAAGATCACGTCGTCCGCGTTGAATTCGCGCGTCGGCTTGAAGAACGAAGTCGTCTGGAACTTCACGCCGTGACGCAGATGGAACGTGTAGGTGAGACCGTCCGGCGACACATCCCACTTTTCGGCGAGACCCGGCTCGACCTTCGTGCCGCCGCGCTCGAACTCGACGAGACGGTTATAGACCGTGAAGGTGTTCGCTGTGAAGTCGGTACCGGTGGTGTACTGGGCCGGATCGAAGCCGGCCGGGCTGCCTTCCGAGCAGTAGACGAGCGTCTTGTTCGGGATGGCGGCGTTCGCCGCGGTTGCCGCAAAGAGCGATGCCGTGGCCACGGCGCCCGCGAGCGCCGACATGCGGACGGCTCGCAACAGGCTGTTTTTGTTCATGTTTCCTCCAGGTCGAAGCCGGCTTCTGGCCGGCGTAGCGCGAGTGTACTCGATCGCGTCGCCCCGTTTTTCGAGGCGCACGTGCGAAGTCGGGCGCTACCCTAGCACGAACAAAAGTGACATGCGTAGTTGGTTTTCCCCAGTAGAGTTTGTCGGCAAAGGCACTTCGATAAGGGTAGGTTATCGGCCATGCACGGAGGTGATGGATTGGACGACGAAATATTGCGCCCGATGACGTAAGCCGGCGCAAAAAGGCGAGAAACGAAGGGGAAGAAGAAAGAACCGCGCGGCGAGCGCCGCGCGGGTGAAACATTGATGCAGGTCAGACGCTTTTGAAGCCCAGACGCTCGCAAACCGTCTTCGAGGCCCACGCGCCGTTGAGCGTGTAGAAGTGCAGCCCCGGCGCGCCGTCGTCGATGAGGCGGCGGCACAGGCCCGTCACCACGTCGACGCCGAATGCGCGGATCGACTCGCGATCGTCACCGAAGCTTTCCAGCCGGCGCGCGATCCACTTCGGCACTTCTGCGCCGCACATGTCGGAGAAGCGCATCAGTTGCGTGAAGTTCGTGATCGGCATGATGCCCGGCACGATCGGGACGTCGACGCCGAGCTTGCGCGCTTCCTCGACAAACTTGAAGTACGAGTCGGCGTTGAAGAAGTACTGCGTGATCGCGGAATTCGCGCCCGCCTTCACCTTGCGCGCGAAGTTTTCGAGATCGGCGCGCGGCGACTTCGACTGCGGATGGAACTCCGGATACGCGGCCACTTCGATGTTGAACCAGTCGCCGTGCTCTTGGCGAATGAACGCCACGAGCTCGGACGCATAGCGCAACTCGCCGACTTCGCCCATGCCCGAAGGCAGGTCGCCGCGCAGCGCCACGATATGGCGAATGCCATGCTCGCGATACTGCGAGAGAATCGCGCGCAGACTCTCCTTCGACGAGCCGATGCACGAAAGATGCGGCGCGGCTTCGAAGCCTTCCGAGGCCATTTCGAGCACGGTGTCGAGCGTGCCTTGCTGCGTCGAGCCACCCGCGCCGAAGGTCACGGAGACGAACTTCGGCGAAAGCGTCTTCAGCTCGGCGCGGGAAGCGCGCAGCTTGTCGACGCCTTCCTTCGTCTTCGGCGGAAAAAACTCGAATGAAAGTTCGATCGGTTTCATGATGTTTTATGACGGACGGCAGCGCCCGCACTCCAACGTCAACCGAAATTGCGATTCCCGAAAATCAGCGCCGACAGCAGCCACGACACGATGCTGTACAGAATCGAGCCGAAGAACGCGGACCAGAAGCCCGATACTTCGAAGCCCTTCAACAGCGACGAGCACAGCCAGAAACACAGCGCATTCACGACGAGTATGAAAAGCCCGAGCGTGACGATCGTCACCGGCAGCGTGAGGATGATGAGGACGGGGCGGATGATCGCGTTGATGAGACCCAACACCACCGCGATGATGAGCGCCGTGCCGAAACTGCGAATGTGAATCGACGGCACGAGGTAGGTGATGATCAGCAGCGCGAGCGCGTTGATCAGCCAGGTCAGCAGCACGGTCATCGAGGAATCTCCGGTTGATGCATTGAAACGCGCGGGCGTGGTTCTCACGCCCGCGCAAGGTACTGCCACCGCCTTGCGATTAATAGCGGTAGTGGTTCGGCTTGAACGGGCCGTTCTTGTCGACGCCGATGTAGCCGGCCTGCTCGTCCGACAGCACGGTCAGCTCCGCGCCGATGCGGCCGAGGTGCAGGCGCGCGACCTTCTCGTCGAGATGCTTCGGCAGCACGTAGACCTTGTTCTCGTACTTCTTGCCTTGGCAGAACAGTTCGATCTGCGCGAGCGTCTGGTTCGTGAACGAGTTCGACATCACGAACGACGGATGGCCCGTCGCGCAGCCGAGATTGACGAGACGGCCTTCAGCCAGAATGATGATCTTCTTGCCGTCCGGGAACACGATGTGATCGACTTGCGGCTTGATGTTGTCCCACGTGTACTGGCGCGTCGACGCGATATCGATTTCCGAATCGAAGTGGCCGATGTTGCAGACGATCGCGTTGTTGCGCATCGCCTTCATGTGATCGTGATTGATGACGTGGTAGTTGCCCGTCGCGGTCACGAAGATGTCGGCCTTGTCGGCGGCGTATTCCATCGTCACGACGCGGTAGCCCTCCATCGCCGCTTGCAGCGCGCAGATCGGATCGATTTCCGTGACCCACACCGTCGCGCCCAGACCGCGCAGCGATTGCGCGCAGCCCTTGCCCACGTCGCCGTAACCCGCGACGACCGCGATCTTGCCCGCGATCATCACGTCGGTCGCGCGCTTGATGCCGTCGACGAGCGACTCGCGGCAGCCGTACAGGTTGTCGAACTTCGACTTCGTGACCGAATCGTTGACGTTGATGGCCGGGAAGGGCAGGCGGCCTTCCTTCTCCATCTGATACAGGCGGTGCACGCCCGTGGTCGTTTCTTCCGTCACGCCCTGGATGTGCGAAAGGCGCGTGGAGTACCACGTCGGATCGGCGTCGAGATGCTTGCCGATGGACTTGTACAGCGCGACTTCTTCCTCGTTCGTCGGCTTGCCGATGACCGAGCGGTCCTTCTCCGCCTTCGCGCCGAGGATGAGCAGGAGCGTCGCGTCGCCGCCGTCATCGAGAATCATGTTGGCGAACTCGCCGTTCGGCCATTCGAAGATGCGGTGCGAGAATTCCCAGTATTCGTCGAGCGATTCGCCCTTGAATGCGAACACCGGCGTGCCGCCCGCCGCGATCGCGGCGGCTGCGTGATCCTGCGTCGAGAAGATGTTGCACGATGCCCAGCGCACGTCCGCGCCCAGCGCCGTGAGCGTCTCGATCAAGACGCCCGTCTGGATCGTCATGTGCAGCGAACCGGCGATGCGCGCGCCCTTCAGCGGCTGCTGCGCCTTGTACTCTTCGCGCGTCTGGATGAGACCCGGCATTTCCGTTTCGGCGATGTCGAGTTCCTTGCGGCCCCATGCGGCGAGCGACATGTCGGCGACGATGTAATCGTTGGAATCTTTGGAATCGAGAACTGCGGCGTTCATCACGCCCTCCTTTTCTAAAAAGACTAGAAATGTTGACGTGAGCGCCGTTCGATGCGGTGGCTCAGCGGGCGCCTTGATTGCATGGCGCTTTCGAACCGTCCGGATTGAAGGCCTCCGAGCCTGGCGAGCAAATGTTCAATGATTGCCCGTCGCAACGCTCCTCGGAGGCGAGCGTCGATTGTAGCAAAGTCTCGTGTGGCGAACGGGATTTCGAGACGCGGATATGGGCTTTCGCGCGGGCCGCGATCAGAACGGCAGAGCCGACAGGAGCGGCGCGAGCAGCACCATCGCGACCCCGGCGATCATCATCGTGAGACTCGCGACGACGCCCTCTTCGCTCCCCAGTTCGCGCGCCTTCGCCGTACCGACGCCATGGGCCGCGGCGCCGAACAGCGCGCCGCGCGCGAGCCGTGTGCGCAACGGCACGAGCGCCAGCACGATCTCCCCGAAGAGCATGCCGCAGACGCCCGTCGCGATCACGAAGAGCGCGGTCAGGTCCTTCGGCGCGTGAATCCTGTCGGAGACGGCGAGCGCGAAAGGCGTGGAGACCGAACGCGTCGCGAGACTGCGCTGCAATTCCGGCGAAAGATGCAGCAGCTTCGCGAGCGCGAGCGAGCCGCCGACCGCCACCAGAATGCCGACCGTCACGCCGACGGTGAGCGAAATCCAGTGCCGCTTGATGAGTTCGCGGTACTCGTAGATCGGGACTGCGAACGCGACCGTCGCCGGGCCGAGCAGCCACATGAGCCAGCGCGTGTCGGTGTAATAGACCGAGTACGGAATGCGCGCCGCCACGACGATGATCGCCAGCACCGCCGGCACGGCCAGAAGCGGCGTGAGCCAGGGCCGTCTGAAGCGCGCATAGAGGCGCTTGGCCGCGAAATACAGCGCGACGGTCAGCACGAAGCAACCCGCCGCGATCAGGCGCGCGGCGTCGTCTTCGAGCAAGGAGGCGAAAAAGTGATTCATGTCCGCTCGCTCAGGCGCGGGCCGCATGACGAGCGACTAGCACGCGGCGCAGCGCGAGACGGCGTTCGAGGCGCGCCGCACGGTCGACGGCGAACGCGACGGCCACCATCACCATCAACGTTCCGCCGACGACCACGAGCGCGAGCCGCCAGCCGTCTTCCATGAGGAGGCCGCCGTACTGAACCGCCGCGACGGCCGCCGGAATGAAGAACAGCAACATGTCGGAGAGCAGCCAGTCCGCGCCCGCCTTGACCCAGCGGGGCGCGATGCCGCCGCAGAACAGGAGCGCGAGCAGCGCGACGAGGCCGATCACGCCGCCCGGCACCGGCAGCGCCAGTTTGCGCGCGACGAAATCCGCCACGACCCAGATCCCCGCGAGCGCGGCGGACTGCACCGCGGTGCGCAGGAAGCGGGCGAAGGCGGACGGCGTATTGGTCGAAAGGGCGGCGGACATGGCGGGCTCTTGTGCGGTGAAAACAATCGATTAGGGTTATCCCGTAGTCGAAGTATATGGGCGCCCCTTGCATAATAAAAATGACTTAATCTTATCAAAATCATTCCAAACTGGAATTCGGGAGCCGACGATGGAATTGCGCGCCTTGCGGTACTTCATCGAAGTGGTCAAGCAGAAGAGCTTCACTGCTGCGGCCGAGCACATGTTCGTGACCCAGCCGACCATCAGCAAAATGGTGAAGGCGCTGGAGGATGAGGTCGGCTCGCCGCTGCTTTTGCGCGAGGGCCGGCAGATGGTGCTGACGGATGCGGGGCAGATCGTCTATCAGCGTGGCGTCGAGGTGCTGGCTGCGCACGCGCGCCTGGAAGCCGAACTGAACGATCTCGGCACATTCGGGCGCGGCACGCTGACGATCGGTATTCCGCCGATGGGCGGATCGCTGTTCACGCCCGCCATCGCCACGTTTCGACGCCGCTATCCGAAAGTCGAGCTCAAGCTGTTCGAGCGCGGCTCGAAGGCGATCGAGGCCGCGCTGATCGACGGCGAGCTGGAACTGGGCGGCGTATTGCAGCCCGTCGACACGGAGATGTTCGACATTCTGCCGGTCAGCCGGCAGATTCTGTGGCTCGTCGCGCCCAAGGGCTCGCGCTGGGACGATGCCCGCGAGGTCGCGCTCACCGATCTCGCGGCCGAGCCGTTCGTGTTCTACGGCGAGAGCCTCGCGCTGAACGATGTCGTGCTCAGCGCGTGCCGCGAGGCGGGTTTCGCGCCGACGATCGTCGGCCGCAGCGGGCACTGGGACTTCATGGCGGCGCTCGTGCAGGCGGGCATCGGCATCGCGCTGCTGCCCGCGCCGTACTGCCGCCGCCTCGACGCCGCCGCGTTCACCTGCCGCCCGGTCGTGGCGCCGGAAATTCACTGGGACATGGCGCTCGGCTGGCGGCGCAACGGCTATCTGTCGCACGCGGCGCGCGCGTGGATCGAAGTCGCGCGGGAGATGCTGCCCGCCAATCTCGATCAGGATTTCATGGCCGATGGCTTCCCACGCGGGCGATCCGGCGCACCCGGAAACTGATTCGCCAGCGCCCCAAACGAAAAGCGCCGGTCCGCGATGAGCGGGCCGGCGCTTTTTTCACTACCGTTTCCGGACGTTTTCCGGGATCAGTTCAGTTCCTTGAACTCGATCCGGCGATTCGTCGCGCGACCTTCACGCGTAGCGTTGTCGCCGCGCGGGTAGGCATCGCCGAAGCCTTCTGCCGTCAGCGTATTCGCCGGCACGCCGTGCTGGATCAGATACGAGCGCACGGCCCGGGCTCGCTTTTCCGACAAGTGGAGATTCACCGCCGAATCGCCCGAACTATCCGTGAAGCCGCCGATTTGCAGCTTGATCGGCTGGCCGGCTGCATTGCAATCCTTCAACGCCTTCGCCGATTCGGCGAGTTCGTTCAGCGCCGCGCGCGGCAGCGCGTTCGACGCGAAGCCGAAGTTGATCGGACGCAGGTTCAGATTCTTCGCGACGTCCTTGGCGGCGCAGGTCGCCGCGGCGCGCGCATCGGAGGCAGCGAGGGTCTTTTCCGCAGCGCTCGTGTCGGTTGCGGCGATCGTCCAGCCGTCGCCGAAGAACGCCTTCAGCTTGTCCTTCCAGCCGAGCGCCGGATCGCCGGCGCGGCCGCTCAGGTCGATCTGGTCGCCGGCAACCCGCACTTGCGCGCCCGGCAGCGCCATGACCGGAAACAGGCCGTCGAGCTTGCCGATCCAGGCGGCCGGCTTCGTGTCCGGATCGACCGTGATGTCCGCCTTGAATTTGTCCGCGCCGAGCTTCGCTGCGAGCGCGTCGATCAACTGGCGGCGCTCCTGCTCGCTGTTGACCGTGGCGGTCAGCGTGGGCGTGCCGGATGCATCGACGGCGAAGGACATCGTCGCGTCCTTGGTCGGCTGCACGGCGGTGGCCGACGACTGATCGACGGCTGCCGCAGCCGTTGTTGCGTTGGCGTGCGCGTCGGAAGCCGCGTCCGGCTTCGCAGCTGGCGCCGTATCGTCCGGCTTCTCCGTCGAGCAACCGCGCCCGAGCAGAATCGCGAGCAGGGCGAGCGCGGCGGCGAGCGCGATCCACCACCACTTCTTCTTCCCGGCGTTCTCCTTCACCGGCTGTTCGGGCGCGGCAGCGGGCACTTCCTGCGGCTGCGAGAACGCCACGGCTTCGTGCGTCGCCGGATGGTCGAGATGTGCCGACACGGCCTTCAGCCGCGACGCGACACCGGCGAGAAACGCGCCGACCGAACCGAGGCCGAGCGCGCTGGCGAACGCGTCTGTCATGTTTGCGCGCACGACCGGCAACTGATGGCCGAGCAGTGTCGGAAGCTGGCCGGGATTGCCGTTGTGCTGCGAGAGATAGCGCTTGAGCACGCCGAAAAGCGTCGCGCCGACGACGCCTGCGAGCGTGCGCGTGGCGCCGACCGCCACGCCCGTGTATTCGGCGACGCGTTCGGCGAGCACGTCGAGGCTGTCGCGCGATGCGATCGCCGCATCAGCCTTTGCGCTGGAATCGACGAGCGTTTTGAAACCGTCGTCCTGCACGACGAAATGGGGCAGTTCTTCCGCGATCAGCGCGTTCGTTCCCGGCGACATGATCGCCGCGAACAGATTGCGCGCGCCTTCGAGCGACGACGCCTTGTTCATCATCGCGCCGATGAGCGCCGGTCCGTACAGCGACACCACGCGCTTGGCGGATTCCGGCGCGCAGCCAATGCGCCCGGCGATGTGCTGCAACACGCTCTCTGTCAAAGCGCCCTGGACAAGTTGATTGAG
Source organism: Caballeronia sp. J97 (assembly GCF_905220305.1). Lineage (NCBI taxonomy): Bacteria > Pseudomonadati > Pseudomonadota > Betaproteobacteria > Burkholderiales > Burkholderiaceae > Caballeronia > Caballeronia sp. J97. The sequence continues at coordinate 26,867 of NZ_CAJMZL010000024.1, read as the reverse complement.
GTTGATGCTCATTGGTGATTACTTCCGTGAAAGGCGTTACTGCATCCGCCGGAATTAGGCGAGCCGATTATAGGTTCGGGCTCCTGTGCGTCGTCGGCGTCGGCCTAACAATCGGATTTCTCTCAGATGGCCGCGCTCCACGCGCGCGCGTTGTAAGCGCATGCGCAAACCTGAGAAGAACGAAGCCTCTTCACGTCCGGCGAATGCGCAGCCTATGATTCTTGAATTCGAGATGGCGTTCGATTGGCCGAATCGCACCGCGTCCACTGTTGCGCCCGCCCGACAGTGACGATTCACCGCGCCGCCGATCCGCGCATGCAAGGAGACAGAGGATGTCCGATCCTGCCGATCGCCCGTTCGGGCAGACACACGACGTTACGAATCAGGCGTCGCCGCTCGTCGGTTATGACGCTTTCGCATTCGATCGGGCGCTCGTCGCCGCCGTCGAGCGCGAAGGCGCGCAATGGCATGGCGAGGCGCTGTCGCGCGACGGGATGGCGCTGACGCAGCCGGACGCCGTCGCGCTCGCGGATCTCGCCAACCGGCACGAGCCGGAACTCGCGACGCATAGTCCGCGCGGCGAGCGCATCGATGCCGTGGAGTTTCATCCGGCCTGGCACGAGCTGCTGCTGCGTCTGCGGCACGCAGGACTGCACGCGATGCCGTTCGAGCCGTCCGCGCGCGCCGGGTCGATGGCCGCGCGCTGTGCCGGCTACTATCTGCACGGCCAGCTCGAATCGGGCTCGCTGTGTCCGGTCACGATGACCTTTGCGAGCATTCCGGTTCTGCGCAACGAACCGGACCTGTTCGCGCGGATCGCCCGTCCGCTGCTCGCGCGCGAGCACGATCCGCGCGACATTCCGCTGGAAGCCGGCAAGCATTCGATGATGGTCGGCATGGGCATGACCGAAAAGCAGGGCGGCTCCGACGTGCGCAGCAACCGCACGCGCGCGTACGCGCTCGGTGCGCCGGGACGCGGCGGCGCTTATCGGCTGGTCGGTCACAAATGGTTCTTCTCCGCGCCGCAATGCGACGCGCATCTCGTGCTCGCCCGCACCGCCGACGATGGCGGCCTGTCGTGCTTCTACGTGCCGCGTTTCGCGCCGGACGGCCGCAAGAACGCGGTCCAGGTCCAGCGCCTGAAAGACAAGCTCGGCAACCGCTCGAACGCGAGCAGCGAAGTGGAATTCCTCGATGCCTACGGCGTGATGATCGGCGACGAGGGGCGCGGCGTTCCGACCATCATCGAGATGGCGAACTTCACGCGGCTCGATTGCGTGATCGGCAGCGCGGCGCTGATGCGCGCGGCGCTCGTGCAGGCGATCCACCACGCGCGGCATCGCAGCGCGTTCGGCGCGCATCTGGTCGATCAACCGCTGATGCGCAACGTGCTCGCCGATCTCGCGCTTGAATCCGAAGCGGCAACGGTTCTGTTCATGCGGCTCGCGGGCGCGTTCGAGCAGAGCGCCGCGCCGGGCGGAGCGCTCGCCGAGCGTGCGTGGCGGCGCATCGTGACGCCGGCCGCGAAGTTCTGGGTGTGCAAGCGCGCGCTCGAATTCACCGGCGAGGCGATGGAGGTCTGGGGCGGCAACGGTTACGTCGAGACCGGGCCGATGGCGCGCTTCTATCGGGAAGCGCCGGTCAATTCGATCTGGGAAGGTTCGGGCAACGTGATGTGTCTCGACGTGCTGCGCGCGTTCGAGCGCGAGCAGGACGCCGCGCATGCGCTTATCGACGACTGGAAGACGACGGCCGCCGGGCATCCGGTGCTGGCGGGCGCGTTGTCGTCGTTGCTGGCGATCCTGACGGGCGACCCATCGGCGCGGGAAGCGTCGGCGCGGCGCATCGCACAGCAATTGGTCCTGTGCGCGCAAGGCGTGCTGCTGGCGCGGTATGCGCCGCAGGATGTCGCCGATGCGTTCATCGAATCCCGTCTCGGCGATGCGCGCGGTGAAACCGGCCGCGTGTATGGGACGCTGCCCGCGCGTTTCGATCACGCGAGGATCGTGACGCGGGCGTTTGGGGCGTAGCAGCGCTGCTCGTTATTTGTTTCAGCGCGGGCCAGTCCACGAAAAGTCTGAATTCGACCAGCCGGTCATTTCAAGCTATTTACCTCTGCACCGGTCGGAATGAGAATCGCACGATCGCCACGTCGCGGACGCGGCATCACATGCGTCGACCATGATCATCAGCCCGCCGTTCCTGCCCGTCGAAGGACTCAACACGCCCACCCAAAAATGGAAGACCGATCCGATGATGGACGCGGTCGACGGATATGAGCTGCTTCACAGTGGCGTCTTCCCCATCGCCTTCGATCGTCGCTGGCATTGCGGCATGCACCTCGTGCCGTACGGCGGACGCGGGCAGACAGAGCCGGTGCGCGCCATCGCGGACGGCGAAGTAGTCGCCTATCGTGTCGCGAAGAATGCGGTGGGCGACGGACAGAAGGCTGCAAATGGCAGCGAAGCACTGAACAGCAACATCGGCTTCGTTTTGCTCAAACACGTCACCGATACCGGAGAAGACCGGACGATCACGTTCTATTCGCTGTACATGCATTTGCTCGATACCGTCAGCTTGAACGAGTTGGCGCCGCAGCCCCTGATCACTCAGGCGCCGCCAGAGACTTCGCCCAACGCGCTGCCGGCGTGGCTGCTCGCCGACAGCGCTGGAGTTCAGGCAGGCGGCGGCAAGAAGGTGTATCGGAAAGATCAGTTGGGCTACGTCGGGAAGTATCAGGGTCATCGCCATCTGCACTTTGAAATCTTCATGGCGGAAGACGATTTCTCAGCATGGTTCGAGCAAGAGGGGCGAAGGACCGCCTTAGGACAAGGGCATCCCCGAACTCCGGGATCGAAGGACTATTGGGGGCACACGTATTTCGTCATTCCTGCCGGGTTAGCGTTCGTTAGCATGCCGCCGGGAAACACGGAATCGCCGTTTTTTCCCAGACTGGACGCAGGTGCGCTCGATCACAGCAGGACGCTATACGTCGAAGCTTTCTTCAGCCGCGGCGAACGGTTTATGCGTGCGTGGATCGACAACGGCGACGGAAGGCTCGTCTCTCTCACGCCTGAGCCAATTCAGGACAAATGCGCCGAATATGAATACAAGCTCTATGAGCGCGCGACCAGACTGTACGAAACGTGTCCGAGCGAAGGCTTCGAATTGCTGCGCTTCGGACGAATTCTGGGTACGGAGAACCCTCTTTTGGCCGCCGATGCGCGAGCGACATGGGTCGCAGTGCCGTTCGATCACGGCAAGACGGGTTACATCGACGTCAATCATGCATCCATTCAAAAGCTCTCGGACGCCGATTTTCCGTTCTTCAAGGACTGGCAGAAAATCGAGGACGGCAATACGCCCTTCGATCGGGACGGTCTATGCGGCTATGACGCGCTGTGCGAGATCACCGGTATTCCGGACGGACTCTCGTACATGCCGCCCGCATACAGTCACGACGAGCGAATTTCGGCCTTCGTGCAGCTTCACGCCGACGCGCGAACCAGGCTGAGGGGTTTCGTGTGCCATGCCCGCAGCGAATGGGATGCGAGCATCAATGAAGAACGCTTCCGAAACCTGAAAGAAGCAGACGGCTTCTTCGGCAAGCGACGAGAAGAGGATCCGCACGGCTATGAGAACTTCATCAAGTTCGCGAAGCAGTGTCAGTTCATGGAGCGCACCCCTTTCGGCGAAGGAAAAAGGTTTTGGTTCTTTCATCCACTGGCATTTATTCGGCATTTCAGAAAGTGTGGGTGGCTTAGTGAAAAGGAGATGCTACAACTCATTCCGCAATTTGTTATAAGGAAACCTGGCTCACACAACTCGACTCATCAAGGGGTTTGGGAGTCACCTAACCTGGCCTTTGCTTCCGCCCTACTACAACGTCACCGAGTGCATCTGAATTACGCGATGCGGAAGTTCAAAATTGACAGTCCGGTACGACAAGCGTGTTTCATGGGCAATGCGACTCAGGAAACCGGGTGGTTTCATTATCTTACGGAGGGAAATCGCGCAGATGACGCGATCGACCTGCATCAGGGTTGGTTCGGGCGTGGCTTTCTTCAGTTAACCAGTCCAAATGGCGACATGGGACAAGGCAATAACAATTACTACAAGTATTTCAGATTCCTTGGCAGACATCCGAATTTGCCTCCCGGTCCACAGGAGGTACATTGGCGAAACGAACTTGGCAGAGATGCTTTCCATGCGAGTCACAGCGCGGGCGCTTACTGGGTTTGGCCGGGAAAATCCGCGCCGACAACGCACAATCCGTCACGCCCGCAGGTCGATAGTGCTAATAGATATGCGGACATATCTGGCTCGAACGAAAGGAAAGAGATTCGAACTAGCGCTGGACTCAGGGTCTGGTACTACAACCAGTCCTTTGCGAATTGTGCTGCGGCGGTTAATTTTCCCGGAGCTACCGGGAAAAGCCCACCTGCTATGAACGGACTCGTGGATCGATCAATATCCTTTATCAATGCGATGCTTTTGTTGGCTGATGTCGTCTCCTTCAAAGGGCGGAGTGGAGAAAATAATTCGTGGCCAGAATACTTCGTAAAAAGAAAGATTTGATGAAGAATATTCTCGTCGCGCTCGCCGTAATTCTTGCTCCAAATCAGTTCGCCAATGCTCAAACAGCATGGCATGGGGAGCCACATTTAAATGTAGATCTTTCAATGCTTGAGAACCAATGCGGATACAAACTCGGTGAGAAGTTGTTGAGGCACGTCAAATCGTCTGCGTCACGGATTGAAAATCAAATCATGTCAGTGGTTATCTATCTTGATGTCGATCCGTTCCGGAGAGCGATCCATGCCAAGTTCTCATTTAGCTGTTTTATCGCTAGCACGACTGGATCTAGCCCCGATACAGCCCACAGGACAACCGCTCGCGCGGAGATTCAGGCCGAAGATTCGGGTGGCCGATACACCAGAACGATTGAATGGCAGAGAGAATTTCGGGGTATCGATTGGGTAGGTACCATCGCGTACGTAAATTCCATTTATGGTGACGGCGAGAAGCGAACCGTTCCGGATTTTTTTCTAATATGTCCGAACAAAGATGGAATGACTTGCTTCGCACTGGAGGTCGAGAAAACCACGCTTTCGAAGAAGGAGAGTGACTTGATACCCGGGGCGATTCGCGAAATTTCGATCCCGAGAAAGTTTTGATTTCGAGCGAGCGGAGCGCCGCGCACTGGTCGATCACTAGAAGATGACGGCTGACGCATCCGACGCCGTTAAGCCAGCATTTCGCAAAGCAACGCTGGCTGCGCTTCAATCGATGTCGAGGGAATGGTCGCTCGGAATGCTGGCCTCTCCCGGCCTTTTCGAAGTCCGCGATGGAGCATCGCCTTGAATTCAGCGAATCCCCCTCCCCGTTTCCCGCATCGGTTCCTCGTTCTCCAGCCGATACACCCACGACAGCAATTCCGCCACCGCCTGATACAACGCGGGCGGAATGTGCGCGTCGAGATCGACCTGCATCAGCAGCGACACCATCTCCGGCGATTCGTGAACGTACAGCCCCGCCTCCTTCGCGCGTTGCACGATCATTTCCGCGACCATCCCGTAGCCCTTGGCGACGACGCGCGGCGTTCCCTCGCGATTACCCGCATCGTAGGCGAGCGCGGTCGCCTGTCGGCGCGTGTACGGCGGCTGATCCTGCGCGCTCATGTCGTGCTCCCATCGCCCGTCGGGGGGCGGAACAGATGTTCGAGCGGCGAGCGCACCGGCTTTTTCGCCGCGCTCTGGTCGCCGGAAAGCGCGAGATCGGTCGAGCCGTCCATCGAGCGCACCGACAGCGACGCCAGCGTGATCCCCGCCGCTTCGAGCTGCCGCGCGAACGCGGCGCCGTCGGATGCGAGGCGGCGCGCGCCCGCGTCGCCGGCCTTGACGCGCGCGACGAGCTTTTCGCCCGCCAGCACGAGTTCGGCGTCCACTGTGCCGAGCGCTGGCAGCGACAGCGTGATGCGCGTACGCCACGCATGTTCGTCGGGGGGACCGTCGTCGGCGGTGCGCGGATCGCGCGTCTCGCGGGCGACTTCCCACTCGAAGCGCGTGCCGGGCCACGCCTCGCCCTGCCAGCGGAACTGCTGGTTCGCGAGCACGTCGAGTTGCTGGCGCACGACATTGAGCGTCGCCGGATGGATGCCCGCCGCGGCCGACGCCTGCAGCGCCGATTCATGCTGGCTCGGCTGCGCGGCCTGCGCGTTCGCAACGCCCGCCGCGTTGCCGTTTTGCGACATCGACAGCGCGGCCGGCGGCGCATCGCGCACCGACGCCGCGAGCGCGGCCGCTTGCTGCGGCGTGCGCGGCGTCGCGACCGGCGGATCGGGTGCGAACTGCGGCGCGCGGGCGTCGTCGAGGCCGGTGTCGCCGGGCGTAGGGGCGTGGGCGAAATCGAACGGCAGGGACATCGACCGCACGTCGGCGCGCGCCTGCGGCTCGTTGCCGAGCGACGCGGCGCTGCGCTGGCCGGCGAGCCATTGCACCAGATGCGATTCGTAGAAGAGTCCGCTTTCGTCGACGGTTTTTGCGAGCGCGCTCGCGAGCGCGGCGGCGGGCAGCGGCGGCAAGTTGTGCGTCGCGGCGCGCGCGGCCGCCACGGCGGCTGCGTTGGAAGAGAAAGCGGTATCGAAGAGACCCGTCGTGAGCGCGGCGAAGGCGCTTGCCGGGCGCGGCGGCGTCGGCCACAGCGGGGCGTCGCTCGTCAGCGCGGGCGTCGCGCCGCCGAAACGCGAAATCACGTCGAGCGTGCGCGCGACGCTGGAGAACGCGGTTTGCGCCGATGCCGCCGGCGTGGCCGCATCGGCAGTCGCGCGGATGATCTGCGCAAGGTCGGTCTGCGTCGTCTGCCCGACGCTCGCGCCGGTCACGCCGCCGCCGGCGACGCCGGCCGGCGCGCGGATCGCGGACAGAAGGAGCTCGGTGCGGCTGGCGAGCAACGATGCGATCGCGGTATCGAGTCCTGTCATGCCCGCATCCTTTTATGGCGCCCGCCGGGCCATACGGTCCCGGCGCGAACCGCGTCTAGCGCAGTCCGATCATTTTTTTCAGTACGCGCGCCGGGCTGTTGACCGTGAAGAGCGCGGACAGGCGCGCGAGGCTCGGCGATGTCAGATCGCGGATCGCGGCGTCGTCGGCGAGAATCTTCTTCACGAGGTCCAGCTTGCGGGCGCGGGCGTTTTCGTCGAGTTCGGAGCCCGAATCGACTTCCTTCAGCCGCTCGACCAGCTCGCGGTAGGTGCCTTGCAACGCCTTCAGCTCGCTCCATTCGCCGCCGCGCGCTGCCGCCAGCATCTGGCCGGAAACCGCCGCGATGGCTTCGTAGTGGGCGAAATATTCTTGTGTCGTCTTCATTCTTTCGAGGCAGTCGACGCGCATTCCCGTCAAACGGGCACCGCGGTCATTTGCGCCACTTCCGGTCCAATTCCGACCCAGGCATCCTCGAGCGTCGCGAGCAGGTTGTCGACTTCGACGAGCATCGTCTCGTCCTGCTTCAGATTCGCCTCGAGTAGCCGGCGCGTCATATACGTGTAAAGCGCGTCCAGCCGCTGCGCGATCTCGCCGCCCGCATCCTTGTTGAGCGCCTGCTGCAAACCGCTCTCGATGATGCTGATCGCCTTGCTGATCGCCGTGCCGCGCGCGCCCACATTGTTCTGCTGCATGTGCATGCGCGCCTGCGCGATCGCCTGGCGGGCGCCCTGGTACAGCATCACGATCAGCCGGTGCGGGCTCGCTCCCATCACCCCCGTCTGCACGCCCACGCGTGCGTAGGCGTTGGCTCCAGCGTGTCCTGGGGAATACATCTCTCGGTTCTCCTTATGCGATGCCGCAGCGTCCGCGGGTTTCTTGCGGACGCCATGCCGCTCGTCCTGGTCCGTGTGAGTCCGGTCAAGCCGGTGCAGGCGAGCAGGCCGCCCGCCGAAGCGAGCGAACCATCGTTCGCCGTGCCGTTACCGGGGTTATCGGAGAAACGCGGCAAAGCTTTAGGACTCAAGGCTCTGGAGCGATCGCACTATTGAGGGATGGATCGCGATAGCGGCTGCGTCAGACGGAGATCTGCATGATGTCGTTGTAAGCCGTCACGAGCTTGTTGCGCACCTGCAACCCGAACTGCAGGCCGACGTTCGCCTTCTGCATGTCGACCATCACGTCGTTGAGGGACACGTTCGGTGCGCCGATTTCGAAGGCGTGCGCCTCGCCGAGCGCCTTGGTCTGGTTGTCGCTGATCTTGTCGATGGACGATTTCAGCGCGTCGGCGAAGCTGCCTGCGCTCGCCGCGCCCGATGTCCCGCTCTGCCCCGTGACGGCGCCCGACGCGACGGCCGAGCTCGCGCCGGTCCCGCCTGCGGCTTGCGACGCCATCGACTGAATGGCCGAAAGAGCCGAGGAAAGCGGATTGATCGGAAAGTTCATGTTGACTCCGGATGACTGGAAATTGCCGGCGCCGCTCGTGGCGGAGACCTGACGCTCGGGCCGCGTTGGCGGAGGTTCACCGAGTACGAAAAAGATTAGCAGCGGGCGGATTTTCAAAGCACCGGAAGAGCGGGGAAAACTCCGCTCTATTCGCCGAATCGACTTGCAATCTTCTGCGGATAATCCCCATCGTGAAAAGTCCTCCACCGCCGCTTACATGGAAAGCGGAAGCGGCGGGAGGAGAACCCAGGATTCGGAGCTTCGACGCTAAATGGAAACGCCCAACAACTCACTCATCACGCCCGACGCCAGAATGGGCCTGGCGGGCGCACAGCCGGGTGCAGCCGGAACGGCCGCAGCGGGCGGCGCGGGCGCCGACTTCGGCGGTTTCGCGCAGCGCGTGCCGATGCTCAACCAGTTCCGCTCGAATCCGCGCGTGCCGCTCATCGTGGCCGTCGCGATTCTGGTGATGGTGGTTGCGGGCCTCGTCATGTGGTCGCGCCAGCCGGATTACCGCGTCCTCTTCTCCAATCTGTCCGACCGGGACGGCGGCGCAATCGTTGCCGCGCTTCAGCAGGGCAACATCCCCTACAAGTTGTCGGACGGCGGCGGCGCCATTCTCGTGCCGGCCGAGCAGGTTCACGAAACGCGTCTGCGCCTCGCGAGCCAGGGTCTGCCGAAGAGCGGCTCGGTCGGCTTCGAGCTGATGGACAACCAGAAGTTCGGCATCAGCCAGTTCGCCGAGCAGGTCAATTACCAGCGCGCGCTGGAAGGCGAGCTGGAGCGCACCATCGGTTCGATTTCGTCGGTGAAGTCGGCGCGCGTGCATCTGGCGATTCCGAAGCCGAGCGTGTTCGTACGCGACAAGGAGCTGCCCACCGCCTCCGTCATGGTCAATCTGTATCCGGGCCGCGTGCTCGACGAAGGCCAGGTGGTCGCGATCGCGCACATGGTGGCATCGGGCGTCGCGGACATGCCGGTCAAGAACGTCAATATCGTCGATCAGGACGGCAACCTGCTGACGAGCCAGAGCGTCGCGAACGGCCTCGATGCGTCGCAACTGAAGTACGTGCAGCAGATCGAGCACAACACGCAAAAGCGCATCGACGCGATCCTCGCGCCGCTTTTCGGCGCCGGCAACGCCCGCTCGCAGGTGAGCGCCGACATCGACTTCTCCAAGCTCGAGCAGACCGCCGAGAGCTACGGCCCGAACGGCAACCCGCAGAGCACGGCGATCCGCAGCCAGCAATCGAGCGAATCGAGCGAAACGACGGGCAGCGGCGCGTCGGGCGTGCCGGGCGCGCTGTCGAACCAGCCACCGCAGCCGGCTTCCGCGCCGATCGACGCGGCGGCATCGGGCGCGGCGGGCGCAGCGGCCAGGTCCACGCCGCAGAACCAGCGCAAGGACACGACGACGAACTACGAAGTCGATCGCACCGTGCGCCACTACGAGCAGGCGACCGGCGGGATCAAGCGTCTGTCCGTCGCGGTGGTCGTGAACTACGAGAAGAAAATCGACGCGAAGGGCAACGTCACGATGACGCCGCTCGCCGCCGACAAGCTCGCGCAAGTCCAGCAGCTCGTGAAGGACGCGATGGGCTTCGACGACAAGCGCGGCGACTCGGTGAACGTCGTGAACAGCGCGTTTTCCGCCGATCTGAACGTGACGCCGGACGTGCCGTGGTGGCGCACGCCGCAGATGATCGCGTGGGGCATCCAGGCGGCGAAGTACCTGGGCATCGGCATCGTGGGGCTGTTCCTGTACTTCAGCATGGTGAAGCCGGCGATGCGCCGCGCCTTCCCGCCGCCGCCCGAAGCCGCGCCCACGCTCGCCGCGCCGGATGAACTCTCGTTGCTCGACGGACCGTCGCTCGAAGGCGGCGCGAAGCAGGAAGACGAAGACAAGGATGCCGAGGTCAGTCTGCTCGGTCATGAAAGCAAGAAAGCCAAATTCGATCGCAATCTCGACTACGCGCGCATGGTGGCGCGTCAGGACGCGAGAATCGTTGCGACGGTCGTAAAGAACTGGGTGTCCGATGAACGCTGAAGGCCTGAACAAAGCCGCCCTCCTCCTGATGTCGATCGGTGAGGAAGAAGCCGCCGAAGTTTTCAAGTATCTCGCTCCGCGCGAGGTGCAGAAGATCGGCGCGACCATGGCGGCCCTGAAAAACGTGACGCGCGAGCAGCTCGACAACGTGCTGACCGAATTCGTGTCGGAAGCCGAGCAGCACACCGCGCTGTCGCTCGATTCGAGCGAGTACATCCGCTCCGTGCTGACGAAGGCGCTCGGCGAGACCAAGGCCGGTGCGCTGATCGACCGGATCCTGCAGGGCAGCGACACGAGCGGCATCGAAGGCCTGAAGTGGATGGACTCGGGCGCGGTCGCGGAACTGATCAAGAACGAGCATCCGCAGATCATCGCGACGATCCTCGTGCATCTGGACCGCGATCAGGCGTCGGAAATCGTGTCGCTGCTGGCCGACCGCCTGCGCAACGACGTGCTGCTGCGCATCGCGACGCTCGACGGCATCCAGCCCGCCGCGCTGCGCGAACTCGACGACGTGCTGACGACGCTCCTGTCGGGCAGCGACAACCTGAAGCGCGCGCCGATGGGCGGCATCCGCACGGCGGCCGAGATTCTCAACTTCATGTCGAGCAACCACGAGGAAGGCGTGATCGCGAACGTGCGCGAATACGACGCCGAGCTCGCGCAGAAGATCATCGACCAGATGTTCGTGTTCGAGAACCTGCTCGATCTGGAAGACCGCGCGATCCAGCTTCTCCTTAAGGAAGTGGAATCCGAGACGCTGATCGTGTCGCTGAAGGGCGCGCAGCCGGCGCTGCGTCAGAAGTTCCTGTCGAACATGTCGCAGCGCGCGGCCGAACTGCTCGCCGAAGACCTCGATTCGCGCGGTCCGGTGCGCGTGTCGGAAGTCGAGCAGCAGCAGCGCAAGATTCTGCAGATCGTCCGCAATCTCGCGGAAAACGGTCAGATTCAGCTAGGCGGCAAGGCGGAGGACGCATATGTCTGACACCCGCGCGCGCAAGGACCCGGTCTCGGCGTATCAGCGCTGGGAGATGGCGTCGTTCGATCCCGTCGAAATCAAGGTCGACAACAGCGCGGCTGAACAGGCCGCGCTCGAAGCGCACCTGCGCCGCGTCGAAGACGACGCGTATCAGCAAGGTCTCGCGAAGGGTCACGTCGCGGGTCAGGCGCTCGGCTATCAGGCAGGCTACGAGCAAGGCCAGGCGAAGGGTTTCGAAGACGGCCGCAAGGAAGCGCTCGCGCAGGCCGCGCGTCTCGCCGACATCGCCGATGCGTTCAAGACCGCGCTGCAGGCCGCCGACGCGGCCATCGCGGAATCGCTCGCCGAGTTGGCCGTCGATATCGCGCAGCAGGTCGTGCGCCAGCATCTCGCGCTCGATCCGACGGCGCTCGTCGCCGTGGCGCGTGAAGTGATCGCCGCCGAGCCGGAGCTTTCGGGCGCCCCGACGCTCATCGTCAATCCGGCCGACATGCCGATCGTCGATGCCTATCTGAAGGACGAACTCGAGGCCGCGGGCTGGATCGTGCGCCCCGACCCGGAAGTCGAGCGCGGCGGCTGCAAGGCGCACGCCGCGACCGGCGAGATCGATGCGACCAACGTGTCGCGCTGGGAGCGCGTGGTGGCCGCCCTCGGGAGAAGCAAGCCATGGTGAATCAACGGATTACGCAAGACGGACTGAGCGCGCTGGAGCAGGAAATCGCGCGCGCGTCGTTCGGCCCGCTCGCCGACGACGCCTTCGACGCCGAATCGCCCGACGAGCTCGCCGCGCGCACCATCGCCCAATTGGCCGATATCGCGGGCAATCCGCACATCGACACGTGGCGCGACACGCTCGACGCGCTCAAATCCCGCAACGCGATCGCCAAACCGCTGCGTCCGTGCGGGCGTCTCACGCGCGCCGCCGGTCTGGTGCTGGAAGCGGTCGGCCTGAAGATGGGCGTCGGCTCCGAATGCATGATCGAGCTGCCGCCGGGCAGCGCGATTCCGACCGCCGAAGCCGAAGTCGTCGGCTTCGCGGGCGACAAACTCTTTCTGATGCCGACGACCGAAGTCGCCGGCCTCTTGCCGGGCGCACGCGTCTATCCGCTCGAAAGCGCGCCGATCAACGATCCGATGGCGGGCGCCAAGCGCCTGCCCGTCGGCTGGGAAATGCTCGGCCGCGTGGTCGATGCGTCCGGCCGTCCGCTCGACGGGCTCGGCCCGCTCGGATCGAAAGTCGATGCGCCGCTGTCCGCGCCGGTCATCAACCCGCTGAACCGCGAGCCGATTCACAAGGTGCTCGATGTCGGCGTGCGCGCGATCAACTCGCTGCTGACGGTCGGGCGCGGCCAGCGCATGGGCTTGTTCGCGGGTTCGGGCGTCGGCAAGTCGGTGCTGCTCGGCACGATGGCGCGCTACACGAGCGCCGAAGTGATCGTGATCGGGCTGATCGGCGAACGCGGCCGCGAAGTGAAGGAATTCATCGAGCAGATTCTGGGCGAGGACGGTCTCGCGCGCTCGGTCGTCGTGGCCGCGCCGGCGGACGTGTCGCCGGTGCTGCGCATGCAGGCGGCCGCGTACACGACCTCGCTCGCCGAATATTTCCGCGACCAGGGCAAGCACGTGCTGATGCTGATGGATTCGCTGACGCGCTACGCAATGGCCCAGCGCGAGATCGCGCTCGCGATCGGCGAGCCGCCCGCGACAAAAGGCTATCCGCCGTCGGTATTCGCGAAGCTGCCGGCGCTCGTCGAGCGCACCGGCAACGGCCCGGAAGGCGGCGGCTCGATCACCGCGTTCTACACCGTGCTCACCGAAGGCGACGATCAGCAGGACCCGATCGCCGATTCCGCGCGCGCGATTCTCGACGGCCACATCGTGCTGAACCGCTCGCTCGCCGAGGCGGGGCACTATCCGGCCATCGACATCGAACAGTCGATCAGCCGCGCGATGACCGCGCTCATCGACGACAGGCATCTCGAGCGCGTGCGTCTGTTCAAGCAGATGCTCTCGCGCTATCAGCGCAACCGCGACCTGATCAATGTCGGCGCTTATTCGAGCGGGCGCGATCAGTTGCTCGACCGCGCGATCGCGCTGTATCCGCGCATGGAGTCGTTTTTGCAGCAGGGCTTTCGCGAAGAGGCGCCGTTCGAGCCGAGCATCGCGATGTTGAATCAACTGTTCGAATAGTTTTCGACTAGTATCCGAAGCATTCATCAGAAGAACGCCAAAGACCATACGGGACCGCCACGCCATGTCCAAGAATCTGCCGATCAACACCCTCATCGAACTCGCCGAAGAGGAACTCGACGCCGCCACGAAAAAGCTCGGCAAGCTCCAGCAGGAGCGCAACGACGTCGAGGCGCAGCTGAACTCGCTCGTGACCTACCGCGACGAATACCACGCTCGGTTCACGGCATCGGCGCAGGAAGGCACCACGGCGCAGACGCTGCGCAACTTCCAGGCGTTCGTCGACACGCTCGATGCCGCGATCGCCCAGCAGCGCACGGCGCTCGTGCTGGCCGATCAGCGCATCGAGGCGGCGAAACCCGACTGGCGTCTCAAGAAGCAGAAGCTCGGCAGTTACGAAGTGCTGGCCGCGCGCGGCGAGGCGATGCTCGCGAAGAAGGCCGCGCGCGTCGAGCAGCGCGAAGCCGACGAGCACGCCGCAAAGGTGCTGCGCATGCGCGCCGAGCGGGCTTCGTCGTAATCCATTCATCGATCTATCCAGAGACTCAGCATGTCCTCCGTTTCTCTTCTCAATTCGGTCTCGGGCGCGATGTCGTCGAGCAAGGCTGCGGCGCAGCGTGCGGCGAGCGCGGGCGCGTCGTTCGGCATGACGCTGCAAGGCATCACCGATCGCGCCAACGCCGACGCTCAAGCGGCGCAGGCGCTGACGGATTCCTCGGCCGACAAGACGAGCGTGCATGACGCGCCGCAGCCGGACGACAGCGCGTCGGATGCAGCCTCGAAGAACGACGACGCGGCGGATACGCAGGCCGCCGCGAAGTCCGATCAGGCGGATGCGCCGAAAGCGGCGTCGAAGAATACGGACAAGAGCGAGACGGCGGAGACATCGAAGCCGGCGGCGCAGACCTCGGCGTCGCCGTCGGATGCGGCCGCCGCTGCGCAGGCGAAAGCCCGCGCGGATGCCGCCGACGCTGCCAATGCCGGCGACGCCGACGACACCGACGCGACGCTCGCCGATGCAGCCGATGCGGCGTCCCTCGTCACGGCCGCCGCATCGACCGACGACGACAAATCGACGGGCACAACGCACAAGGCGAGCGACGCGAAATCGCCGCAGGACGCGCTTCAGGCGGCGCTCGCGGCGATCAGCAACGCGCAGCCGAACGCGCTGCCCGCGAACGCGGCGGCGAACGGCGCAGCGGCGACGGCGCGCGGAAGCGCGAATGGCGACGATCAGGGCGGTCTCTTTGCCAAGGGCGGAAAGGGCGCAAGTCTGGTCGGCCTCACGGTCAACACGAAGGCCGACGACAAGACCGTCGACGCCGCCGCGCTTGCAAGCGCACAGGCCGCGTCGACGACGCCCGCCGACGCCGCGACCGCCGCGTACAAGCAGGCCGCCGATGCGGCCGCGCACGCGGTGGCGATGCAGACGGCATCGGCGAATTCGGCGGCGTCGAGCCCGCAAGGCGCAATGGCGTCCGCGACGAGCGCCGCGATCGCACCGCACGTGGGCGGTTCCGGCTGGGACGATGCATTCAGCCAGAAGGTCGTGTTTCTGTCGAAGGGCGATCAGCAGAGCGCCGAGCTGACCCTGAATCCGAAGGATCTCGGGCCGTTGCAGGTGACCTTGCAGGTTTCCGAAAGCCACGCGCACGCGCTGTTCGTGTCGCAGCACGCGCAGGTGCGCGAGGCGGTAGAGGCCGCGATGCCGAAGCTGCGCGAGGCGATGGAGGCGAACGGCATCAGTCTCGGGAGCGCTTCGGTATCCGATGGATCCGCGTTCGCGCGTCAGTCGCGGCAGCAGAGCGGCGACGGGCGTTCCGGCTCGGGCAACGGCCGCGGGACGGGCGGCATCGGTGGCGTCGGTGGCGGCGATGCCATTGCGGCGAGCGTGAACGTGCCCGTGCGGCGCACGGTCGGGCTCGTCGATACGTTCGCGTGACCGACTGCCCGGCGCGTCACGCCACGCACTCGGCGCTCAGTCGTTGCGCGATGAGCACGTAGTGCCGGCGCGCTTCGTTCGCCGCCATACCGGCGAGTTGTGCCCATGCCGCATGTTTCGCGCGCGCGACCGGATCGATCGCCGATGGGCGTCCGACGGGCGCATCGCCTTGCGTGGCCTGTTTGAAGTACGCGTAGAGCTTTAACTGCGTCTCCCTCGACGGGCGGCTCGCCAAAGTTTTCACGCTCGCTTGCGCACTGGAGAACCGGCGTTCGAGCGCGTCGCCCCGGAGCGCGGCCAGTTCTTCGGACATGACTTCGTCCGTGGAGCCGGAGCGCAGCGGATCGCGTGCCCATTCGACTTCGCTCGCCCAGAAGGCCGCGTCGGCGGTCACATCGTGCGGCGCGTGGACGACTCGCGCGATGCGGCCGTTGCGCAGCACGAACGTCTGCCGCGCGCGCCCTTCGAACGCGCGCCCGCCGCGGCTGGCGATATAGCGCGCTTCGACCACCGCCGTCTGGCCATCGAATGCCGGTTCGCCGAAAGAGCGGAACGCGAAGCTGCCGTCCGAGCGCTCGATCAGACTCGAAAACAGTTCGACTAGGCCGCTGCGGCCCTCGAATGTCCGTGCGAGCGCACCTTCGCCGCGCTGCTCCCAGACGACGTCGGAAGCGAACAGCGGCAAGGCGGCCTCGAAGCGCTGCGCAGCCATCGCGGACAAATAGCGCTCGACGAGATCGCGCATATCGGACTCCGACATGGGTACGTCCTGCACCGTCGCGGGCTCCGCGGCGCTGTCCGCTGTCAAATCGAGAAATCTCAGAACGCTCTTCGCGACCACTTCACGATCGTTGTCGACGCAAATCAGGTGATAGCTGTTCTCGAGCACGATCACCTCGGAGCGCTCCACGCGCTCATGCAGGAAGTACGCGGACTTGAGGCTCGTCAGTTCGTCCTCGCGCGCGTGCAGCACGAGCGTCTCGCAGCGCAACGCCGACGCCGCGCGCTTGACGATCCGGCGCAGGCGGTCGACCTCCCGAATGCATGCGAGCGGAACCCATCGATAGTGAAAGTTGTCGCCGCGCGCGAATTTCGCCTTGACGATCGAACGCACCAGCGCGTTCTTGATGCCGAAGGGCTCGTCTTCGTCGACGCGCATGCGCTTGGGCAGCAGCGGAATCCAGTAGAGCAGATGGCGCGCACGGCTATACCACGGGGTCGCCCAGCCGTCGATGTAGATCGGCGGCGCGAGCGCGACGAGCCTGCCGCGCTCGTGGCGCTCCTGCGCGCAGAGCGCGAGCGCGAGCAGCGAGCCCATGCACATGCCGATCACGTGGACGACTTCATACTGCTCCATCACTTCGCGATATTTGCTTCGGACTGCTTCGAGCCAATGCTCCGCGCGGACGTCGACGAGGTCTTCCGGCGTCCTGCCGTGGCCCGGCAGCGTCAGCGTGTGCGTGTCGATGCCGGCGCGCCTGAGCGTCTTGTGCATCGAGCCGAGATCGAATTGCGTGCCGCCGAGCCCGTGGATCAGCAGCGCTGCGGTGCGAGGCGCGGTCATGCCGGCGCTCCCGCGTGCTCGCCCGCATCGGCGGACCCTCGCGACTCGGCGGGCGTGCCGGCTCTGCGCCAGATTCCGGCGATGAATGCGGCGCCGTCGTCGAGGTCGTCGATGGGCGTGCTGACATCGGTGATGCTCACCAGTCCGCCGTCCTGCGTTCTCAGAAGAAACGAAATCTCACCGACGGGCGTGCCACCCGCCGCGCACAGCCAGCGGGCGCGGACGCGCGCGCGGTCTTCCTGGCTGATCCTGGCGAGCACGTTTTCCAGCGTGCGCAGCGCTTCCGGCGCCTGTCCCGTGATCGCCGCGACATCGCCGCCCCATTCGAGCCGGCCGCTCTTCGTATCGAGGCAATAGATGAGCTCGCCGCTGCCCGCGAGCGCGAGCTCCATGCTCGTGCGCCAGCGATGCGCGTCGCCGAGCGCGCGCGCGCGGCTGCCGTGCAGCGTCGTGGTCAGAAGGACGAGCACCGACGCGACGGCGAGATACGCCTGCACGCCGATCAGCGATGTCTCGTCGGTGGTCCGGCTGAACGGGCCGTGTCCGAGCAGCGTCTGCGTGAGCGCGATGATCGCCAGCACCAGCACGGAACATGCGCCGCCGCGCCCGTCCCACATCAGCGAGATGAGCACGCACAGCACGAGCGGCGCGTAGCTCAGGCCGGTCACGATATTGCCGTCGAAGCCCTGCGCGGCGGGCATGTCGAACGCGAGGAGCGCGCAGGGCACGAGCGCCGCGAATGCAATGCCGCCGATCACGCGCTCCGCGACGCCATGCATGATCTGGCGGCTCGGGCGGAAGCGCGCCCAGGTCGTGAACACCGGCGTGATGACGAAGATGCCCACGAAATGCGCCGCCGCGCGCAGTGGCATATCCGCGGAGAAGTCGAGCACGTGCCCCGAGTGCGCCGTGATATCCGTGGCGCTTGCGAACACGCTGGACAGCAGCGCGCCGACGAAGAGCGCGCGCAGGAAATAGAGCCCGTGCAGCGGCACTTGCGCGAAGCGCACGACGAGCGCCAGCGCGGCCGTCGGCGCGACGATCAGCAGGATGGCGATGTCCAGCGCGGAAACCACGCCGAGGCCATGCAGCAGACCGAAGAGCACTTGTGCGCCGACGAGCCCCGCGATGACCGCCGGCCAGCCGACCGGTCGCGTGAGCATCAGCGCCGCCATCGCGACGCCCGCGGGCAGCCAGATCGAAGCCGTCACGCCGGGTCCGTGACCGGCGCACAGCATCGTCGGAGCGTATGCCGCGAGTAAATAAGGGAGTGACCAGAACAGGCCGCTCAGGCCGGATTGCCGACGCATCTTTCACGCTCGTCTGAAGAAGAATCTCGAGCGCGGAGGCTAGTCCATATGGTCGTGCCAGCAGCATCGGAGCGGTCTGATTTGCTGGGGAATGCGCGAATTTGCCTCGCATGCGGCGCGCTGGATGCGACAGCTTTGGAAAATTTTATGTCGAGGGAAAAAGCGTCTCGTCAACGCTCCTAAAATCCGGCGCTTAGCCTGTTTTTGCACGGATTGCGCGTTTCGGAGCGCGTCACGGTTTCATGCGCGTTCTCGCCTCGCTTTTTCTGGCGCTCTGCCTGCAGTGCGCACTTTCCCCCGCCTTTGCCCAGCATTCGACCGCATCGGCGGTAGCCAGCCCCGCATCCGGGCCGCGGCCGAGAATCGCGCTCGTCCTGTCCGGCGGCGGCGCTCGCGGCTATTCGCACATCGGCGTGCTTAAAGTTCTGGAGCGCTTGCGCATCCCGGTCGATTTCGTCGTGGGCACGAGCATGGGCGCGGTCGTCGGCGGTTTGTACGCTACGGGCATTTCGGCCGACGAGCTCGAACGCAAGGTCGGCTCGGTGAATCTCGGCGACGTCGCCTTCGACCATGTCGAACGCAAGGCGCTTCCGGAAACGCGGCGTCAGGACGAGCGCGACTATCCGATCTCGGTGCCTGTCGGTTTCGACGATTCTGGCAACGTGAAGCTGCCGCGCGGCTTCGTGCGCGCGAACAGTTTCCTCGCGCTGCTGCAGGAATGGACCGCGTCCGTTCCGCCGAACCATTCATTCGATCAACTGCCCTTGCCGTTTCGCGCAGTCGCGACCGATCTCGAACACGGAAATCGCGTCGTGCTCGACCACGGCTCGCTGCCGATCGCCATTCGGGCGAGCATGGCCGCGCCCGGCCTGTTCTCGCCGATCGAGGTGAACGGCCGCTCGCTGATCGATGGCGGGATCGTCGACAACCTGCCCGTGGACGTCGCGCGCGAACTCGGCGCCGATATCGTGATTGCCGTGAATATCAGCACGCCGCTCAGAACGCGCGAGAACATCAAGTCGCCCGCCGACGTCGCCCAGCAGATGATCGGCATCCTGATCGGCCAGAACGTAAAGGCGGCGAAAAGCGAGCTCGGGCCGAGGGATATCCTGATCAGCCCGGATCTCGGCGACATCAGGTTCACCGATTTCACGCGGGCGAGCGAGGCTATCGCCGACGGCGAAAAGGCCGCCGATGCCGCGAGCGACCGGCTCGCCGCGCTGTCCCTGTCCGCCGAAGACTATGCGTCTTATCAGGCCGAGTACCGGGCCGCGTCGCGGCCCACGGCGGCGCGCATCGACGCGATCGACATCTCCACTTCTAAACGCATCCCGCCCGAGTATGTCCGTCAGGCGCTGAACGTCAACGAAGGCGACGCCTACGACGCGCACGAAATCAACGAGCGGCTGGCGCGCCTCGAAGCGAGCGGTTATTTCGAGAGCGTGTCGCACGAATTCGTCGACGAGGACGGCGTGAACCGCCTGCACGTGAAAGCGGCGGAAAAGAGTTGGGGGCCCAACTTTCTGCTTTTCGGTATCGGCCTGTCGACGGGCTTCGACGGCAGCGGCGGATTCACGATCAACATCGGCCACCGGCGGCCGTGGCTGACTTCATCGGGTCTGGAATGGCGCAACGATCTGTCGCTCGGCGATGAAAAACAAAGCCTGCGCACCGAGTTGCGCCAGCCGGTACTGGGTGGCTACGGCTACTACGTCGCGCCCTATGCGGAAGTGTCGCAGACGCACATGGCCTACTACAGCAGCGACGAGAACAACGCGATCAGCAAGCGGCCCACCTATCGCACATGGCGCAGCGAAGCCAAGGTCGGACTCGACTTCGCGATGCCGGTGTCGCATCTCGGCGAAGCGCGCATCGGCGTGGCGACGTCGCACATTCGCGAAACGCCGAATCAGGACGTGCTGGCCGCCACCGCGGATGGCGCGCTCACGGCGATCTCGCTTCCTTCGCAAAGCTGGTCGCAGTCATTCTTGCGCGCGCAGTTCGCCATCGACCAGCTCGACGATGTCCTGTTCCCGCGTTCGGGTTATGCGTTCCGGGTGACGGCTGAATCGTCGTTCGGCGCAGAGGACGACGCGTACCGGTATCTGCACGCAAGCGCCACCGCCGCCACCACGTTCGGGAAGCACAGCTTCAACGCGACCGTCGAGGTTGGCGCGTCCAGGGAGTCCGGTTCTCCGTTCACGCTGGGCGGCTTCCGTCATCTGGCGGCCTATGGCGTGAACCAGTTTTCCGGGAACTACGTGTTCTACAGCCAGTTGACCTATCAGTTCCAGGTGGCGTCCCCGAACAATGCGGCGGTGAACGATCTGTATCTGGGCACGATGGCCGAAGCCGGTAATGCGACGCTCACGCGCAGCGCGCTTCGCCCGAGCGAGTTGAAGAAGAGCTTCAGCGTGTTCGTCGGCGCGACGACGGCCTTGGGGCCCGCTTATCTCGGTTACGCGATCGCGCCAGGCGGCACGCAAAGCGTCTATCTCCAGTTCGGCGCGACGTTCTGAGGCCGACGCGCCTCATCGTGCATTGTGCGTACCCATTCGCGTGCATCGCGGTCCAGCAGGGCGTGACGCGAAGCCGACAGGAAACAGCGGACGGATCGTCCAGGAAATCCATGAAGCAACTGTTTTCGATGAAAGGGCTGGCGGCCGTCGCCGTGCTGGCCTTCGCGCAGCATGCATGGGCTGGCGATGGCGATCCGATGACGCCGTCTCCTGCCAACGCGCCCGCGCAGCCGGAATCGCCGTGGAAGATTTCGATCGGTCCGGGCGTCTATGTCGCGCCGGCTTATCCGGGCGCGGGTCGCCTGAAGGCGTATCCGTTTCCGTCGCTCGACATTTCGTACCGCGACCGGATCTTCTCGCAAGGGATGGACGTGCTGGGCGTCAACGTGCTCTCGGCGGACAACTATCACGTGGGCGCGTCGATCAGCTTCGATTTCCAGTCGCGCGACGTCTCGGACGATCCGCGTCTGCGCGGACTCGGCAATGTCGACGTCGGTCCCAAGCTGCGGCTGTTCGCCGACTACACGGTCTGGGCCTTCACGGGCGCGGCGGCCGTTTATCAGGACATCAGCGGAAACGGGCAGGGTTTGACGGCCACCGGCGATCTGTACGCTTCATTGCCATTGCCGGGCTGGCTCTTTTCGGTCGGGACCGGGCTCACGTGGGCCAACTCGGTGTACACGCGCACGCTGTTCGGCGTCTCGGCCGCGCAAAGCGCAGCGTCCGGCTTGCCGCAGTACGGGACCGGCGCGGGCGTGCGCGATGTACATGTGTCCTTCTACGCGTCTCACGACTTCTCGAAGCACTGGGTCGGTTCGATGAACGTGACCCTCGGACGCCTCGTGCACTACGCCGCCAATAGCCCGATTACCGAAAGCCGGCGCGAACTGACCGCTTTCGCCGCGCTGAATTACCGGTTTTGACGCGCGGCGCGATTCCCGCGCCGCAACCACTCCCGCCCCTGTTCCCTCGAACCGCCCGGATCTCGCGGGCGGTCGTCGTCGCGCGTCCGCGGTCTCTCCGTTGCGCCCTTGCCTCCGGCCGCGGCCCCCTGCGCAAGTCCGGCAATCGGATGGATTAGCCCCCAAAACCCCCTCTGTTCGACCCATCGCTTTACATCCCGATCACCAACAATTCAACCTATCGAAAGAGGCACGCATTCATGGCTACCACGACCGCAAACCAGCAACCCATCGTTCCCGCGAAAGGCGGGAAGCTCAAAAAGATCCTGATCATCGCCGTCGGCGCGATCGTGCTGCTCGGCGCGGGCGCGGGCGGCGCCTACTTCTTCCTCGGCAAGAATCACGGCCCGGCCAAGCCCGCTCCGGAACCGCCGCCCGTGTTCTTCCCGCTCGAATCGCTGACAGTGAACCTCCAGTCCGACGACGGCACCATGCACTATCTGCGCGCCGGCCTCACGCTCAAGCTGAAGGACGAAAAGGTCCAGTTGAGCGTGACCGAGCACATGCCCGAAGTCCGCAGCCGCGTGCTGCTTCTGCTCTCCGGCAAGCGCCCCGACGATCTCGCGACCGTCGACGGCAAGAAGCAGCTCGCAAACGAGCTGCGCGCGGCGGTCGAAACCGCGGCGAGCTCGGCTGAGAAGCCGGTGCGCGTCGAGGAAGTGCTGTTCACCGAATTCGTCGTCCAGTAACGCCGCATCAGCGAGTAAAGAGTCATGGGCCACGAAGAGTTCATGTCGCAGGAGGAGGTCGATGCCCTCCTCAAGGGCGTCACCGGCGAAATCGATCAAGTCTCCGACGAGAGCAAGCCCGCCGGCGTACGTCCCTACAACATCGCGACGCAGGAACGCATCGTCCGCGGCCGGATGCCCGGCCTCGAAATCATCAACGACCGCTTCGCGCGCCTCATGCGCGTGGGCATCTTCAACTTCATGCGGCGCTCCGCGGAAATCTCCGTCGGCCCGGTGAAGGTGCAGAAATACAGCGAATTCACGCGCAACCTGCCGATCCCGACCAATCTCAACCTGGTCCATGTGAAGCCCTTGCGCGGCACGTCGCTGTTCGTGTTCGATCCGAACCTCGTGTTCTTCGTGGTCGACAACCTGTTCGGCGGCGACGGGCGTTTTCATACGCGCGTTGAAGGCCGCGAGTTCACGCAGACCGAGCAGCGCATCATCGCCAAGCTGCTGAATCTGGTGTTCGAGCACTACGCGACGTCGTGGCGCAGCGTGAAGCCGCTGCAGTTCGAATACATGCGCTCGGAGATGCACACGCAGTTCGCGAACGTCGCGACGCCGAACGAAATCGTCATCGTGACGCAGTTCACGATCGAATTCGGCTCGACGGGCGGCACGCTGCACATCTGCATGCCGTACTCGATGATCGAGCCGATCCGCGACGTGCTCTCCTCGCCGATTCAGGGCGAAGCGCTCGAAGTGGACCGTCGCTGGGTGCGGGTGCTGTCGCAGCAGGTGCAGTCGGCGGAAGTGGAATTGACGGTGGATCTCGCCGAGATCCGCTCGTCGTTCGAACAGATTCTCAACATGCGCGCGGGCGATGTGCTGCCGATCGATGTTCCGGAGCAGGTCGTCGCGAAAGTGGATGGCGTGCCGGTCATGGAATGCGGCTACGGAATTTTCAATGGTCAATACGCGCTGCGCGTGCAGAAGATGATCAGCGCGACCGACACGATGAAGGAAGGTGGATATGAGTGACCTGATGCAGAACGATGCGCCCGGCGCCCCGGAAAAAGGCGACGAGCTCCTGTTGGACGACTGGGCGAGCGCACTCGCCGAGCAGAACGGCAACGACGCGCCGGTGGCCGCGAGCGCGGGCGTGTTCCAGCCGTTGTCGAAGGCCGCGGCGCCGTCGACGCGCAACGACATCGACATGATTCTCGACATCCCCGTGCAGATGACGGTGGAGCTCGGGCGCACGAAGATCGCGATCCGCAACCTGCTGCAACTGGCGCAGGGCTCGGTCGTGGAACTCGACGGCCTCGCCGGCGAACCGATGGACGTGCTCGTGAACGGCTGCCTCATCGCGCAGGGCGAAGTGGTCGTCGTCAACGACAAGTTCGGCATCCGCCTGACCGACATCATCACGCCGTCCGAACGCATCCGGAAGTTGAATCGATGAAACGCCTGGCCGCCGCGCTGCTTTTCGCCGCGCCTCTTTTCGCTCACGCCGCCGACATGAACGCGGTCAACCACGCCGCGCAGATCGCATCGAGCGTCGGCGCGGGCACGGCGGTTCCGTCGCTCGGCTTCGGCGCGGTGTTGCAGACGCTGCTCGGGCTCGTCGTCGTGATCGGCTTCGTGTTCGGCTGCGCGTGGCTCGCGCGCAAGTTCGGGTATCAGGGCGGCAAGCGCAGCGGTCTCGTGAAGGTCGTGGGCGGCGCATCGCTCGGCAACAAGGAGCGCGTCGCGGTCGTCGAAGTGGGCGATACGTGGCTCGTGCTCGGCGCGGGTCCCGGCAACGTGCGCCTCCTGCACACGATGCCCGCCGGATCGGCGGAGGTGGAAGGCGTCGGCGTCGCGGCGTCATCGTCGTCCGGCAACTTCGGCGCGCGCTTTCGCGACGCCCTCGCCGGCGAAGCGAACAAGCGGCTCCAGAAGTTCGTCAAGTAAGGCGCAATCGGCCGTTACATCGGGCGTGGTCCGCGAGGATCGCGCCCGATGTGCGTTTACGGCGCTGCTTCGCAATAGAACGAGTTGGCGCGGGTTTCCCCCTCTTTTCGCGCCATCGTTCGATAGCGCGATAGCCGAGAATTCATCCTGTCGAAAGAGGCGGGTTCTCATGGCTATTACGTTCGTTGTTCTTCAAGGTCGGCGCATTCTCGATGCGCTCGCAAGCATCGTCGGCGGGGGCAAGTAAATGCAGGTCAGTCGTAACATCGTGCGCGGCGTGAAGCTCGCGTTGCCCGTCGTGATCGGCTTGATGCCGTATCTCGCGTTCGCGCAAAGCACCGCCGGCCTGCCCGCCTTCAATACGAGTCCCGGCCCGAACGGCGGCACCACGTACTCGCTCAGCGTGCAGACGATGCTGCTGCTGACGATGCTCTCGTTCCTCCCCGCGATGGTCCTGATGATGACGAGCTTCACGCGCATCATCATCGTGCTGTCGCTGTTGCGGCAGGCGCTCGGCACGTCGAGCACGCCGCCGAATCAGGTGCTCGTCGGCCTCGCGCTGTTTCTCTCGTTCTTCGTGATGTCGCCCGTTCTGGACAAGGCTTACACCGACGCGTACAAGCCCTTTTCCGAAGGCCAGATCGCGATGGACCAGGCGATGACGCGCGGCGTCGCGCCCTTCAAGCAGTTCATGCTGAAGCAGACGCGCGAGTCGGATCTCGCGCTGTTCGCGCGCATCTCGCATGCCGCGCCGATGAACGGCCCCGAGGACGTGCCGCTCTCGCTGCTCGTGCCGTCGTTCGTCACGAGCGAGCTGAAGACGGGCTTTCAGATCGGCTTCACGATCTTCATTCCGTTTCTCATCATCGACATGGTGGTGGCGAGCGTGCTGATGTCGATGGGCATGATGATGGTTTCGCCGACGACGATCGCGCTGCCGTTCAAGCTGATGCTGTTCGTGCTCGTCGATGGCTGGCAGTTGCTGATCGGCTCGCTCGCGCAGAGCTTCGTTTCCTGAGGAGTATTCGATGACGCCGGAATCCGTCATGACGATGGCGCATCAGGCGATGTATGTCGCCCTGTTGCTCGCCGCGCCCTTGTTGCTGGTCGCGCTCGTCGTCGGTCTGGTGGTGAGCCTGTTTCAGGCGGCCACGCAGATCAACGAGTCGACGCTGTCGTTCATCCCGAAGTTGATCGCGGTGGCGGTGACGCTCGTGATCGCCGGTCCGTGGATGCTTTCGACGCTGCTCGACTACATGCGCCACGTCTTCACGATCACGCCTGCGATCACGGGCTGAGCGACGCTCGATGTTTTCGGTCACCTATGCCCAACTGAACGGCTGGCTCACGGCGTTCCTGTGGCCGTTCGTGCGCATCCTCGCGCTGATCGCCACCGCGCCCGTCCTGAGCCACATGGCGATTCCGGTGCGCGTGAAGATCGCGCTGGCCGCCTTCATATCGCTGATCGTCGCGCCGACGCTGTCCGCAATGCCGCAGGTGACGGTGTTTTCGGCGGCGGGCGTGTGGATCATCGTGAATCAGTTTCTGATCGGCGCGGCGATCGGCATGGTGATGCAGATCGCGTTCGCTGCCGTCGATGCGGCCGGCGAGTTCATCGGGCAGCAGATGGGTCTCGGTTTCGCGATGCTTTACGATCCGCGCGCCGGCGGAAATGCGGTGGTCGTTTCGCGTTATCTGAACACGCTAGCGATGCTCGCGTTCCTCGTGTTCGATGGTCATTTGCAGTTGATGAGCGCGCTGGTGGCGACATTTCAAAGCGTGCCGATCGAGGCGAATGTCGTGGCGGCGGCTTCGCATGCGCAGGGATGGCGCGTGCTGGTCGGGTATGGGGCGAGTGTGTTTTCGACGGGCTTGTTGCTGGCGTTGCCGATCGTGGCGGCGCTTTTGATCGCCAATCTGGCGCTCGGGATTTTGAATCGCGCGGCGCCGCAGATCGGGATTTTTCAGGTCGGGTTTCCAGTGACGATGCTCGTGGGGTTGCTGCTGTTGCAGCTCATGGTGCCGAATCTGATGCCGTTCTTTCAACGGATGTTCGATGTGGGGATCGCGCAGGTCGGGAGGGTGGCGGGGGCGATGTTTTGAGCGGTTTTGCTTTTGCTTTTGCTGTTGCTTTTGCTTTCGCCGGATCCCGTATTCGTGTCGGTCTATTTGCACTGCCCCTGTGCGGGGCGGCAGTCACTTTCTTTGCTGCTGCAAAGAAAGTAACCAAAGAAAGCAGCTATCCCCATCCAAAGTACTTCACACCGGCCCCGGCACAGGCGATTGGCCTAATGGTCCGCC
>NZ_CAJMZL010000023.1:0-119664 GCF_905220305.1 Caballeronia sp. J97 | reverse complement strand
CCGCGGCGGCGAACGCAGTGGCTGCGACGATCGCCGCCTTGGTCATCGTGAAACCCTTCATTTTTTCTCCTCAAGCGGTGGGCAATTACTTGCGTGCGAGTCTTTGGAACCGGTGCCGCCGTGGCGACTTCGTTATGTTTCAACTCGTAACTTTTATCGCTGGCAAGTGTATGGCTTACAGACCGAATGGGAAAGAAAGACGCAGTTTTGTGTCGTTTTTTTTCACTGTCTGGTTAACCAGTATTTTCGGGCACGCAGATATTGGGCAACCGGGCATGAAACTGATAGCAAGCTGACGTAGATGTGGCGAATGCACGGCTTTGGGGAGCCGGATCGATGACGCGGCGGCCAGCTTCGATCGCCCAGCCGCCCGTCGAGGGAGAACGCAAAGTCTTGCTGCATAAGGCAGACGTGACTGCCGCGCGGCAAGACCGGTTGTTTGAGTTGAAGCAGGAGTAATGAGAACGACGAAGCGGGCTGCGTGGGATGGGTACGCGCGTTCTTCAGCCGATGTGGATCGCCGCCGCGTCGAGAGACTTCTGTGAATTACCCGACAATGCGCAGACGTGAAAATGACATCGGGCGTACGCGTTGCAAGCTTGCGACGCCCGATCGAGTCGGCTAGTGCTCGATTTTCGCGCGCAGTTCACGCGCTGTTTCGAGCAGACCTTCATAGCCCGAACGTGCATGCGCGGGCAGGTCCGGATCGCCGACGAGCGTGCCGAGCGTCTCGATGATGCTGTACAGGATGCCCTTCGCCGCCCCGGCCGCCATCTTGCCGGCCGCGTAGGATTCGTCGACGTGCGAGATGGCGGCATCGAAATGCTCGACCTCGGGATGCGCCTCGCCGATACCCGAGGCGTCGTCGCGCGGCTTGGTCGGGTCGCTGTTCATGATGATGGTCCTCCGTGTGTGGTCTCTGCTTTCTGTATAGCGCCATGGCGCGGCCGGTGCAATGGGGTGCGAACGAGGCGCATCGCCGCAGGCGTCACGATGCGGGCAGATCCTGCACCGGCTGGATGAAATGCACGCGCCGCGCATCGCCCGTCGTCCTGCCCGCGCCGTGCGGCACGCCGCGCTCCATCAGCAGCGCGCGCAGTTCGTTGATGACCGGAAACACCTCATGATTGTGGTCCGCGCCCTGCCGGTCATGCGCTTCCTGCTCACGCTCGACGATCCACCGGTCCTCCTTGAAGATGCGCTCGGTAAACCAGACGAGCAACGGCCACGCGGCGTCGAGCAGGCCCGGAATTTTCGGGCGGCGGATCGACAAGAGGCCGAAGGTGCGGTTCGTGCGCTGCTCGGCGTCGAGCGGCACGTAGGCGATCCACAGGTCCATCACCATCGTGTCGTCCTTGGTGCGGATCTTGAGCGTCTGATAGGGATATTCGGTGCGGATCGTCATCACGTCTTTCTGATCGGCGTCGGGCTTCGTGCCGCGCTTTTGCCCGAAGACGAGCGCCTCGCCGATCGGCTGCTTGCCCGCCTCGCGCGCGAACGTGTAGTCGACCTCGATCCAGTCTTCGCCGCGCCGTCTGCCGAGCGAACGCGCGCGCATGTTGCCCATCTGCCGCCGATGCAGGAACTGATGGTTCATGTCCATCAGGTTCTCGTGCATGAAGGAATAGTGGCACTTCACCTCGCGGCCGAAGCGCCGTGTCTTGTACGCGCGATCTGTCGCGCAGCCGAGCTCGGGAAACTTCGCGCTTTCGGCCAGCGCCGGATCGCCCGTAAACACGAACACGATGCCGCCGGCCTCGCGGCACGGATAGGCGCGCACTCCGTTGGGCAAGCGCTCGCGGCCGAGGTAAGGGATGTCGGTGCAGCGGCCGGTGCAGTCGTACGTCCAGCCGTGATAGCAGCAGCGGATCGATTCCCCGTCGACGACACCCGCCGACAGCGGCACCTGCCGATGCGCGCAGCGGTCCTCCAGCGCGAACACCTTGCCGGACGCGGTGCGCACGAGCACGACCGGGTCGCCCGCGAACCGAACGCCATGCGCGCGGCCCGCCTTCACTTCGCGCGACCACGCGAGCGGATACCAATGATCGGGATGAATGTCGACGCGGCGCAGATCGCGCGGCGGCCTCGACGATGTATCGCTGGAACCGGCTTCCTGCTCGCCTTGCGGCAACGCTGCGTGCATGTACGACGCCTCCGGTGAAAGGAGATCGGATTGAGCGCCACGGCCCTACACGGCGCAATGAACGACCATTCGCAGTCTACACGGCGTCGATCATTTCGGCGCGCGCAAGATCGCCCGGATTCGTGCTCGCGCGCGTACGCGCCGCGTGTGCTAGCCGAGATGCGCGTGCAGATGGTCGATCAGCACACGCACCTTCGGCGGCAGAAAGCGGTTGGGCGGATAAAGCAGCCACACAGGCCCCTGATACGCGCGCGCCTGCATGTCCCAGTCCGCGAGCACCGTCTGCACGCTGCCCGACGCGAGCGCATCGCGGGCGGCGAATTCCGGCAGCGCCGCGATGCCGAGTCCGCCTTCGGCCGCCTCGAGCCGCGCGCCCGCGTGATTGGCGATGTAGCGTCCGCGCACCGCGACCGTGACCGTCTCGCCCTCCCTGCTGAAGCGCCAGCGGTGGTCGTCGGCGGTTTCGCCGAGATGGATGCAATCGTGATGCCCGAGCTCGCGCGGATGCAGTGGCGCGCCCCGCGCGCGCAAATAGTCCGCCGACGCGCACAGCAGCCAGCGCACGCGCCCGAGCGGACGCGCGGCGAGCCCTTGCGGCGGATGGCCCGTCGCGCGAATGACGAGATCGACCTCGCTGTCGAGCGGATCGACGTCGTGATCGGTGAAGACGAGTTGCAGATCGACGTCCGGATACGCCGCGAGAAACGCCGGCACCAGCGGATGGATCACGGATTTCGCGTACGCCGTCGGCGCCGACAGCGTGACGCGCCCCTGCGGCTTGCCCGATACCTGCCCGGCGGCATCCACCGCGCCCGATGCGGCCGCGGCCATGTCGCGGCAATGCCGATACACCTGCATGCCCGATTCGGTGACGCGAATCTTGCGCGTCGAACGCTCGAGGAGCCGTGTGGCGAGCGCCTCTTCGAGACGCTTGATCTGGCGGCTGACCGTCGACGGCGTGCTGCCCAGTTGCCGTGCCGCAACCGAGAAATTGCCTGCATCCACGACGCGTGCGAACACGGCCATGTCGGGCATCAGATCGAAAAGATCGGCTGGATTCATTTGTGCAATCGCGACGATAAAGCTGTGCATCCGAACCGGATTATCGCGCTCCCCGCATCATTCGACAATGAGGCCTCCCCTGCACCGGAGCCGCCGCATGACCATCGAATCGCCTGTCCGACGCCTGCTTCCTCTGTCCGATCTGCTGCTCTTCGCCGTCGCGATGGTGTGGGGCAGCAGTTACGGTATCGTCAAGAGCGCGCTCGCGTTCTATCCGGTGCTGGCGCTGCTCGCGCTGCGCTTCGGCATCACGTTCTGCCTGCTCGCCGTGAACCTGCGGCATCTGCGGCACGCGAGCGCGGCGACGCTTCGCGGCATGCTGGTCCTCGGCTTGCTGCTGCTCTCGATCTTTCTCGCGGAGACGTTCGGCGTCCTGCACACGCGCGCCGCAAACGCTGCGTTTCTGATCAGCTTGTGCGTCGTGCTGACGCCGCTCGTCGAGTGGGCGCTGCTCCGGCGCCGTCCGGGCGCGGCGGAATGGTTCGCGGTCGGCGTGTCGTTCGCGGGCGCATGGCTGCTCGCGGGCGATGGCGCGCTGTCCTTCGACTTCAATTTCGGCGACGGGCTCATCCTCGCCGCCGCCGTGCTGCGCGCGCTGTCGGTCTGCGTGACCAAGCGCGTGCTGCGCGCCGCGCCGCTGCCCGCGCTCACCGTGACGGCGGTGCAGGCGGGCGTGGTCGCATCGGGAAGCGCGGCCATCGCCCTGATGTTCGCGCCTTCGCAATGGCAGCCGTTGCCCGCGCTCGCCGGTCACGGAATGTTCTGGGGATCGGTGCTGTATCTCGTGTGCGCGTGCACCCTCTTCGCGTTCTTCGCGCAGAACTATGCGATCGGCCGCAGCAGTCCCACGCGCGTCTCGCTTCTGATGGGCAGCGAACCCGCGTTCGGCGCGATCTTCGCGAGCGCGTGGCTCGGCGAACATGTGTCGATGGCGGGCTGGATCGGCGGTGCGATGATCGTCTCGGCGTCGCTGATGGCGACCGTGCCCTGGCGCGGCATGTTCGCGGCGCGTCCAGGCGAGGCGTGAACGCGAACTTCCCTACGCGCGCTTCTCGAACACCACACTGAAATTGTTGGCCGGCATCGCGACCGTCTCCACGAGCCTCAGGCCGGCCTTCTCTCCAAGCGCCTCGACCGCTTCCATGTCGCGCACGCCCCAGCGCGGATCGCGTGCGCGCAATTGCTGATCGAAGGCTTCGTTGCTCGGAGCCGTATGCGCACCGTTGCGCCGATAGGGCCCGTACAGGTACAGTACGCCCCCCGCATCGAGTCGCGCGCCGGCGCCGCGAAAGAGCGTCTCGGCGGCTTCCCACGGCGCGATGTGAATCATGTTGATGCACACGATCGCCGCCACGTTCTCGATGCCCCAGTCGTCGCTCCGCACGTCGAGCGCGAGAGGCGCACGCAGATTCGCGAGCCCTGCATGAGCACGCCAGGCGGCGATGGAATCGCGCGCATCCGCATCGGGATCGCTCGGCTGCCAGACGATGCCCGGCAGCGCCGCCGCGCAATGCACGGCGTGCTGTCCGGTGCCGCTCGCGATTTCCAGCACGATGCCGCTGTGCGGCAGGACGCGTGCGAGGACCGATAGAATCGCATCGCGATTACGTTCGGCGGCGGGCGCGCGGCGGCGCACGGCGATGTCGGGAGGCGGCGTATCGTCGGAGCCGGATGATGCCTGATTCATATGCGATGGCAGGTGTGTGTGCGTAATCGGTTGAATCGCGTGGAGCCTAACGGGATGCACGAAGACGCGTCAAGCATTGCGCTCGCCGGACGCGAATGCTCGCCGGCATGGCGCGATTCGTGCTGTCTCGCACGCGCGGAAAAGCGCGGGTTGCAGGCAAACCTGTGTATGCTCCCGGTTGATCCCGCGTCCGCCTTCGCATTTTGCATGCATGTGTACTGCATTCCGACTGTCAGATTGAATGCATTTCAAATGCATGCATATACCGGCGCAACGTGATACGGGCGCGCCGAATGCATCCCGACAGGCTCAGGACTGCGCACGCGGCGCGATCGAATTGGAGCGAATCATGCAACACGACCCGAACCACAACCCGCCGACGCAATCACATGACGGTCCCGACGACGACATGATCGCGTTCGCGAGCGAAGTCTTCGATGTCGCGCGCCGCGGCGACGCATCGATGCTCGATGCGCTTCTGAACAAGGGCCTGCCGCCCAATCTGCGCAATGACAAGGGCGACAGCCTCGTGATGCTCGCGAGCTATCACGGGCACGCCGACGCCGTGCGCGTCCTGCTCGAGCACGGCGCGGACGCGAACCTGCGCAACGACAACGGCCAGACGCCGATCGCGGGCGCCGCGTTCAAGGGCTTTCGGGACGTGATAGAGACGCTGCTCGCGCACGGCGCGGATGTCGAAGGCGCATCGCCCGACGGACGCACCGCGCTCATGATCGCGGCGATGTTCAACCGCGTCGAGATCGTCGACTTGTTGATCGCGCGCGGGGCCGATCCGGAAGCGCGCGATGCGGGCGGGTTTCGCGCGCGCGATGCCGCCGAGAAGATGGGCGCGCCGGACACCACGGCACGACTCGCGAAGGCATCGGATGCGTGCACGCGGCCTCCTGAAGTGTAAAAGCATCCGATTGCACGATGTACTTTGCATGCATGATGCAATCCGTTGAACGAACGACGCCTCGCGCACGTCGAATCGACCTCACAACCACCGATCCAACAACGAACCAGACAAGCAGGTGACCCGGAACCATGGAGCTTTTGCGATGACAGGCGGTATCTCGCATCGGGGTGATGCGTCGCCGATCGGCCTTCACGCGCCCGGGCGAGCGTGTCGGGCGAACGGCGCCTCCCACGCCGCCGCACGCGTGATGCTGAACGTGGTCGCGCTCATCGTCGCCATTGCGCGAACGGTGCGCGCGCTGCGCTTCGGCGCGGGCCTTCCCATCGCCGCCGCCTTTGCGCTCTCCGCCTGTGGACTGATGCCGCAACAGGTGCCTGCGCCGATCGTCGAGCACTCGTATATCCCGGCGCCGGACGAGACGGGTTCGGGCGAGCCCGAGGAGCCGCTGCCCGCCGTGCAGGCGCCGGAGCCCGCGTCCGCCGTGAAGCCCGCGCCCGCGCCGAAACCGAAGCGCCGCGTCGTCAAGCCGAAGCCGCCGGAGCCGGCCGTCACGCCGCCGCCAGAGCCACCCGAGCCTCCGCCTGCGCCGCAGATCATCTCGACGCGCATCATGCAGCACGAGCAGCTGCACGGTCTGCTCGACGCCGAGGTGCAGCGCCCGGACGGCAAGGTCGTCGGCCGCGCGGTGGACATGTATATCGACGCGGCCGCGAAGCCGAAGCTCCTGATGGTGAATCTTGCGGGCTTCCTCGGCGTTGGCGACCGCAAGGTGAATTTCCCGTGGACGGCGTTTCGCTTCACGCCGAACGCCAAGACCGCGCCGATCACTTTCGTGCCGCCGCCTCCGCCCGCCAAGGGCAAGCCGGCCGATCCGGTGCCGAAGCCGCAGCCCGTCGCGGAGGCGCCGGCGAATCTCACGCAGCTCGTCGACTCGACGGTGACGCAAAAGAACGGCGCGCGCATCGGGCGCGTGGTGGATGTGCTCATCGACGCTCAGGCTCAGCCTCAGGCGCTCGTGCTCGATCTGTCCAGTTCGCTCGCGGGCGACAAGCGGCATGTCGCGGCCAACTGGGGAGACATGCACGTGCTCTCGCGCAACAAGCAATGGCAACTGCAGATGGATTTCAACGACGCGCAGTTGAAGGCCGCGCCGACCTACTCGCCCGAGCAGCCGATCAAGATCGTGTCGCCGGTCGTGCCCGCGCCGGCCACGGCGGCGAGCGCGGCGTCGGCGTCGGCGCCGGCTGCGGCTTCGTCGGGCGCGGCGAGTGCGACGGCTTCCGGCGCGGTGTCGGCGCAGGCGCCGGCTTCAGGTGCGCGCCCGGCCAGATAACGGATAACGACATCGATAATCGATTCACAACATGGTAATTGCACGCAGTCTGCGCGCGCTCGACTGGCTGAACTTCTTCGTCGCCAACGTGCAGACCGGCTTCGGCCCTTTCATTGCTTCGTACCTCGCGGCCAACAAGTGGACGCAGGGCGAGATCGGCCTGATGCTTTCCGTCGGCACGATCAGCGCGATGGCGAGCCAGTTGCCGGCAGGCGCGCTCGTCGATGCGATGCGCAACAAGAAGTTCGCCGCGCTCTCCGCGATCGTCGCGATCATCGTGAGTGCGCTGTTGCTCGCCGCGAGCCCGACGTTCGTCCCGGTGTTTGCGGCCGAAGTGCTGCATGGCTTCGCGAGCTGCATGCTCGTCCCGGCGATGGCGGCGATTTCGCTCGCGCTCGTCTCCCGCGCCGATCTCGGCGACCGGCTCGGCCGCAATGCGCGCTGGGCGTCCATCGGCAGCGCGCTGACCGCGGCGTTGATGGGCGCGTTCGGCGAGTATTTGTCGCTGCGCTCGGTGTTCTTCCTGACGGCCGCCCTTGCATTGCCGGCGATCGTCGCGCTGCGCATGATTCATTACGATGCGCCGCCCGTCGTGCCGCGCGCGCCGTCCGGCAAGCCGAAACTCACGCCCGAGGGCGAAGAGCGCGAATCGTTGCGCGAGTTGCTGAAGGACAAGCGCCTGCTGATATTTGCGGCATGCGTGGTGCTCTTTCACTTGTCGAACGCGGCGATGCTCAATCTCGCCGCCGGCGAAGTCACCGCGCACATGGGCGACAACGTTCAACTGGTGATCGCGGCGTGCATCATCGTGCCGCAGTTCATCGTCGCGGCGTTGTCGCCTTGGGTCGGGCGGCAGGCGCAGAAGTGGGGACGCCGGCCGGTGTTGATTCTCGGGTTTTGCGCGCTGCCGATACGCGCGATCCTGTTCGCGGGTGTGAGCAGTCCGTATCTGCTCGTGCCGGTGCAGATGCTCGATGGCATCAGCGCGGCGGTGTTCGGCGTGATGCTGCCGCTCATCGCGGCGGATGTCGCGGGCGGGCGCGGGCATTACAACCTGACGATCGGGTTCTTCGGGCTTGCTGCGGGCGTCGGGGCGACGCTTTCGACTGCTGCGGCGGGCTTTGCCGCGGATCGGTTCGGCACTGCGATGAGCTTCTTCGGGCTTGCCGGGGCCGGGGCGCTCGCGGTGTTGATGGTGTGGCTCGCGATGCCGGAGACGCGGACCGAGCATGGGGTGAAGGAGGAAGGGACTGAACCGTCGGTGGAGGTTTAACGGGGCTGTTGCCTGTCTTGCTTCGCTTGTTTCGCGTGGGTTTTCGCCGGGTCCCGATTTCGTGTCGGTCTATTGGCACTGCCCCTGTGCGGGGCGGCAGTCACTTTCTTTGCTGCTGCAAAGAAAGTAACCAAAGAAAGCAGCTTCTCCCATCCAAAGTACTCCACACCGGCCGCGGCACAGGCGATTGGCTGAATGGGACGGCAGTAGCGAGTGCCCCCGCAAGCAGAACACGGCTTGGCTCGCGCACGGTCTGACAAGTTAGTAATTTGAGGGCGCTGGTTCAGCACAAAATGGTTTCGGCACAGCGCTACGCGCTGCCGCCGGGCCTACAAGGGAAACCAACCTTAAGCAGTTGCAGTGAGATGGAAGCGTCAGCAAGAAAGCACGCGCATCCCCGATGAACCGGTCGGCCGCGAAGCGGGCCGGAGCTATTTCGTGCTGCACCAGCAAACATCGCGGCGCGAGGTGACAGACCGTGCGCGATCCAAGCCCTGTTCTGCTTGCGGGGACACTTGCTACAGGCGGACCATTCAGCCAATCGCCTGTGCCGCGGCCGGTGTGAAGTACTTTGGATGGGAGAAGCTGCTTTCTTTGGTTACTTTCTTTGCAGCAGCAAAGAAAGTGACTGCCGCCCCGCACAGGGGCAACGCCAGTAGACCGACGCGAAAACAGATTCCACGACCGACCAACCGCACAACCAACCACAAAGCCCGCCACAAACTCAATACAAATCGAACACGCGCTGCATATCCCTCACCTGTGAAGCCAGCGCCAGCATAAGCAACACCCGCGCCTTATAGGGATTAAGCGTCCCGGCGCTGACCGTACCCAGCGCATCGTCGTTCGCGGCGCCGTTGCGCATCACATGCCCCGAACCCACGCGCGACGCGCGCACCACCGCCACGCCTTGCTTCACCGCATCGGCGAGCGCCTGCGTCAGCGTTGCGTGCATCGAGCCGTTGCCCGTGCCCGCCACGACGATGCCCTTCACGCCCGCGGCGACGAGCGCATCGACCACGACGCGCGACGCATCCGCGTAGCTCGCGACGATCTCGACCATCGGCCATTGCTCCGTCACGGAGAATTCGCTCGCCGTGGTATGCGGACGCACGACCGTGCGCTGAAACTCGACCCGTCCGTCCTGCACGAAGCCGAGCGCGCCGGTCTCGGGCGAGCGGAACGCATCGACGGCGTAGGTGCTCGTCTTGGTGACATCGCGCGCGCTGTGGATCTGATTGTTGAACGCGACGAGCACGCCCTTGCCCGCCGCGTCCTTCGACCCTGCGACGGTCACCGCGTTGAGCAGATTCAAGGGACCATCTGCGGACAGCGCGGTCGACGGGCGCATCGCCGCCGTCAGCACGACAGGCTTTGCGCTTTTCACGGTGAGATGCAGCAGGTACGCGGTTTCTTCGAGCGTATCGGTGCCGTGCGTGACAACGACGCCATCGATATCGTCCTGCGCGAGCAGTTCATCGATACGTCTCGCGAGTCGCGTCCACAGCGCGGCGCTCATGTCCTTGCTGTCGATGCTCGCGATCTGTTCCGCGTGAATGCGCGCGACAGAAGCGAGCGCGGGCACGGCATCGAGCAATTTGTCGACGCCGACGACGCCCGCCTTGTAGCCCGCCGTCTTCGATGCATCGCCCGCCGATCCGGCGATGGTGCCGCCCGTTGCCAGCACCGCGATGCGAGGTAGAGTGGAAGTAGTCATGCCGGCGATTGTAAATCAGCCGGCATGTGAATCACGCCGGAATCAAGCCGCTTCGCGAAGCTGAGCCGCGATCTGCGCCTCGTCGAGTTGCGGCGCGAACATCTCGATCAGCCGGTACGCATACGCTCGCAGGAATGCGCCCTTGCGCAGGCCGACACGCGTCGTGCTCGCTTCGAACAGGTGCTGCGTATCGAGCGCGACGAGCTCGGTGTCGCGCTTCGCGTCATAAGCCATCGCCGCCACGATGCCGATGCCCATGCCCAGTTCCACATAGGTCTTGATCACGTCGGCGTCGATCGCGGTCAGCACGATATCGGGAATCGCGCCGGCGCTCGCGAACGCCTGGTCGACGTGCGAGCGGCCGGTGAAGTCCTGATCGTAGGTGACGATCGGATATTCGGCGATCTGCTCGAGCGTGATGTTCTCGCGCCCGACAAGCGGATGATCCTTCGGCACCACGACCGTGTGATGCCACGAATAGCACGGGAACGTGACGATGTCCGGATAACGGTCCAGCGCTTCGGTCGAAATGCCGATATCCGCTTCGCCGTTGATGATCATCTGCGCGATCTGCTGCGGGCTCCCTTGACGCAGCGCGAGATGCACCTTCGGGAACACCTCGGTGAACTGGCGAATGACCTTCGGCAGCGCGTAGCGCGCCTGCGTGTGCGTCGTCGCGACGACGAGATGGCCGTTGTCCTGATCCGCGAACTGGCGCGCGACGCGCCGCAGATTCTCGGCATCGAGCAGCATGCGCTCGATCAGCTGATGCACCTCCTTGCCCGGCTCCGTGAGTCCGGTGAGACGCTTGCCGCGGCGGATGAAGATATCGACGCCGAGCTCGTCCTCGAGATCCTTGATCTGCTTCGATACGCCCGATTGCGACGTATACAGCACATTGGCGACCTCGGTCAGATTCATGTTCTGACGCACGGCCTCGCGCACGAAGCGCAATTGCTGGAAATTCATGTAAGCCTCTCCGTGATGCTATTTTTTTCTAGTTCATTGTGCCGGGAAGACGCGTAGCGCACGCGGCACGGCTGTCACGCCATCGCCGATATCGAGCTTGAGCGCGCGCCATGCCTCGCGATCCAGTTCCGCCTCGATCACGCCGCCCGCACGGCCTTCGAGCTCCACGCGCACCGAGCCGCCCAGCGTCACGACACGCCGCACGCCCACCACGATGCCATCGCGATGCGCGCCGTCGGCGGGATAGAGCGCGAGATCGTGCGGCCGCACATACGCGAGCGCCCGGCCGCTGAAATGCGCCTGCGCCGCGATCGGGCTCGTTGCGCCATCCGCGATGAAGCCGTTCGCGTCGACCTCGCCCTGCAGCCGGTTGGCCGCGCCGAGAAACTCGTAGACGAACGACGTTCTCGGATGATCGTACACGTCTTGCGGGCTGCCGACCTGCTCCACCCGCCCGTGATTCATCACGACGATGCGGTCCGCCACTTCGAGCGCCTCTTCCTGGTCGTGCGTGACGAAGAGCGTCGAGATATGCAGATCGTCGTGCAGGCGGCGCAGCCAGCTGCGCAGTTCCTTGCGCACCTTGGCATCGAGCGCGCCGAACGGCTCGTCGAGCAGGAGCACTTTCGGCTCGACGGCGAGCGCGCGCGCCAGCGCGATGCGCTGCCGCTGTCCGCCCGAGAGCTCCGACGGAAAACGTTCCGCGAGCCAGTCGAGCTGCACGAGCTTGAGCAGTTCGTGCACCTTCTCGCGGATCGCGGCTTCGCTCGGACGCTCGCGGCGCGGCTTCACGCGCAGGCCGAACGCGACGTTCTCGAACACGGTCATGTGCCGGAACAGCGCGTAATGCTGGAACACGAAACCGACCTGCCGCTCGCGCGCGCCGACCGCCGCGACATCTTCGCCGTGCAGCACGACTTGTCCCGCGTCGGCGAATTCGAGGCCCGCGATCATGCGCAGCAGCGTGGTCTTGCCGCAGCCCGAAGGTCCGAGCAGCGCGACGAGCTCGCCCGCGGGGAAATCGAGCGTGACGTTGTCGAGCGCGGTGAAATCGCCGAAGCGCTTTTGCAGATTGCGAACGATGATGCTCATGATGTTATCGGCCTCTCAATTCTGGGCGGTGGCTTTGGCTTCGGTGACGGCTTGCGACATGCGCCGCTCCGCGAGGAGCTTGAGCGCGAGCGTCACGAGCGCGAGCAGCGCGAGCAGCGACGCCACCGCGAACGCGGCCGAGAAGTTGTATTCGTTGTAGAGAATTTCGACGTGCAGCGGCATCGTGTCGGTCTGTCCGCGAATGTGGCCCGACACCACCGACACCGCGCCGAACTCGCCCATCGCGCGCGCGTTGCAGAGAATCACGCCGTAGAGCAGGCCCCACTTCACGTTGGGCAGCGTCACGCGCCGGAAAATCTGCCAGCCCGATGCGCCGAGCACGTGCGCCGCCTCCTCTTCGTCGTTGCCTTGCGCCTGCATCAGCGGAATCAGCTCGCGCGCGACGAACGGGAACGTGACGAAGATCGTCGCGAGCACGATGCCGGGCACCGCGAAGATGATCTGCACGTCGTGCGCGGCGAGCCACGGGCCGAACCAGCCCTGCGCGCCGAACATCAGCACGTAGACGAGACCCGAGATCACCGGCGACACCGAAAACGGCAGATCGATGAGCGTCGTGAGGAGCGCCTTGCCGCGAAACTCGAACTTCGCGATCGCCCACGACGCCGCCAGTCCGAACACGACATTGAGCGGCACGGCGATCGCGGCGGTGATCAGCGTGAGCTTGATCGCGGACCACGCGTCGGGATCCTTCAACGACTCGAAGTAATAGTCGATGCCTTTGGCGAACGCCTGCACGAACACCGCGACGAGCGGCACCACGAGAAAGAACGCGAGAAACGCGAGCGCGATGCCGGTCAGCAGCCAGCGCACGGCGCGCGGCTCGGTGACGGGATTGAGGCTGTGCGTCTCGCGCCGGTTCGTCGTTTGCAACGGAAGCACCTTGCTCATGCCGTTTCTCCCGCTGCCACCGCGACGTTGACCGGCGCCGCGCCCGTTCTGCTGGTGCGCCTTTGCAGGAACCACTGCAGCGTGTTGATGAAGAGCAGCATCAGGAAAGAGATGCACAGCATCACGACGGCGAGCGCGGTCGCGCCGGCATAGTCGTACTGTTCGAGCTTGGTGATGATGAGCAGCGACGTGATCTCGGACTTCATCGGCACGTTGCCGGCGATGAAGATCACCGAGCCGTACTCGCCGAGCGCACGCGCGAACGCGAGCGCGAAACCCGTCAGCAGCGCGGGAAAGAGCGAAGGCAGCACGACGCGTCGAAACGTGAGCCAGCGTGTCGCGCCGAGGCATGCGGCGGCTTCTTCCTGCTCGCGCTCGAAGTCTTCCAGCACGGGCTGCACCGTGCGCACGACGAACGGCAAGCCGATGAACGTCAGCGCGACGAGCACGCCCAGCGGCGTGAACGCGACCTTGATGCCGAGCGGCGCGAGAAATTGTCCGATCCATCCGTTGCCGGCATAGACCGCGGCGAGCGAGATGCCGGCGACCGACGTCGGCAGCGCGAACGGCAGATCGACGATCGCATCGACGATGCGCTTGAACGGAAACGTGTAGCGCACGAGCACCCACGCGACGAGAAAACCGAACACCGCGTTGATGAGGGCGCCGCCCAGCGCCGCGCCGAACGTGAGCCGATACGACGCGAGCACACGCGGCGACGTGACCGCGCGAACGAACTGCGTCCAGTCGAGCGTCGCGGTCTTCGCGAAGGTCGCGGCAAGCGGAATCAGCACCACGAGGCTCAGATAAGCCACCGTGATGCCGAGCGTCAGGCCGAACCCGGGCAGCGCGCTCGGCTTCTTGAATGTGAGGGTCGTCATCCTTGAATCATCCTGTTTGCGCGCGGGGTCGGCGCGTGTTGCTGCTTCGGTCGCGCGGCGTCATTGGCGCGCCGCGTCGTCCGCTTTTTTTCGCTTACTGCGGTTGATAGATCGAATCGAACACGCCGCCGTCCGCGAAGTGCGTCTTCTGCGCCTTCGTCCAGCCGCCGAACGTGTCGTCGATGGTGTAAAGCTTCAGCTTCGGAAACTGCTTCGTGAGTTCGGCAGGCACCTTGTCCGAGCGCGGACGATAGAAGTTGCGCGCGGCGATCTGCTGCCCTTCATCGCTGTACAGATACTTGAGATACGCTTCGGCGAGCTTGCGCGTGCCGTGCTTGTCGACGACCTTGTCGACCACGGCGACCGGCGGCTCCGCGAGAATGCTCACCGACGGCACCACGATCTCGAACTTGTCCGGCCCGAATTCCTTCAGCGAAAGGAACGCCTCGTTCTCCCACGCGATCAGCACGTCGCCCTGGCCGCGCTGCACGAAGCTGGTCGTCGCGCCCCGCGCGCCGGAATCGAGCACGCCGGCGTTCTTGTACAGCCTGGTCACGAAGTCTTTCGCGGTCTGCTCGTTGCCGCCCGGCTTGTGCTGCGCGTAGGCCCACGCCGCAAGGTAGTTCCAGCGCGCGCCACCCGATGTCTTCGGGTTCGGCGTGACGATCGACACGCCCGGCCTGGTCAGATCGTCCCAGTCCCTGATGTGCTTCGGATTGCCCTTGCGCACGAGAAACACGATCGTCGACGTGTAGGGCGATGCATTGTCGGGAAGGCGCTTCTGCCAGTCCGCGCCTACGAGTCCCTTGGACGCGAGCGCGTCGATGTCGTAGGCGAGCGCGAGGGTGACGACATCGGCCTGCAAGCCATCGAGCACGGCGCGAGCCTGGCCGCCCGAGCCGCCGTGAGACTGCTTGAAGGTCACCGCTTCGCCGGTCTCGGCCTTCCACTTCTTCGCGAACGCCTGATTGAAGTCCTGATACAGCTCGCGGGTCGGGTCGTACGAAACGTTCAGAAACGACGCCTGCGCGTAGGCCGACGCGGTCACGCCGAAGCTCGCCGCCGTCAGCGCCGCCGCCGCGAGCAGGCGCCGCGCGCCCTTGCCCAATCCCCATGTGATGCTTTGCATTCCCCGTTCTCCGTCTTATCGAATTGACGGAATCAGTCTATCGAGCCGTCTATATGATTAGAAATAATCGTTCTTCACTTTTTTATACGTAAAACTGCTAAGAACGATATTCCCTAGCGGAAAAAGCGCCGGCGGTCGCAAACCGAGGGTTCGGCGGCGTGGCGGGGACGAACTTAAAGTAAAGCTTGAAAAGCTCGAAATACTGTATAAAAATACAGTCACCTGTCCATTCATACAGTGCATCAGGGGCCCGAGCCAGTGACCAAGACATCAAAACTTACCGCGCGGCAACAGCAGGTGTTCGAACTCATCCAGCGCGCGATCGACCGCACCGGCTTTCCGCCAACGCGCGCCGAGATCGCCGCGGAACTCGGCTTCAGCTCCGCGAATTCCGCCGAGGAACACCTTCGGGCGCTGGCGCGCAAGGGCGTGATCGAACTGGCGGCGGGCTCGTCGCGCGGAATCAGGCTGCTTGGCGACGCATCGCGCATCGATCGTTCGGAGGAATTGCCGCACCAGTTCACGCTGCCGCACCAGAGCATCATGCAACTGTCGCTGCCGCTCGTCGGCCGCGTCGCGGCGGGTAGCCCGATCCTTGCGCAAGAGCACATCTCGCAGCACTACGCGTGCGATCCCGCGCTCTTTTCCAGCAAGCCGGACTATCTGTTGAAGGTGCGCGGCTTGTCGATGCGCGACGCGGGCATTCTCGACGGCGACCTGCTCGCCGTGCAGAAGCGCAGTGAAGCGAAGGACGGACAGATCGTGGTCGCGCGCCTGGGCGACGACGTCACGGTCAAGCGATGGAAGCGCCGGTCCGACGGCGTCGAGCTGATCGCCGAGAATCCGGACTATGAAAACATCTTCGTGCGCTCCGGCAGCAGCGATTTCGCGCTCGAAGGCATTGCGGTCGGGTTGATCCGCTCGGGCGAGTTCTGACGTCCGCCCTCGTCACGGATGAGCAGCGAGAGTCAAAGCAAATTTCTGATTCGCTTTCGCAACGGGACAAGAAATGTCTCGTTGACATCGCAAGATAGCCTCACCAACCGCTTTTGACGCTCAGACAGGGCGTCTCAAACACAACAAGCATGACGGCCGCCGTGCGCGGTGCGCCGCGGTGCGTCCTATCGTCTGGAGAGTCAACATGGAACGTTTTGCCCGTCTGCTGCCCTTCCGTCAATTCGGCCGCCTGCGCCATCTGCGCACGCTGATCGCGTGCGGCATGCCGCGCGCCGAAACCACGCCCGATCTCTTCGACGAAATGCCCGCGCTGCCGTCGCGTCAGCCGGCTTTCGCGCGCGTATCGCTGAGCAGCACGGTGCACGCGGAGCCCGCGCAGCGCGCGCCGGTGCGGGTGTATCGCGGGCAATCGCGCGTGATTCTGGTGGGCAAGATCGACGAAGTCTCGCGCATGATCGACCGTTGCATCGCCGAGGAGAATGCAGGGCTCGCGGGCGGGATTCTCGCCTGAATCGGGCAGACCGCACGCGAAACCGGAATTTACGGGATATATCCGGCTCGCGCGCGGTCAATGCTTGATTCACGTCTTGCAAGAAAGAGGTCTGTCCGTCGCATGTCCCGTACTACCCGCTCTGTCACGACCGCGCTCGTCGTTTTGATTCTCGTCGCCGCGCTCGGTTTCATCTACGCGTCCCCTTACATCGTGCTGAACCGCGTGAAGCGCGCAGCCGATGCGCGCGACGCGCAGACCGTCAACCAATACGTCGATTTTCCGGCGCTGCGCGCGAGCCTGAAGGAACAGGTCGCGGCGCTGCTCACGCGCCGCGTGGATATCCAGAAGAGCGGCAACCCGCTCGC
Source organism: Caballeronia sp. J97 (assembly GCF_905220305.1). Classification (NCBI taxonomy): domain Bacteria; kingdom Pseudomonadati; phylum Pseudomonadota; class Betaproteobacteria; order Burkholderiales; family Burkholderiaceae; genus Caballeronia; species Caballeronia sp. J97. The sequence goes on along the minus strand of NZ_CAJMZL010000023.1, from coordinate 102,729 downwards.
GATCATCGGTGCGATGATCGGCGCGGCGCTTGTCGGTCCCCTGGTGGATTCCTATGCGACACCGGACGGCGTTGCGGCGATTCTGAACGGCATTCCGCCGCGCGGCGATCCGGGAGAGCGTCCGCCACAGGCCGGCAATGGCTCGGCGGCGGGTCCGGCGAATGGGCCTGCCTCCGACGTCACGACCGCGCAGCAGCCGCCGCCGAAAGAGCCACCGCAAACCACGGCGGGTTATCGCGGCCTGAACACGTTCGTCGTCACGTATCAGCACGGCGCCGGCGATGCGCATTACTCCGCGATCTTCCACCGCGACGGGCTCGTGTCATGGAAGCTCGTCGCGGTCGATCTCAACGGGTGACGCGCGAGGCGTCCATGTTCACGCGCCGGCTTCGGCCTTGACCGGCTTCGCTGCGTGCGCCGCTTCGTCTTCGGCCTCGGCGGATTCGCCCGCCTGGCACACGGCCACCAGAATGCTGCACTTCACGCGATCGAGCAGCGGCGTATTGCCCGCGCCCATCCACCAGCGCGCGAGACCGCTGCGACAGCGATGTCCCACGACGACGAGATCGACCTGAAGGCTCTCCGCGAGCGCCGCGATCTCGTCGATCGGATGCCCGAACGCAAAGTGACCCTGCGCCTGAAGACCCCGCTCGCGCAGCCATTCGACGCCTTCCTGCAAGATATCGCGCGCGGCCTCTTCGAAGCGTCCGCATGCCATATCGGTTAGCAGTCCGGCGCTCTGCGCGATGCTCGAGCGCATATCCACCACCGCGAGCACGTGCGTCTCCGCATTCAGATCGAGCGCGAGATTCGCGCCCTGACGCAAGGCCTTACGGCCCTCTCTGGAGCCGTCGTAGCACAGCAGGATCTTTCGGTAGCTATCCATCGTGACCTCCCTGGCCAACTTGCCCTGCGCTCCGTTCGACGCGAGCCGAAGCGCGATTTACCCGCGGCGGTGCTTCATCATCGTGCGTCGTCCAATGAGTGACAACGCTGGAAAACGCTTACCGGCGCGAAGACGCTAGCTCGCACCGTGCCAGAACTCCGAACGCGCCGGCGGACAAGGCTCTGGCTCTTTCGGCCGGAACCGGTTCAGCGCCTTGCGCACGGATTTGACACGAACGCGCTGCGCGCGGTTGCACGCGAGGCGCTGCGTTGGTGCAATGGATTACACTAGCCCGCTGCACTTCCTCATGCGGCTTTCCTTGCGGCACGAATGCATGACTGATCAAACATTGCACCAAAGCACTTCACGAGCGGCCGATGAAACGTCCGCACCGGCCATCGAGTTCAGCGAAGTAAGGAAACACTACGGTGAGCGCACGGTCGTCGACGGCCTCTCGTTCGACGTGCGTCCCGGCGAATGCTTCGGACTGCTCGGACCGAACGGCGCGGGCAAGACGACGACGCTCAAGATGCTGCTCGGCATTACGTCGCCCGATAACGGCGCGATCCGTCTGGTCGGCGAGCCGGTGCCCGCGCGCGCCCGTTTCGCGCGCGAGCGCGTAGGCGTCGTGCCGCAGTTCGACAATCTCGATCCTGATTTCACCGTCCGCGAAAACCTGACCGTGTTCGGCCGCTACTTCGGTCTGACGGGCGCGCGCATGGATGCGCTCGTGCCGTCGCTGCTGGAATTCGCGCGGCTGGAGAGCAAGGCCGATGCGCGCGTCGGCGAATTGTCGGGCGGCATGAAGCGCCGTCTCACGCTCGCGCGCGCGCTCGTCAACGATCCCGATGTCCTCGTGATGGATGAACCGACCACCGGACTCGATCCGCAAGCGCGGCATCTGATCTGGGAGCGCCTGCGCTCGCTGCTCGCGCGCGGCAAGACGATTCTCCTGACGACGCACTTCATGGAGGAAGCCGAACGTCTATGCGATCGCCTGTGCGTGATCGAGGAAGGCCGCAAGATTGCCGAGGGACGGCCGCGCGATCTCATCGAATCGGTGATCGGATCGGACGTGATCGAGATCTACGGCACCGATCCCCAAGCGCTCGCGACGGAACTGGCGCCTTTCGTCGAGCGCATGGAAGTGAGCGGCGAGACGCTCTTCTGCTACGTCGACGATCCGCAGCCCGTGCATGCGCGCGTGAAGGGCCGTGCGGACGTGCGCTATCTGCATCGTCCGGCGAATCTCGAAGATGTTTTTCTGCGTCTCACGGGACGCGAGATGGTGGACTGAGTCAATGGATACGCTCGAACGCTCTCGCATCGACAAATCACGCGAGCCGAAGCGCGCGGAAAGCTTCACGCCGCTATCCAGCGCGCTGCCGGCCAACGCGACGCACTGGATGTCGGTATGGCGGCGCAACTATCTCGTCTGGAAGAAGCTCGCGATCGCCTCGATGATCGGCAATCTCGCCGACCCGATGATCTATCTCTTCGGTCTCGGCCTCGGTCTGGGCCTGATGGTCGGGCATGTCGACGGGGTGTCGTATATCGCGTTTCTCGCGGCGGGCACGGCGGCCTCGAGCGTGATGATGTCCGCGAGCTTCGAGTCGATGTATTCCGGCTTCTCGCGCATGCACGTGCAGCGCACCTGGGAAGCGATCATGCATACACCGCTCACGCTCGGCGATATCGTGCTCGGCGAGATCGTCTGGGCCGCGAGCAAGTCGGTGCTCTCGGGCGTCGCGATCATGATCGTCGCGGGCGCGCTCGGCTATGCGAGCTTTCCGTCGATGCTGATCGCGTTGCCCGTCATCGTGCTGACGGGGCTCGCGTTCGCGAGCACGGCGATGGTCATTACCGCGCTCGCGCCGAGCTACGATTTCTTCATGTTCTATCAGACGCTCGCGCTCACGCCGATGCTGCTGCTTTCCGGCGTGTTCTTTCCGATCGCCCAACTGCCCGCGGTCGCGCAGCACGTCACGCAGGTTCTGCCGCTGTATCACGCGGTCGAACTGATTCGCCCGGCGATGCTCGGCCGCCCGTTCGACGGCTACGCGCAGCACGTGCTCGTGCTGGTCGCGTATGCGGTCGTGCCGTTTTTCCTGTGCGCATGGCTTTTCAGGCGACGCATGATGAAATGAAAAACGGCGATGGAGCCGCGAAAGCCCATCGCCGTTGTCACGTCGTCGGTATAACAGCGCGCTACTTCGCGGGAAACTCGTGATGCCCGCCGAAGCCGAAGCGCATCGCGGACAGCATGCGCTCCGGAAACGACTCGGCATCGCGCGAGCGAAAGCGCGTATAAAGCGCCGCCGACAGCACTTGCGCCGGCACGGCCTCTTCGATCGCCGCCTCGATGGTCCAGCGCCCTTCGCCGCTGTCCGCCACTTCGGCCGAATAGCGGTCGAGCGAGCCGTCGCCCGCGAGCGCGCCCGCGGTCAGATCGAGCAGCCACGACGACACCACGCTGCCGCGACGCCACACTTCCGCGATATCGGCGAGTTCGAGCGAGTAGCGCTCGTTCTCGGGCAGCTCCGTCGAATCCTTGCGCTCGAGCACGTGAAAGCCCTCGGCGTACGCCTGCATCAATCCGTATTCGATGCCGTTGTGCACCATCTTCACGAAGTGCCCCGAACCGACCGGCCCGCAGTGCATGTAGCCATTCTCGACGCGCGGATCGCGTCCTTCGCGTCCCGGCGTCGCGGGAATGTCGCCGCGACCGGGGGCGAGCGTCGCGAGAATCGGATCGATCCGCCGCACGACCGGCTCTTCGCCGCCGATCATCATGCAGTAACCGCGCGTCAGTCCCCAGACGCCGCCCGACGTGCCGACATCCACGTAATGCATGCCCTGCTCGCGCAATTGCGCGGCGCGGCGGATATCGTCCTTGTAGAAGCTGTTGCCGCCGTCGATGATCACGTCGTCCGGGCCGAGGATCTTGCGCAGATCGTTGAGCGTATCCTCCGTGATCTTGCCCGCGGGCAGCATCAGCCAGACGACGCGCGGCGCGGCGAGCTTCGCGACGAGATCGCCCAGATCCTTCGCGCCCGTCGCGCCTTCGCTCGCGAGCGCCTCGGTCGCCTGCGGATTGTGGTCATACACGACGCACGTATGCCCGCCGCGCATCAGGCGCCGCCCGATGTTGCCGCCCATGCGCCCCAGTCCCACGATGCCGATCTGCATGGTGATTTACTCCTTCCCGTTGGATTTCACGCGTTCGATCTGCTTCTTCGCGGCGTCGTAGACCGCTTCGGGCGTGAAGCCGAACTTCGTCTTCAGCGCCTTCAATGGCGCGGATGCGCCGAACGTATGCATCACGATCTGCGATCCGAGACGGCCGACATAACGATCCCAGCCGAGCGTCGCGGCCTGCTCGACGCACACGCGCGCACACACGTCGGGCGGCAGCACCGAATCCTTGTACGCCTGATCCTGCTGTTCGAAGATGTCCCATGAAGGCATCGACACGACGCGCGCCGCGATGCCTTCGGCCGTCAGCTTCTCGAACGCCTCGATGCACAGCGACACCTCGCTGCCCGTCGCGAGCAGCAGCACTTCGGGCTTCTTGCCGCCCGGGGCATCGGCGAGCACGTAGGCGCCGTGCTTCACGCCGTCGGCCGATCCGTACTTCTTGCGATCGAAGGTCGGCAGCGGCTGGCGCGTGAGCACAATGCACGACGGCTCCTTCGAATGCGACAGCGCGACACGCCACACTTCGGCGACTTCGTTCGCATCGGCGGGACGCAGCGTGCAAAGGCCGGGCACGCCGCGCAAGGAGGCCAGTTGCTCGATCGGCTGATGCGTCGGGCCATCTTCTCCGACGCCGATCGAATCGTGCGTGAACACGTAGATCACCGGCACTTCCATGATCGCGGAGAGGCGGATCGGCGGCTTCATGTAGTCGCTGAAGATCAGGAAGGTCGATCCGTACGGACGCAGTCCGGACAGCGCGAGACCGTTGCACACCGCGCCCATGCCGTGCTCGCGAATGCCGAAATGCAGGTTGCGTCCGCCGTAGCTGTCGTGCTCGAAGCTGCCAGCGCCCTCGAACTTGAGATTCGTCTTGGTCGACGGCGACAGGTCCGCCGCACCCCCGATCAGCCAGGGAACGCGCGGCGCGATCGCGTTCAGCACCTTGCCGGACGAATCGCGCGTCGCGAGGCCTTTCGCGTCCGGCTCGAAGGTCGGAATGTCGGCGTCCCAGTTGTCGGGAAGCTTCGATTCGAGCATCTGCCAGGCTTCTTTCGCGAGTTCGGGATTGGCCTTCTCATAGGCGTCGAAGCGCTGCTTCCACTCGGCATGCTGCTTCTTGCCGCGCGCGCCCATGCCATCGGCGAAATGTTGCATCACGCCGTCGGGCACGTAGAACTGTTTGTCTTCGGGCCAGCCGTAGAACTTCTTCGCGAGCTTGACCTCTTCCTCGCCGAGCGCCTCGCCGTGCGCGCTCGCCGTGTTCTGCTTGTTCGGCGCGCCCCAGCCGATGATGCTTTTCACGACGATCAGCGTCGGCTTGTCCGTGTGCGATTTCGCCTTGTTGATGGCGGCTTCGAGCGCGGCTCCGTCGTTGGCGTCGTCGACGTGCAGCGTGTGCCAGTTGTAGCCGTGAAAGCGCGCTTCCACGTCGTCGCTGTAGGCGAGCTCCGTATGGCCTTCGATCGTGATGGTGTTGCTGTCGTAGATCCAGATGAGATTCGAAAGCTGCAGGTGCCCCGCGAGCGACGCCGCTTCGTGCGACACGCCTTCCATCATGTCGCCGTCGCCGCACAGCGCGTAGACGCGGTAATCGAAGATCTTGTCATTGCCCTTGTTGAAGCGGGTTTCCTTCCAGCGCGCGGCCATCGCCATGCCGACGCTGTTGCCGAGGCCCTGCCCGAGCGGCCCGGTGGTCGTCTCGACGCCGGTCGTCATGCGGTATTCCGGATGGCCCGGCGTCTTGCTGTCGAGCTGGCGAAACTGCTTGATGTCGTCGAGCGACACCGCGGGCTTGCCGGTCGGCTTGCCGTCCTCGTCGAATTCCTTCACGCCCGCCAGATGCAGCAGCGAGTACAACAGCATCGACGCATGGCCGACCGACAGGACGAAGCGGTCCCGATTCGGCCATAGCGGCGCGTCGGGATCGTAGCGAAGATGGTTCTGCCAGAGATGGAAGGCGACGGGCGCGAGCGCCATCGGCGTGCCGGGATGGCCGGAATTGGCCTTTTGCACGGCGTCCATCGAGAGGGTGCGGATGGTGTCGATCGTGAGACGATCGAGGTCTGTGGCCTGCGGTGTTGCTTGAGACATGAGCGACGACTCCTTTGCAAAGAGCGCGCTGTGGCGAAAGGCGCCGCAGCGGGCAACCAGGACCATCGAGCAAGTGTAGTGCCTTGCAGCCGGCACCGCACTGCGCGTGCTGCGAATGTTGCGAGGGGTGCGCCGCATGCGCCGGGCGAAAGACGCTCCACGCATAACGGCGGTATTACGAAAGGATGCCGATACTGTGCGACGGCCACATCCTTCGGGCAAGATTTTCAGGCGGCAGGCCGGCCCGCGCGAACGTCAATCGTGACACATTCGCGGCCAGCCCATCCGATTCTTCGACAAATCCCTGACCAGACAGGATATTTCAGGGCGCCGGATTCGGCTGGCGTTCGTGCAGCGCATCGATTTCGGCCAGAATTTCGTCCGACAGTTCGATGTTCACGCTCTCGATGTTCTCCTTCAGTTGCGGCATCGACGTCGCGCCGATCAGCGTGCTCGTCGTGAACGGCCGCGTGTTGACGAACGCGAGCGCGAGTTGCGTCGGCGTGAGTCCGTGGCGCTTCGCCAGTTCGACATAAGCCGTGATCGCCGCGACCGATTGCGGCTTGCTGTAACGCTGAAAGCGCTCGAACAGCGTGATGCGCGCGCCCGCCGGTCGCGCCCCGCCCTCGTACTTGCCCGACAGCCAGCCGAACGCGAGCGGCGAATACGCGAGCAGCCCGACGCCTTCCTTGTGCGTGAATTCGGACAGCCCGAGTTCATACGTGCGATTCACGAGGCTGTACGGATTCTGAATGCTGACGATCTTCGGCAGCCCCGCCTTCTCGGCCGCGCGCAGGAATTGCGCGACGCCCCACGGCGTTTCGTTCGATACGCCCACATGGCGGATCTTGCCCTCCTTCACGAGATCGGCGAGCGCGGCGAGCGTTTCCTCGATGGGCACCGTGTACTCGTCGTCGAGATACGGATAGTTCGGGCGGCCGAAGGTCATCGTGCTGCGGTCGGGCCAGTGCAACTGATACAGATCGACGTAATCGGTTTGCAGGCGCTTCAGGCTGCCGTCGATGGCTTCGTTCAGGTTCTTGCGATCGAACTGATTGCCCGCGCCACGGATATGCCGCGGATTGTGCGGCTGGCGCGCGGGTCCGGCGATCTTCGTCGCGAGCACGATGCCGGCGCGCTTCGCGGGGTTCTTCGCGAGCCACGTGCCGATGTAGGCCTCGGTGCGGCCCTGCGTCTCGGGGCGCGGCGGCACCGGGTACATTTCGGCGGCATCGATCAGGTTCACGCCGTGAGACAGCGCGTAGTCGATCTGCTCGTGCGCTTCGCTTTCGGTGTTCTGCTCGCCCCAGGTCATGGTGCCGAGCCCGATCAGGCTGACGTCGACACCCGAATCACCCAGTTTCCGAAACTTCATTGCTCATTCCTCTTGTTGGCGTGGTGTTTGCGCGCTGTCGGCACATCGTAGGCGCATTGTCGGACATGCTGCCTCGCTGGTTTTTGCGGCAATCGCAAAAACTACCATAGCCGCGAAAGGTCTGCTCTCGCGGCTAGAATGGCAGGCTTCCGACAAGTCATGCAGGAGCGTAAATCGATGCCGTCCGCAAGCGATCGCGAGAACAAGGGCTCGTCGCTCATCGTCATGCTCGTCGCGGCGACCTTCTTCATGGAGAACCTCGACGGCACGATCATCGCCACCGCCTTGCCGCAGATGGCGCGCTCCTTCAACGTGCATCCCGCCGACATGAGTCTCGGCATCACGGCTTATCTGCTCACGCTCGCCGTCTTCATCCCGATCTCCGGCTGGGCCGCCGACCGCTTCGGCTTGCGCACGGTGTTCGCGAGCGCGATCGCGGTGTTCACGGCGGCGTCCGTGCTGTGCGCGACGACCTCGACCCTGCCGGCCTTCGCCGCCGCGCGCGTGCTGCAGGGCATCGGCGGCGCGATGATGGTGCCGGTCGGACGCCTCGCCGTGCTGCGCGCGACGCCCAAGGAAGGCCTGATGCGCGCCATTGCGATCATCACGTGGCCCGGGCTCGTCGCGCCGGTGATCGGCCCGCCGCTCGGCGGCTTCATCACGACGTATTCGTCGTGGCGCTGGATCTTCTATCTCAACGTGCCGCTCGGTCTGATCGGCCTCGTGCTGACGCTGCGCTACATCGGCAACGAACGCGAGGACGCGACGCGGCGCTTCGACCTGGCCGGTTTCGCGCTCTGCGGCATCGCGTGCACGACCCTGCTGTACGCGATGGAACTGGTCGGCCGCAGCGACGCGGACTGGACCTTCGTCGGCGTGCTGGTCGCGGTGGGCCTGGTCGCGGGCTTCGTGTCGTGGCGGCATCTGCGGCGTGCGGCGCATCCGGTGGTGGATTTGTCGGCGCTGAAGGTGAAAACCTTCGCGGTAGCGATGGGCGGCGGGTCGCTCTTTCGCATCGCGATCAGCGCGGCGCCGTTCCTGTTGCCGCTGATGTTCCAGGTCGGCTTCGGCATGAACGCGTTCGATTCGGGCCTGCTCACGCTCGCGGTGTTCGCCGGCAATTTGTCGATGAAACTCGTGACCACGCCTGTGATGCGCCAGTTCGGCTTTCGGCCCGTGCTGATCGTCAATGGCGTGCTCGCCGCGCTCTCGCTCGCCGCGATGAGCCTGCTCACGCCGTCGACGCCGACACTCGTGATCGTCGTCGTGCTGTTCGCGAGCGGCTTGTCGCGCTCGTTGCAGTTCACGGCGCTCAACACGCTCAGCTTCGCGGATGTGCCGAAAGCGCAGATGAGCGGCGCGTCGGCGCTATCGAGCACGCTCTTTCAGATGACGATGGGCATCGGCGTGGCGGTCGGCGCGATTGCGCTGCGCATCGGCGAATGGTTCCACGGCCACGATGCGCATTCCATCGGACCGGAGGATTTCGGCGTCGCGTTTCTGATCGTCGCGTTCGTCGGACTCATCGGCGTGCTCGATCTGTTCGGGCTCGCGAGAGATGCCGGCGCGCTCGTGTCGGGGCATCGGAAGCCGAAGGCGTGAAGGTTTTATGACGCGAGGGCTCAAGCCTTCGCGCCGGGTGCCGTAATCCGCGATATGAACTCGCACACGCTCGACGCCCTCGCCGCCCTGACCGAAACGGTCGCCGTCATCCGCCACGCGCGCGGCCTGAAAAATCCCCACGATTTCCCCGAAGGCACACTCGAGCGACAGGTTGCCGCCGACGCCTTCGCCGACGATTTCCTGCGCGCGCTCGACGCCGAGCCGATCATCGGCGCATGGTGGCCCATCTGATCGACGCGCCGCGTCATTTCACGGTCTCGTCGGCAAGGTCGCGGCGTCGATCGCCCTGATCCGCGTCAGTCGATTTCCCGAATCGACGTCTTCTGAGTCAAGTCTTGCTATTTGCGAAACGTTTGCGCGCGGCTATCAAGTCGCGCCCGCGCGCGCCGACAACTCGCATATCGCCATGACTCAATCAGGAGATGCCAGTGAAGTGGGCAGCGTCACTTTTTGCCATCGCCGTCGCCGTCGCCGTGACCGGCTGCGCGCCGATGCCCGCGGCCAGCACGGCCCAAGCCGACAAGCCATCCGCGGCGGCCGAGATCATCCGCTTCGAGATTCCCGCCGATGCGCTCGGCGCGCGCGACCCGCAGCTCACCGCGATTCTCGCGAAAGCGGGCGCGCTCGCGGCTGCCCAAAAGCAGCCGACGACCATTCTCGTCACCGCGCTCGCGCAGGACTTTCCGTATCTCAATCAGGCGATCTGGAAAGGCGTCCCCGCCCGGCATACGGTCAGGCTCAGTCTTGAAAACCTGACCGCCGGCGCGCGCCAGCCGTACAGCGTGTCCATCAAACCGATGGTGGGAGGTTGACCCGATGCGCCAGATGCCGATCCTGATCCTTGCAGCCGGAATATCGATTCCCTCGGCGAGCGCCATCGCCGGCCCACTCGACGTGAGCGCGCCCGCGTCCGTGCAAACGCTCGCGGCGCTGGGCCCGGTCGCCCAGAAGGTCTACCCGCCGTTGCCCACGCTCGCCATGCTGCCGCCGGCGGCCAGCGACGAAGACGACGCGCCCGCCAGGCCCGCCGGCAAGAAAGGCAAAAAAGCGCGCCGCGTCGTCGATTGCAAATGCAACGGACCGGAGCCGCGCCTCGTCGTGTCCGACGAATCGCGCATCTACATGAAGGACGTCGAGCGCCGCATCGACATCGCGCTCGCGCCGTAAGCGGCGCGCGTTCCATTCCCGAAGGAGGCACGCTCCATGTTCCGTCCGATTTACGCGGCCCTCGCCGTCTGCGTGCTGGCGAGCGCATCGCTTGCGCCGCGCGGCGCTCACGCCGACGACTGTTTCGAACAGGCCGGCGCCTATCAGGGCGTCAATCCGCTCGTGCTGCGCGCGGTCGCCTGGCGCGAATCGAAAGGCGATGCCGCCGCGATCAATCGCAACGCCAACGGCTCGATCGATATCGGCCAGTTGCAGATCAATTCGATCCACTTCTCCGACCTCGCGCGCCAGGGCATCCCGCATCGCGCGCTCGCCGATCCGTGCGTCAACGTGTTCGTCGCCGCGTGGCTTTTGAAGCAGAAGATGGTGAAGTACGGCAACACGTGGCGCGCGATCGGCGCGTATCACTCGGAATCGCCCAAATATCGCGATGCCTACGCGCGCAGCATCCAGCAGATCCTCGTCGGTTGGGGCGAGCTGCAGCCCACGATGCGCTGAGCGCGCCCCGCCGCCGGCTCAGAGCGGGTTCAGAGCTGGCTCATGCCGCCGTCGATCACGATTTCCGTGCCGACGATGAAGCCCGATTCCGGCGACGCCAGATGCAGCACCGTCGCCGCCACTTCGCTCGACTTGCCGAAGCGGCCGAGCGGAATCTGACTCTGGAGTTGCGCGGCGGCTTCGTCGACAAGGCCGAGCTTGCCGTGCAGCGGCGTCGAGACCGGACCGGGACTCACGACGTTCACGCGCGCGCCGCGCGGCAGCAATTCCGCCGATAGCGTCTTCGCGAGCGACACCAGCGCCGCCTTGCTCGCCGCATAGACCGACGACATCGGCATGCCGATGTGCGCGTTGATCGAACCGTTCAGCACGATCGATGCGCCGTCGTTCAGCAACGGCACGAGCGACTGAATCTGAAAATACGGCCCCTTCACATTGATCGCGAAAGTTTCGTCCCACGCTTTCTCGTCGATATCCGTGAACGGCGCGAAGGTGCCCACGCCCGCATTGACGAAGATCGCATCGAGCCGGATGTTCGCATCGGCGAGCGCTTGCGCGAGTTCGCGCGCCGCGCCGACCGTGCCCGCCACATTGCGCAGCGCGATGGCCTTCTCGCCGAGCGTTGCGCGCGCCGTCGCGAGCGCGCTTTCGTCGCGGCCCGTGATGACGACCCGCGCGCCTTCCGCCGCGAATGCCTGCGCCGCCGCGAGACCGATGCCGCTGTTGCCGCCGGTAACCAGAACTGTCTTGCCTTCGAAGCGATTCATGACGTTCTCCTTGTGAACGTTGATCAGTGTGAAGTCATTGTGGACGGACGCGCACCGCTTGCCGTACGACGAGGTTGCCGCACTCGTTCGATATCATCGAACATGTTTTCCCTGCGTGCCTTGGCCCACACTTGCGCCTTGAACCGGACGCGATCGGCTCCTAGAGTTACGCAGTCCTTTCCGGCGTGCTTACAGCTACATCATTTCGTCGTACCTTCGACAGGAGGCGAATCATGCAAGACGCGCAAGGCGGCACGAACGCGCCGGCCAGTCCGGAGCGCCTGCTCCAGATGGGGATGGCGTTCTGGGCAGCGAAGGCGTTGCTGTCGGCGGTCGAACTCGGCGTGTTCACGCAACTGGCGTCCGGTCCGCGAAACGCAGACGAACTCGCGCAGGCACTGGAACTGCATCCGCGCGGCGCGCTGGATTTTCTCGATACGCTCGTCGCGCTGAACGTGCTCAGCCGCGAAGACGGCCGATACGCGAACGCGAGCGATGCCGATCTCTTCCTCGACCGGAACAAGCCTTCGTATGTGGGCGGTTTGCTGGAAATGGCGAACGCGCGGCTCTATCCGTTCTGGGGATCGCTCACCGAGGCGCTGCGCACCGGTTTGCCGCAAAACGAATCGAAGCACGGCGGCGACATCTTCGAGACGCTCTATAGCGACCCGGCGCGTCTGCGCGGCTTTCTTCAGGCGATGAGCGGCGTGAGCATGGGCGCGGCGCAGGCGATCGCACGGCAGTTTCCGTGGAGCGAGTACCGCACATTCATCGATATCGGCGCGGCGCAGGGCGCGCTTCCGGTGCAGGTGGCGCTCGCGCATCCGCATCTGGCGGGCGGCGGCTTCGATCTGCCGGTAGTCGGGCCGGTCTTCGACGAGTACGTCGCCGCGAATGGCCTGCAGGACCGGCTGCGGTTTCATCCGGGCGATTTCTTCAGGGACCCGTGCCCGTCGGCGGACGTGCTCGTGATGGGTCACATCCTGCACGACTGGGACCTGCCGCAGAAGCTGGAACTGCTCGCGAAATGTCACGCGGCGCTGCCGCCGGGCGGAGCCCTGATCGTGTACGACGCGATCATCGACGACGATCGACGACAGAATGCCTTCGGCCTTCTGATGAGCCTGAACATGCTGATCGAAACGCCCGGAGGCTTCGACTACACCGGCGCGCAATGTTGTGCGTGGATGAAGGAAGCCGGATTCGCGACGGCTCGCGTCGAGCCTCTCGTCGGGCCGGATTCCATGGTGATCGCGACGAAGTGAAAGGCGTCTCTCCGGCCTCTCGTCAGCGGTCGTTGGACATTCCCTTCAGGCGGTCGTTGCCTGCGTCGCGGGCGGCGTCGGCGGTGGAGAAGTTTTCTTCGGAAACCAGCGCGCGCTTGACCTCGCGCGCCGCAAAATCGACCAGCGTGATGACCCAGACGAAGCCGCCCGCCTGTTCCGCGGTCTGCACGAATGCGCGCAGATCGCTTTCGTTCGACGATGCCATACCGACCTCCTCGTTCATGTTGATGCGCCCTGCCGGTGCCGCGGGACGCGTATCCACCGGCGATGCGATGCGTCGGCTGAACGGGCGCTAACGGGCGGCAGCCGGCCGCCGTGATCAGGCTTCGAAATCGAGACCGCCGAAGAGCACCATCGGTTCCGCCTGCGTGCGCGTCGCGAGATCGACATCGCGCGCGCCCTGCCAGGCATCGAGCTTGGCGCCGATCGCGTCGAGGTATCGCAGGAATCGGGCCTCGCCGCCGGGCGCCATCAGCCGCTCGATCTCTTCGTCGTCCCAGGTCAGGAATACATTCAGCGGACACGGATACCCGCGCCGATGTTCATCGCCCTCCCATGGTGCCGGACCGGCGCTGACGTGCAGACGCGTCGGCACGGCCGGACTGTCATACGGGAGGATTTCGACACGCACGCCATGATCGACGACGCGCGTCACGCGTTCGACAATGCGCGGCATGAATTCGCTCTCGAACCGGAGCGCCCGTTCTCGATTCAACACTCGTCTCCGTGAGCGCTCCGCGGCGCGTTCAGACGGCCGGCAAATCTTCGAGCGATTTCTCGATCTGACCGTCCTGCACGCGCGCCTCGATGCCGATGTGCCCGTTCGTATAGGGCAGCGCGCTGACTTTCGGACCGAGGAATGGGCGCCCGCCGAGCGTAAAGAGCGTGCGGACTTCTTTGCCGCTCTTGATGGCGTCCACGACTTGCTGGACATCCACGATGGTGGTGGGCGCGGCCCAGCCGTTCGTGGCCGGATCGAAACTGCCCCAGCGCACGCTGGTCACGCGGTCGTTGACCCAGCGCACACCGTCGATCGCCAAAGTAGCCATGTCTGCCTCCAATGTCGTCGTTGGGGGGTGGTTTGGAAATCCTAGCATGGCGGGACGAAGGCGGTCGACGTTTGCGCGGGGCGAAATGATCGGCCGGCACGAATATTCTGCCGCGCTGCGGTAAAATCTCGGATTCCCCTTGAAATTCAAGCGGTTCGCACGAAAGCGCGGCCGCCGTCGCCCATGTCAGCCGTATCGAAGATCAGCCCGCGCCGCGTTTCCGTTGCACCGATGATGGATTGGACCGACCGCCACTGCCGTTCCCTGCACCGGCTCGTGTCTCGTCATACGTGGCTCTACACGGAAATGGTGACGACGGGCGCGCTGCTTCACGGCGATGTCGCGCGGCATCTCGCATTCACGCCGGCAGAGGCGCCCGTCGCGCTGCAGCTCGGCGGCAGCGAGCCGGCCGATCTCGCAAAAAGCGCGAAGCTCGGCGAGCAATGGGGCTACGACGAGATCAACCTGAATTGCGGCTGCCCTTCCGAGCGCGTGCAGCGCGGCGCATTCGGCGCCTGCCTGATGAAGGAGCCGCGGCTCGTCGCGGATTGCGTGAAAGCGATGCGCGACGCGGTGTCGATTCCGGTGACGGTCAAGCATCGCATCGGCGTCGATGCGGTCGAGGACTACGAGTTCGTGCGCGATTTCGTCGGCACGATCGCCGATGCGGGCTGCGAAGTGTTCATCGTGCACGCGCGTAACGCGATCCTCAAAGGTCTGAGCCCGAAGGAGAATCGTGAGATTCCGCCGCTCAAGTACGAGTACGCGTATCGCTTGAAGCGCGATTTTCCGCATCTGGAGATCTCGATCAACGGCGGCATCAAGACCCTGGATGAAGTCGAGGAACATCTGAAGCATATCGATGGCGTGATGCTCGGCCGCGAGGCTTATCACAATCCTTATGTGCTCGCGGACGTCGACACGCGCTTCTACGGCGCGCATGCGCCGGCTCCTTCGCGCGAGGACATCGAGGCGGGACTCATCGACTACGCGCGCAACGAACTGGCGCGCGGCACGTATCTCGGCTCGGTGACCCGGCATGCGCTCGGGTTGTATCGCGGCGTTGCCGGCGCGCGCGGATGGCGTCGTGTGTTGTCCGACAATCGCCGTCTTGCGAAAGGCGATCTCACGATTTTCGACGAAGCGCGCAGCCATCTTCGCGAGGCCGTGGAAACGATCGAGTCCTGATGCGCGTGCGGCGGAAAAAGATGCTCAAAGGGACTAGGCAAGCGCAATCATTGTTCGTATAATCTCGCTTCTTGATTGCTGCAGCGGTTCTGAAGCAGTCAGGATCGCGGTAACAGTGGTGGCTGTAGCTCAGTTGGTAGAGTCCAGGATTGTGATTCCTGTCGTCGTGGGTTCGAGTCCCATCAGCCACCCCACCGAGAATTCATGCAAAAAGCCCGGTCGAATGACTGGGCTTTTTGCTTTCTACGTCCGCCTCGGGCACGCGTCGTGCGCGTCGAAAGTCCCCCTTCGCGGAGACCAACCATGCCCCGACATCGCCTCGCGATCGCCGCCCTCCTCTTCGTTTCGTCATTCGCGACATACGCCCAGACCGCGCGCCCGGACGACAACGCGTCGATGGTCAAGCCACCGGGCGCGGCGGCCGCGAGCGCCACGCGTCCCGACAATCCCGACAACATGCCGGTGAAGCGACCGAATCCGCCGCAAAACAGCGATCGCATGCTGCATCACAGCCCGGCGAGCGACGCGACCGCAAAATAACCCGCGACGGCCTCGCACCCGACTTGGAAGCGCGCGCGACGCCACTATAATGGCGCTCGTCCCGATAATCGGAGAGAACCGCGCCTCAAGGCTCCAAGCGGTCTAGCCAATGCAAAAAGTCATTCTGCCGTTCGTTTCTGGTTTTCTCGCCGCGCTCTTCTTTCGCGAATCGACCCTGGCGCTGCTGCACGCGGCCGGTCTAGTCGATCCGGCCGGCTTCTCCACCGCTCCGTTCATTCCGCTCGGCATCCCCGAATTCATCGCCAATGCGCTGTGGAGTTCGATCTTCGGCGTGCTGATGGCGTGGCTACTGCGCGTCGCACCCGATCGCACCGCGCCGTGGATCGGCGCACTCGTATTCGGCGGCATCGTGCTGACGGCCGTGGGCGTGTTCGTCATCGATCCGGCACGCGGCATCTGGCCGAGCGGCAACATGCTGCCGCGCCTCGCGCCGAGCTTCATCGCCAATGCGATCTGGGGCTGGGGCGCGCTCGTGTTCATGCGCGCGTTCATGGCCGGCAGCGAGCCGCGCTGACCCGCCACCGACAGCAAAGCGGCCCGCGCGGGCCGCTCGCGTTGCGGCATCAGTCCTTCAAGAGCCGCAGCGGATGCGCCGCGGGCGTCCACGCGCTCTCGAACATGCGATCCACCTCGGCGGCGTTCACGTCCTCGGCGCGCGCGATCCTCCAGCGCGGCTCGTTGTCCTTGTCGACGATGCGCGCGCGAATGCCCTCCAGCACATCGCCACGCTCGAACATCGTGCGCGTGAGATCGAGGTCGCGGCGCAGCGTCTCGGCCATCGTCGAGAACTTCGCGCGGTCGACTTGCTGCAGCGCTACATCGACGGACAGCGGCGAGCGCTCGCGCAACTCCGCCGCCGTGCGCTTCGCCCAGTCGTTGCCGATGTCCGCCTCGCGCTCCAGCGACGCAAGAATCGACGCGCCGTTGCCCGCCGCGAAATGCTTGTCGATCATCGTGCGCGCAGCGGCGAGCTCGCCCTTTTCGGGAATCGGCGCGACCTTGTACTTCGTCGTCTCGTTCTGCACGAAGCGCACGATCTCCACGCCATCGAGAAAGCGCTGGTGCCTCAGCGATTCGATGAGACCGGGCAGCGCGCCGTCGTCGAGATAAGCGTCCGCCATGCGGGCGTAGAGCGCGTCGGCCGCGGTGAGGCTCGCGCCCGTCGCCGCGAGATAACGGCCGATCGCGCCCGGCGCGCGCGCGAGAAACCAGCTCACGCCGACATCGGGAAAGAGACCGATGCGCGTCTCGGGCATCGCCATTCTGGTCGACTGCGTGACGATGCGCAGGCCGCCGGTGTGATGCGCGCCCTGCGAAATGCCCAGGCCACCGCCCATCACGACGCCGTTCACGACCGCGACATAGGGTTTCGGAAACGTGAAGATCGCGTGGTTGAGCTTGTATTCGTCGGTGAAAAATGCGTCGACCGCGGCGCGATCGCCCGCCTGCGCGGACTCGTAGAGGAAGCGGATGTCGCCGCCCGCGCAGAACGCGCGCACGTGCGGGCTATAGACGACGACAGTGCGGATCGCCTGATCGTGGCGCCACGCGCGCAAGGCCTCGCTGATCGCGCGCAGCATCGGCGGAGTCAACGCGTTGAGTGCCTTCGGACGATCGAGCGCAATGAAGCCGATGCCGTTGGCGGTGTCGATACGGATGTCTTCGGTGGTCATCGTGTTGAGGTGTCGGGTCGATTCGCTGAGCTGAATCGAGGTTCGGTTCGGTTGGCCGGCGCGAACCACGCATCGAGCGACAACTCGACGAGCGTCGCGGCCGGCGTCTCGGGCAACGCCGCGCCATTCAGTTTCAGCGCGACGATGCCATGCAGATTCGCCCACAGTCCTTCCGCGCACGCGACCGGCGCGGCGCGTGCCGGCAGCCGGTCGGCCGCGCGCAACTCGACGAACGCGTCCGCGATCAGCGAAAGCGTCGCCGCGCCGGGTTCCGCCTCGTGAGCGCCGCCGTTGCGAGGAACATCGGCGCCTGCCTCGGCGGAACCTGCGGGCTCCATGAACATCAGCCGATACGTCTCGGGCTCGGCCAGCCCGAATTCGACATAGGCGCGCCCCATCGCGTTCAGGCGCGCAGCGGGGTCCGCGATCGACGTGTGCGCGAGGAACGCGTCACGCAGACTCGCATGCCCTTCCACGCGCAACGCCCGCGCGATATCGCCACGGCTCTTGAAATGAAGATAGAGGGCCGCGGGCGAATAGTCGATCGCCTCGGCCAGTTTTCTCATCGAGAGCGAGGCGAACCCTTCGCGCCTCACGATTTCGCGTGACACTTCGAGTATGCGCTCGCGCAGCGCCTGGCGCTGCTCGCGTCTTTGCTCGGTGCGCCGCTCTTGCGGACCCATGCGAGGCATTGTCGGCACCGCCTCTTTCGAAGTCAAATCGCGGCGCGCCCGCGCGCGCTCAAATGATCATCTTGCCGTCGTCGTCCCGGCGCGACGCCGCCCGATAGAGCGGCTCGTCCGAGTCCCCAAGCAGGACCGACGCGAACACGATGCACAGCGCAAGAATCAGCACACCAACGGCTGCCCAGATGAGCCATAGCGCATTGGACTCGACAAGTGAGTGAAGAAAGGATTGAAGCATGACGACCCCGCGCGATTTTTATATTTGCTTGCTCAACCAAAGCGCATGGCGTTGAGCAAATAATGTGCCGAGCGAATCGCATCGCGTGCGGCGAATACAGCGATGGTACTCCGTTGCGCGATCCCGCGAAAGGATGCGCGGCGTATCCGGTGCCGATTAGCGAGACGGCGCGATGGAGGTCTTACATCGCGCCGTGTAAGAGCGGACGGTCAGCGGTTCACACCGTTACGCGTCCCGGCGGAAAGTGCCCGCTTTTCAGGAGCACTGGCATGCCGTTGGTCACGCGCAGATGCTCCCGCGCGACCGCTTCGATGCGCGGGCGGGCCGCATCGAATGCGTCGATCCAGCCGGCGCTGTCGTAACTCTGTGCGCCGAAATGGTCTTCCAGCGCTTCGACCGAAATGGCGCACGGCACGCGCCGGCCATCGACGAGCGCGGCGAACTCGACGGTGAGGTTCGAGTCGCGGTAATCGGGCGCGTCCGGAAGGAATCGAATATTCATGATTGTCTCGTTGCTGATGCGGCGGGGCCGGTCGATCAATGCATCGGCCGGAACCTACGCGAAGACGTTCAGGCGCTCCATCGCTGCGTTCCGTGCGAGCCCGTTTGCAATGCAGCGCCGCAAACGATCGCACGAATCGATTCGGCAGCTATGGTACTCGCGCTCGCGCCGCGCGGTCCAGCGTCGTGCCGCTCATCGGTCGCTTATGCGGCTTACGCGGTGAGCACGGCTTCGTCGACATCCACGACGAGCAGCGAGCTCGCCAAAGGATCGGCATAGTTGAAGTCGAGCAGCCGGCTCATTTCGCGCACGCGCTCGCAAACGCGTTGACGCGCGTCGTGCGACAGATGCGGATAGTCACGCAGCACTTGCGCGTCGAAGCGATAGTGCACGCCCCAAGCGATATTGCCGGGATGATTCGCGACGCCGCTCGTGCGCCAGCTCACGAAGAGCGCGGGCGTCGCCTCCAGACCCACTTCCGCGACGTCCGCGCCGCTGGGGAAAAGATCGATCAGGCAATTGGCGACGTCGTACAGCACGGTGTGTCGCAGATGAACGGGACGCATCACGTCGATTGCAGCAGGCGGTCGATGTACTCGCGCGCCGCCTGCTCCACGTGCGCGAGCGCCTCGCCTTCGGTCGCGAAGCGCCGCTCGGGCCCGAGATCGACGAGCGCTTCAAAGCGATGGACGTCGTCGGGGCCGCCGCGCGCGAGGCTCACCGAGCCGACATAGATCGGTGCGACGCCGTCGTTTTCGCCGTGCGTCTGCACGAGCCGCGCCGAAGCGCTGATGTAATACCCTCGATACGGCCCCGTGACTCTTTCCGCCATGGTTTTTGCCTCCCTTGATTCTGCCGGGCGAGTGTGCCGATACGCTTCTATGCCCGACAGGCAATTCCAACCGAAATTCCAGACGGTTAAGGCGCGCGATCCGGAAAATAGTTCATCGGCAAGTCGCAGCGGTGCGTGCCCGCCATCTGCTCTTCATTCGCAAGCATCGCGCCCGCGCGAATGCCGCTAACAACCGCTTACGTGTCGCGTAAGGCGCGTGTGGGACAATGCACATCTCAAAAAAACGCCCTGCCGCGGATTCGCGGCTTGCGGCGCGCATCGCAATTCGCTCACACGAGGTAAAGATGAAGGAACCCGGTCGGCGCATGCGCCGTATCTCCGCACGCGTCGCACATGGCGGCGCTGTCTCGCGCTTCTCGTGGCTACGCGCCACGACGCTCGGCGCGGCTGTGATTGCGAGCGCGATGCTCGGCGCATGTGCATCGTCGAACGAGGCATCGCTCATCAACCTTCCCGATGGACAGACCGGCTACGCCGTCAACTGCAGCGGCGCGGATGCCGGATCGAGCTGGGCGAGCTGCTACGTGCTCGCCGGCAAGAAATGCGGCGCGACGGGTTACGACATCGTGTCGAAGGACAACGAGGAAGGTGGCCCGACCGGCGGCGGCATCAGCAACGTGGTCTCCGCGAACGTCAAGAACCGCTCGATGATCGTGCGCTGCAAGTAAGCGCGTGTCAGTGCGCGCTCATTTTCGAGAATGCGTTGAGCACCACCACGCCCGCGACGATGAGGCCCATGCCGAACATCGCGGGCAGATCGGGTATCTGCTTGAAGAGCAGCGCCGCGACGAGCGTGATGAGCACGATGCCCGCGCCCGACCACACGGCATACACGACGCCGACGGGCAGCGCGCGCAAGGTCAGCGAGAGCAGATAGAACGACACGCCGTATCCGGCCACGACGATGGCCGCGGGCAGCGCGCGCGTGAAGCCATCGGAGGCGCGCAACGCGGACGTCGCGACGACCTCGGCGACGATGGCAATGGCGAGGAGCACATAAGCGGTTGAGCGCATCGGCGTCGAGTCTCTCCTGAACGTGTGCGTCGTCGATTGGCTCAGTCGCGCCCGAGCGACAGGTCGCCGAAATTCTCGCCGAGCACTGCGCATAGCGCTTCGACCACCAGTTGATGATCGTCGCGCTGTGGCAGACCCGACACCGCGACCGAGCCGATCACGCCCGCGCCTTGCACGCGCAGGGGAAACGCGCCACCGTGCGTCGCGAATTCTTTGGGATCGAGCGTGTACTTCTCGGCGAGGGTCGTGCCGGCCTGCTGGAGCGTGAGGCCGATAGCGTATGAGCTGCGACGGAAATGTTCGACGGTGCGCGACTTGCGCTCGACCCAGCGCGCGTTATCGGGCGTGGTGCCTTCGAGCGCGACATGGAAGAGCTTGTGTCCGAACGTGCGCACATCGATGACGACGGCCGCGTCGCGCGCGAGCGCCATCTCGCGCAACTGCGAACCGATCTGCCACGCGTGTTCGGCGTGAAATTGCGGAAACACGAGCGTGTGTTCCTGACGCGCGATAGCCTGCAGAGCGTGTGGAATGTCCATGAGCGAGCGACTCCTTTGTAGGCGGGGAATGGCCTTGCGATTTTGACATGCGCATGTGAGGCCGCGATGTGCGCGTTGGCCATGAAACGGTTCAATTGCGACTTCGCGTTTCTCACATCGACGATATGCGCGCTGAAAAGCAAAAAGCCCGGCTTGACCGGGCTTTTCTGCGTGATTCTTGACGGCACTGAACTCGCACTGCACTTAATGGTTGCGGGGGTAGGATTTGAACCTACGACCTTCGGGTTATGAGCCCGACGAGCTGCCAGACTGCTCCACCCCGCGTCCGTCGAAGAAAAGATTATAAGTCATCGCCCACTTTGTCGCAACACCCTATTCGCTCGAACCGAAGAAAAGAGAAGAAACGAAGCATCGATGCTGCGTCGAACCGTCTCGCTGCGACGCGAAGAGCGCGCTGACGCGCGTGGCATAATCCTTCGTTCATCATCGGCCTTGTATCGAAAACGGATCGAGCGCGGCATGCATCACTTGCGTCGGGGCATTATCGGAAAGATCGGCGGGTTCGTTGCGATATGCGCGATCCTGCTGCTTTCGTTCGCGCCCGTTGCATCGCAGGCGTTCGAGCATGCGCGCATCGAATCGCTGCTCGCTGCCGTGTGCGCATCCGATACGCAAGCATCGCCCGAAGCGCATCACCCGCGGCACGACGCGGCCGATCACCTGCAGGCGTGCGCTTATTGCGATCTCATCGCACACGCGCCCACGCCGCCCACATCGCTCGATCGGGCATTCTCCGCGCTTGGGCCGCGCGAAGTTTTCATCGCGGCCACATTCGCCGATGCGCCTCGCCGCGCGTGGCTCGGCGCCGCGCAACCGCGCGCCCCGCCCGCCTTCGCCTGATCGGCATCCGCACCCGGAGACTCGACGCCTCGCATGACGCGAGATGAAGTCTTCCATTCGCCCACGGCAAGCATCGTTCGAAGCGTTGGCCGCTTCGAGCACGCAAGGACACATCATGCTTTCATCATCGTTCATGCGCGGCGCGCTCGCGCTGGCGTTCATCGGCTCCGCGCAACTCGCGCTCGCACACGCGTTGCCGAAGCTGCAACAACCCGGCCCCGGCGCAACGGTCGACGCGCCGCACGAAGTTGCCATCGAGTTCGGCGAAGCGCTCGAACCGACGTTCAGCAAGCTCATCGTCACCAATGCGCAGGGCACGCAGGTCAACACCGCCAAATCCACGGTCGATGACGGCGACAAGAAGCACATGAGCGTCGCGCTTCCCGCTCTCGCGCCGGGCGTCTACAAGGTGCAATGGACGGCGGTCGCGGCCGACGGGCATCGCACGCAAGGTCACTACAACTTCACCGTCAAGTGAGGACACAATGAAAAAAATCGCTCTACTCGTGGGCGCGCTCGCCTGCGCATCGTTCGCGCAGGCCGCGACGCTCGAAGCCCGCGATTGCTGGGTTCGCGCGATGCCGCCGAATCTGCCTTCATCGGGCTACTTCACCGTCGCGAACAACGGCGACAAGCCCGCGACACTCACGGCCGCGAATACGCCCGCGTTCGGCATGACGATGATGCACAAGTCGGAAAGCAAGAACGGCACGGCCACGATGTCGCCGGTCGATTCCGTCGACGTTCCCGCGCACGGCACGCTGAGCTTCGCGCCGAAGGGCTATCACCTGATGCTGGAAGAACCGGCCACGCCGCTCAAGGTCGGCTCGACGATTCCCCTCATCCTTTCGTTCGCGGACAAGTCCACGCTCAACGTGAACTGCGAGTTGAAGTCGGCGGCGACGGTCGGCCACTGAACGCGAGCGTCTCAAACGCAAAGCGCGCCGGGTTTCGATGAAGCCCGGCGCGCTTTTTTTATCGGATGCGCAAACTCACATCACGGCCTGCTGAACATATCCATGATCTGCTTGCGCTCGTCGGTCGTGACTTGCGGCGCTGGCGGCGCCTGCATGCCCGCCGGTCCCACGCCGCCCATCGTGGTGGCGTCGCCCGCCATCGGATTGGTGTTATCCAGCCCGATGCTCGCGACGAAGCCCGCACCCGGCGTGCGATCGGCGTAGAACAGCTCGCCGTCGACAGTGGTGATGCCGTCCGGCTGCGCCATCTGCTCCTGCGGAATGCCGCGCAGCGCGCGCCCCATGTACTCGACCCAGATCGGCAATGCGAGCTGTGCGCCGAATTCGCGGCTGCCGAGCGTCTTCGGCTGGTCGTAGCCCATCCACGCGACCGCGACGAGCTGCTTCTGATAGCCCGCGAACCAGCCGTCCTTCGCGTCGTTGGTCGTGCCGGTCTTGCCTTGCAGGTCGTTGCGCTTGAGCACGTTGGTGCCCGAGCCCGTGCCTTGCGTCGCGACCGTGTGCAGCAGACTGTTCATGATGTACGCGTTGCGCGGTTCGAGCGTCTGCGGCGCGTTGCTGCCGGCCACGAGCGGATTGGCGCGCGAGATCACCGTGCCGCGCGCATCGGCGACGTCGGCGATCAGATACGGATTGATGCGATATCCGCCGTTCGCGAACACCGAGTACGCGCCGCTCAGTTGGAGCGGCGTGACGAGCCCGGCGCCGAGCGCGAGCGGCAGATACGGCGGCGTCTTGTCCTTGTCGAAACCGAACTTCTGCGTGACGAAGTCCTGCGCGTAGCCCGTGCCGATATACGACAGAATGCGGATCGACACGAGGTTCTTCGACTTCTGCAGGCCGGTGCGCATCGACATCGGGCCGTCGGGCTGGTCGTCGTCCTTCGGCTCCCATGCGTCGCCGCCGCCCGCCGCCGGGAAGTACAGCGGCGCGTCGTTGATGATGGTCGCCGGTCCGAGACCCTTGTCGAGCGCCGCGGAATAGATGAACGGCTTGAAGCTCGACCCCGGCTGGCGCCACGCCTGCGTCACGTGATTGAACTTGTTCTTGTTGAAGTCGAAACCGCCGACGAGCGCGCGGATCGCGCCGTCCTGCGGCGTCATCGAAACCAGCGCGCCTTCGACTTGCGGCAACTGCGTGATCTGCCAGTTGCCCTTGTCGTCCTTCGCGAGACGCACGATCGAGCCCGGCTTGATCGCGAGCGCCTTCGATGCATTGTTGCGCAGCCCGCCCGCGACGAAGCGCAGGCCTTCGCCCGCGATGGTCGCGGTATCGCCGCCGACGAACTGCGCCGTCACCTGCTTCGGGCTCGCGGCCGTCACGACTGCCGCGACGAGCTCACCGTTGTCCGGATGATCGACGAGCGCGTCCTCGACCGCCTCCGCGCGGTCGTCAGGGTTCGACGGCAGATTGATATTGCCCTCCGGCCCGCGATAACCGTGCCGGCGTTCATAGTCCATCACGCCCTTGCGCACGGCCTTGTAGGCGGCGTCCTGATCGGCGGAATCGATGGTCGTCGTCACGGTGAGGCCGCGCGTGTACGTCTCTTCCTTGTATTGCGCGTACATCATTTGCCGCACCATTTCCGCGACGTATTCGGCGTGCACGCCGTATTCCGTACCCGCGGACTTCGTGTGGATGTCCTCGGCGCTCGCCTGATCGAATTGCTCGCGCGTGATGAAATTCAGATCGAGCATGCGCTTGAGGATGTACTGCTGACGCACCTTCGCGCGCTTCGGATTGACGACCGGGTTATACGCCGACGGCGCTTTGGGCAGACCCGCGAGCATCGCCGCTTCCGCCAGCGTGATGTCCTTCAGGTCCTTGCCGAAGTACACGCGCGCCGCAGCCGAAAAACCGTATGCGCGCTCGCCGAGATAGATCTGGTTCATGTACAGCTCCAGAATCTGATCCTTCGTGAGCGCGCGCTCGATCTTGTACGCGAGCAACATTTCGTAGATCTTGCGGGTATAGGTCTTCTCGCTCGACAGGAAGAAGTTGCGCGCGACCTGCATCGTGATCGTGCTCGCGCCTTGCGATGCGCCGCCGTGCATCAGATCGCTCACGCCCGCGCGCAGGATGCCGATGAAGTCGACGCCGCCGTGCTCGTAGAAGCGGTAGTCCTCGATCGCGAGGACCGCCTTCTTCATCTGATCGGGGATGTCCTGGAAGCGCACGAGACTGCGGCGCTCCTCGCCGAACTCGCCGATCAGCACGTGATCGGCCGTATAGACGCGCAGCGGCACCTTCGGCCGATAATCGATGAGCGCATTGAGCGAGGGCAGATTCGGCCCCATGACGACGAGCGCATACCCGACGATGAGCGCGCCGATCACGACGCCGATGGCCGCAAAGCCCGCAAACCAGAGCGCGATGCGCGCGAGCGGAGAACGGCCCCGGCCGCCACGTTCATTGCGATCGTTTCGGCCATCGCGGCCATTGCGGCCGCCACCGCCGTTGCGGCCGCCCGAGTCGTTGCGTGAGTCGTTGCGAGAGTCGTTCCAGCGGGGTTCGCGATCGTATCGCGTGGATTTCGATGAGTCGGGTCGTTTGATGATAGGCATGACTGGGTTCGTTCGGCGCGCTGTGAAGCGCGCGCGCTGCCGCGCCGCGATGCGCCGGTACGGGCGCTACTGCAAAGACGGGACGAGCGAATGTGCGGGCCGGCTTCGACCGAGAGTAACAGCACATTTTAAAGAATCCGCGCGCGCCATCACAAAACCCGCGGGATTTTTTTGTAAGTAAATGACGCGAGCCGGTGCGAATATCGGGTTACCCACAGAAAGTGTTGAGAGCCTTGTGGACAACCCTATGAGAAAATAGCCAAGCCTTTGATCGCGTGCCGTTTTCGCGCAACGCTCGTTGCGTGTGATGCGAGGTGGCCCACACGCACGGCCGCGCGCAAACCGATATGATGGCTGAATGTATCGCGAGTTCCCGCAACACGTCTCGCGCCCGCGGTAGAGATGTCGTGCCGTTTGATGAACCGAAGCCCCGATCGTTTCATTACGATCGTCTTACTGTTTGCGAGCCGCTCATGACGACCAAACCCAGCGAACGCATCGTTGTTTTCGTGACTCCCGCGCAGAAGCTGGCCATCAGCAAGACAGCGGACACCCTCGGCATCAGCGTAAGCGAGCTCATGCGGCGTGCGGTGCTGAACTTCAACGCGACCAGCGAGCAGATCAAGGTCGCGGGCATCGTCGATCGTCTGCGCGCGCCCAAGGCACCTGATCCGCTCAACGCCGCGCTGAAGAGCGTCGCCGCGAAAGCAGCCGCGCGCGAGGCCCGCGAGGCGGCGGCGAGCGCGACCAAGCGCGCGTCGCAGGCACGCACCATTCCGCAATCTCACCCCGATCCCGCTGCGCCCGACGACGAAATGGAGCACGATACGGATCAAGGCGACGACGCCTCGCTCACCGATGACACGCGTTCCGGTCGTTAGTCGCGCACGGCCCGCTTTACGCCTCCTGGCAAGGCGCGTCGTTACACTCCTTAACCTTCCGTTAAGTCCCGATTAAGCCACGGCATGCTCTAATGAGCGGGTAAACCCGGCGTGAACGTGATGCTCACGTTGCGCTTGCATTCCCGCGCATTGCGCCTCACATTCGAGCCGCGTGGCACGCAGGTGAGCGCACGCCGCCGTCTTCATCCAGGAGAAATACATGTCGCTTTTCGATTCCATCACGCGCACGGTCAAAGGCCTCTTGAACGACGCCGCCGACACCATGCAAGACCCTTCGCGCGACGCACGCCAGATCGTGCGCGAGCTCGACGACAGCATCGCGAAGGCGGAAAACTCGCTGATCGAGATCGAAGCGCAGGTCGCCACGCAGCAGAGCAAGCGCGACGCCGCCGCCGACAAGGCAAAGAAGTACGAGGACGGCGCGAAACGCGCGTTGCAGTCAGGCGATGAAGGTCTCGCGCGCGAGGCCCTCGCGGCGCAGGCGAACGCCGAAACAGAACGCGACGCGCTCGCGGCGGAACTGAAAACGCTGGAGCCTTCCGTCGAACATCTGAAGCAGCAGATCACGGACATGCGTCAGCGCCGCAACGACCTCAACGCGCGTTCGAACATTCTTCAGGCGAAGCAGCAAATCGCGCAGGCGAAGGACACCGCGGCGACGGCGCTGGGCGGCATCGGCGGCAAGAATCTTTCAGAGGACTTTCAGAAGCTCGAAGACAAGATTCAGCTCGCCAACGCCCGCTCGGATGCACGCCTGAATTCGGCGGATCAGAAGTCCGGCAAGGCGCTCGACGACAAGCTCGCCGCGCTCAATCGCGGGCCGTCCGTCGAAGACCGTCTCGAAGCGCTGAAGAAGCAGTTGAATACGCCGGCCCAGTAAGTGCTGGCATCGGAACGTGCGCACGCGCGGCGAACTCCCGAGTCGGCCACGCGTCGCACGAATATGCGTTACCTCGAGCAATACGATTTGCAATACCCGTTCGCAGCATCGACAGGAGGCGGACGCCCAGCGCGTCCGGCCCGCATCATGAAAAAGACTTTGACGGCTCTGGCGTTGTCGCTGTCGCTCGCTTCTCCGCTCGCGTTCGCCGTGCCGACCGCGCAGCAGGTCGAGCAGTCGATGACGCAGGGCAACTGGCAGCAGGCCGACTCCCAATTGAGCGAAGTGCTCTCCGCGCATCCGAAGAACGCGCACGCGCACTACCTCTACGCCCAAGTGCTCGACCGCGAGGGCCGCTACAGCGATGCCCTTTCGCATCTGCAGCAGGCGAAGTCGCTCGATCCTTCGTTGAGTTTCACCGATCCGTCGCGCTTCGCGTCGACGCAAGCCCGCATACAGGCCGATGCGACGCGCGCGAGCATCTCCCCGCGATCGAACAATGGCGCAACCACATCGAGCGCGCAGACGCAGAACCCCTTCAGTCAGGATCAGGCCGCCGCCGCGCCGCAAAAGCACGGTATCGGCATGGGCGCGTGGATCGGTTTCGCTCTGCTGATCGCGGCGATCGCACTCGTTTTGCGCTGGGGCTTGCGCAGGGCGCGCTCACGCGACGATGGTCAGGCCGAGAACGACCGCCGCTCGCAGATCAAGCGCGCGACCGAACTGCTCAACGAGGTACGTACGCTCAAGCTCGATGTGCGTCTCTCCACCGCGCCGGGTCATGAAGCGTTGTTGAAGGACGTCGAAGGCGCGGAAACGCAGTTGCGCGAGATGGTCGAGTCGCTGTCGAACTCGAAAAATCCGGTGCCGCCGTATGCGATCGAAGATCTGGAAAATCAGGTTGCGAGCCTGAAGGCGCGCGCCGAAGGCCGCCCCGATCCGAACGCGGCCACCAATGCTCAGGCCGGCGCGCCGAATGCCTCGCCGTACGCGCAGGAAGCCGAGCGCTTCGGACGCGGCCAGCAGCAATATCCACAGCAAGCGCCTTATCCGCCGCAGCAAGGGCAGCAGCCGCCCGTGATCATTCAGCAGGGCGGCGGCGGTTTCGGCGGCGGCATGGGCGGACTGCTTACCGGCGTGCTGCTCGGCGAAGCGCTGTCGCATGGGCGCGATCGCGTGATCGAGCGCGACGTGCCGGTCGACCGGCCTCCGCAGAACGACAACGGCGGGCTGGATTTCGGCAATAACAACGGCGGCGGCCTCGATTTCGGCAACGGCTCGAACGACTGGAACGACGGCGGCGGCGGAGGCGGCGGAGGCGGAGGCCTCGACCTCGGCAGCAACGATGACAGCTGGCGCGATTCCTGATCCGGCCGCGCATTCATCGTCGAGGGCCCCGTTCGCACGGGGCCCTTTTGTTTCTGCGTGAATGGTCAGCGCTTCATCCGCCACCCAGAAAGCGCAACAGGCCCCACAGAAACTTGAAGAAGCCGACGATGAATTCCCAGATGCGTTCGAGCTGATCCCAGCTCGCGACGCGCAGGATGGCATGCAGGATCATGCCGCCGGCGCCGCGCGGCGTTCGGCGGCCGCGCGTTCATACGTGAAAGAAACGAGCATCGTGCAAAAAAGAAGGCGGCTCGCGCCGCCTCCTGCCGCTATCGCAAAAATCGCATGATAACCGGTCGCGCGCAGCGTCCGACAATCCGCGATTCAGCTCCCCGCTTTCTTCTCTTCGCCATCGGGCGGCACTTCGTCCGTCAGCGCCTCTTCCAGCCGCTTGAAAATACGCCTGGTCGCGCCGCGCGGCTGAAGCGCGAACAACAGCAGCGAGCGGCCGGTCACCTGATACACGTCGTCGGCGTCGAACTCCGGAAGCTCCTCGCGGATCGGCGCATTCGTGTCGATCAGGCAAATCCATTCGTCGGGGCCCGGAATGTCCGGCAGCGTGAAATCGACCACGTCGTGATAGGCGTTCACGATCAGCAGCAGCGTCGCATCCGATGCCGGCTTGCGGATGCCCGTCGCCTGTGCGCGCCCGTCCATGACCACGCCGAAACAGCGCATGTTCGGATCGTCCCATTGCTCCTGCGTGAGCTCGTCGCCGGTCGTGCCGAGCCATTTGACATCGGAGACCTGTAACTCGTCGTTATACTCGCCCGTGAGAAAGCGCTGGCGCCGCAGCACCGGCAGCGTGTGACGCAGCGTCGTCAGCTTGCGCACGAACTCGGTGAGCGCGCGGCCATCGTCGTCGATGTCCCAGTTCACCCAGCTGATGTCGTCGTCCTGACAGTACGCGTTGTTGTTGCCATTTTGCGTGCGGCCGAACTCGTCGCCCGCGAGCAGCATCGGCGTGCCCTGCGAGAAGAGCAGCGTCGCGAGCATGTTGCGCTTCTGGCGCTCGCGCAGCGCGCGGATCTCCGCGTCGTCGGTCGGGCCTTCGACGCCGCAGTTCCACGACTTGTTGTCCGAGTGGCCATCCTTGTTGTCCTCGCCGTTCGCCTCGTTGTGCTTCTCGTTGTACGAGACGAGATCGTTGAGCGTGAAGCCGTCGTGCGCCGTGATGAAGTTCACGCTCGCCCAGGGCCGGCGTCCGCGCTTGTTGAACTTGTCGCCCGATGCGGTGATGCGCGTCGCGAGTTCCGGCGACACGCCCTCGTCGCCCTTCCAGAACTCGCGCACCGTATCGCGATAGCGGTCGTTCCATTCCGCCCAGCCCGGCGGAAAGCCGCCGACCTGATAGCCGCCCGGACCGCAATCCCACGGCTCGGCGATGAGCTTCACGCTCGAGAGAATCGGATCCTGCCGGCAACTGTCGAGAAAGCCGCCGCCTTCGTCGAAGCCGTAAGGCTCGCGTCCGAGAATCGTCGCGAGGTCGAAGCGAAAGCCGTCGACGTTCATCTCGGTCACCCAGTAGCGCAGGCTGTCGGTGACCATC
Source organism: Caballeronia sp. J97 (assembly GCF_905220305.1). Classification (NCBI taxonomy): domain Bacteria; kingdom Pseudomonadati; phylum Pseudomonadota; class Betaproteobacteria; order Burkholderiales; family Burkholderiaceae; genus Caballeronia; species Caballeronia sp. J97. The sequence goes on along the minus strand of NZ_CAJMZL010000023.1, from coordinate 72,413 downwards.
TGCAGCACGCGCGGATGCGAGAGATTGAGCGTATTGCCCGTGCCGGTATCGTTGATGTAATAGCGCGCCTCTTCCGGCATCAGGCGATAGTACGACGCATTGTCGATGCCGCGGAACGACAGCGTCGGCCCGCGCTCGTTGCCTTCGGCCGTGTGGTTGTACACGACGTCGAGAATCACTTCGAGCCCTGCTTCGTGCAGCCGGTCGACCATCTCCTTGAACTCGGCGACGACGCCCGGCCCGCGCGCGAAGTAGCGCGGATCGGCGGCGAAGAAGCCGATCGTGTTGTAACCCCAGTAGTTCGTGAGGCCCTTGTCGAGCAGGTAACTGTCGTTGACGAACGCGTGGATCGGCAAAAGCTCGACCGACGTCACGCCCAGGCTCTTGATGTACTCGACCACCTCCTTCTGACCGAGCCCTTCGAAGGTGCCGCGCATGTGCTCGGGAATCGCCGGATGCAGCTTCGTGTACCCGCGCACGTGCGTCTCGTAGAAGATCGTGTGTTCCCACGGCACGCGCACGCGCGTCGCGTGCGTCCACGTGAAGGACTGGTCGACGACCTGGCACTTCTGCATGAAGGGCGCGCTGTCGCGTTCGTCGAAGGTGAGATCGTCGCCTTCGGCATTGAGCGTATAGCCGAACACGGCCGGATCCCACTTCAGCGTGCCGACATGCGCCTTCGCATACGGATCGAGCAGCAGCTTGTTCGGATTGAAGCGATGTCCCGCTTCCGGCGCATACGGGCCATGCACCCGGTAACCGTAGACCGCGCCCGGTTCGAGCCCATGCACGTAGACGTGCCAGACTTCGTCGGTGTATTCGGGCAGTTCGATGCGCTGCGTTTCCTTTTCGCCCTTTTCGTCGAAGAGGCACAACTCGACTTTGGTCGCGTTCGCGGAAAACAGCGCGAAATTGACGCCCTTTCCGTCCCAGGTCGCGCCGAGCGGAAATGGGGAGCCTTCGGCAATGCGGAGTTCGTTCGGCATGAGATGATGTGTTCGGATGGTTGACGCGCGAGGCGTCGGGATCGTGCGCTGGCATTGCAGGGCTTAAGGCGGATCGTTAGGAGCATTTCACGTGCCCGTGCGATGCCTCGGCGCGCGGCTTGCTTCGTGCGGTTCGCGCCGTTGCCAGGCATACGCCTGAGGCTCGGCGCGTGTAAAACCTTCCTGTCAGGCGCGCCGCGCATACCTTGCGTTCGACGAACGCTGGACACCCCTCATCGCCGAAGGAGAGCACGCCTTGTCTACACGCCCTGGTTCCGCCTCGACGAATACGCAGAACACCGGCACGGCTGACGGAAGCCGCGCCAGCGGACGCGCGCTGCGCGACGCCGTCCCGTTCGACGCCCACGGCGCCTGGTCGCCCGAGCCCGACCGGCCCGATCCCGTCGAGCGCGTGCTCGCGGGCAACGCCGGCCGGCAGGAGCGGCTCATTCCGCTGCGCATGCAGCGCATGGCCGAATCGCCGTTCGCGTTCCTGCGCGGTTCCGCGACCGTGATGGCGTGGGATCTGGCGAAGTCGCCGTCGATCGGGCATAACGTGATCATCGACGGTGACGCGCATATCAATAATTTCGGCCTTTTTCGCACGCCGCGCCAGGACGTCGTGTTCGATCTGAACGATTTCGACGAAACGCTCGTCGGCCCGTGGGAGTGGGATCTGAAGCGCCTGACTGCGAGCATCAACGTCGCGGCGCGCGAGAACGGCGTCGACGCACCCGGGCGCGAGCGCGCGGTGCGCTCGGCATGCGCCGCGTATCGCACGACCATGGGCGGGCTCTGGCAAGTGAGCCCCTACGATCTCTGGCAGATGCGCTCGTATGCGAGCGCGCTGCACATGGACGCTCCGATGAAGCTCGACGCCGACGAAAAGGCGACCATCGAAAAGACCGTCGAGCGTGCAATGAAGCGATCGCACGCAACGATGCTCGCGAAAGTCGCGGAACCTGTGGGCAACAGCTACCGCTTCAAGGTCGATCCGCCGATCCTCACGAAGCTCGACGCCGCCGAAAAAAATCATGTGATCGATGGCCTGAAGGCGTATCTGCAGACCATCGCTGGCGAATGGCGCATGATGCTGGAACGCTACGACGTCGCCGATGTAGCGCATCGCGTTGTCGGCGTGGGCAGCGTCGGCACGCGCGCGTATCTCGTGCTGATGCAGGGCCGCGCGCTCGGCGACCCGCTTTTCATTCAGGTGAAGGAAGGCATCGTGCCCGCAGCCGCGCCCTTCGTACCGCCGCCGGAAGAGGCGTTTCGCCATCAGGGACGGCGTGTCGTGCATGGCCAGCGGCTCATGCAGAGTTCCTCGGATGCGCTGCTCGGCTGGACGACCATCTCCGGCCGCGATTTCTACGTACGACAGATGAAGCAGATCCGCGGCTCCATTCCCGTCGACTGGCTGCACGGCGCCACCTTCGATTTCTATGCGTGGTGTCTCGGCCTGCTGCTCGCCCGCGCCCACGCGCGCACCGGCGACGCCGCGCTCATCGCGGGATACTGCGGCAACTCGGACCGGCTCGACGCGGCCTATGCGATGTGGGCCGAGCGCTACGGCGCGCAAACGGTCGCGGACCACGCGGCCTTCTGCGCGGCGATCAGCGTGGGGCGCGTGCCGGCAGCCTGAGCGAATTTCGGCGCCCGCGCGATCCACAATCGAATTGACTATCATTGACGGTGCCCGCAATGAAACGCGACTCGCGTTGCGTTTCGCGGGCGTATCAATGGCATAGCCCTTGCTGCCGCTTTGGCCCGCACAACCGTCTAATTCAAACTGGAGGAAGCCGCGCATGAGCATGATTGAAGAATTCAAGAACTTCGCCCTGAAGGGCAACGTCATGGACCTCGCGGTCGGCGTGATCATCGGCGGCGCATTCTCGACGATCGTGAACTCCGTCGTGAAGGATCTGATCATGCCGGTGGTCGGTCTCGCCACGGGCGGCCTCGATTTTTCCAATCTCTTCGTACGGCTCGGGCACATACCCCCGACCTTCAAGGGCAATCCCGACTCGTATAAGGATCTCCAGACCGCCGGCGTCGCCGTGTTCGGTTACGGCTCGTTCATCACCGCGGTGATCAATTTCGCCATCCTCGCATTCATCATCTTTCTGATGGTCAAGTTCATCAACAATCTGCGCAAGCCGGCCGAAGCCACGCCGCCGCCCGCGACGCCGGAAGACGTGCTGCTGCTGCGCGAGATTCGCGACGAACTCAAGAAATCGCCGCGCGTCTAGACGGGCAAACCCGTTCGCCCAAGGCGGAACCCGCGCGGCGCACGCGGGTCTGCCCGAATGGCCACCCAATCCGCTTGGTGCGCCCACCCGCTTTTTTCTTTACGAAAGCTGTTCGAGCGGGTAGCAGCAGGACTATTATTGAGATAGATGCTCAGAGGGATGCCAAGCGGGCCGCCAAACGGTCATCGGCACGAATCGTGCGCCAGGAACGTGCATCGGCTCACCGCCGGTTGCAACATGAGTGGCCCGATTCACCGTGACCTGATCACATCGATGCGCTATAAAAGATCGACGTGCGGCGCGCAAGACGGGAGTGGCCGCATGAGGACGCTGCGTTTCTTGCAATTCTTTTTCAGGCGAGTTTTTATGTCCTTCCCGAAAAAGCGTAAGCGCGTGAAGGCCGACGGCGACGAGTCTTTTCTCGCCGTGCTGCGGCATTTCAAGCCATTTGGTCAGCTGGACACGAAGATTGCCCGGGCACGCGCACAGGATGAACCGGTGCTGTACGCGCACGTTCTGCCAGGTCTCGATGTCCTTCTGTGCAGCGTGCGGGGCGCCCAGCCGCCGTACCCGGCCATCGACGAGCTGCACAGGCGTTGCGTCGAATCGATCACCAATGCACTTGAGCAACCGCTCGACGGACTCGAGAACGGCGGCTACTGGTACGAGGCGAACGGTTTCGGTTTCCTCGTGTTCGCAAGCCGTGCCCGCGCGCAGATTCTCAGCGAATTCGGTGCGACGGTATCGGCGCGCAGGCGTCGCGGCACGCGCCGCCAGGACGCGGGCGATGCCGCCTCGCGACCGCTGCGTTGATCCTGCTTTAACTTTTCCTGTGTGTTCCTGTGACACGCCGGGCCTCGTGATCGAGGCCCGGCGTGTGGTCGCTCGCGCGTTGCAGGCGCTTCGCCGGCGCTTCGCACAAACCCCGACTACTCCCTCGCGCTTTCCTGTCCTTTAATGAAAGCCACGCGCGACAGCATGATGGCGCGTGCCTTGCTGCATCGGTATTGCAAGTTTCCTGCGACTCGACGAGTCACCCGAGCCGATCCACCATGCCCCGAAGGACACGCCTTTGGGGACTACAAGGAGAACACCATGTCGGAACACGTCTACAAGCAGATCGAACTGACCGGCTCCTCGCCGCAATCGAGCGATGACGCCGTGCGCGTCGCGCTTTCCAAGGCGTCGAAAACGTTGCGCAACATCCACTGGTTCGAAGTGACGGAAACGCGCGGCCACGTTGAGGACGGCAAGGTCGCGCACTGGCAGGTGACGCTCAAGGTGGGACTGCGCATCGAAGATTGATGCGCCGCTTCATCGCATGAAAAAACCGCGCTTCGTTTCGCAACGAAGCGCGGTTTTTTGTTCGAGCGGGCGAAAGCCGCGTACTTACTTCGGCAGCGAGCCGTCGACGCCTTCGACGTACCAGTTGATGCGCTGCAGTTCCGGGTCCGACAGCGTCTTGCCGGCCGGCACCTTCTCCGCGCCCGACTGGTCCTTGATCGGGCCGCTGAACACATCCCACTTGCCCGCGTGCAGTTCGTCACGCTTGGCTGCGACCGCCTGCACGGCCTTCGCGGGAATCGCGCCGGTGTTCAGGTCTTCGAGATCCACGGCCTTCTGCGGAATGCCGAGCCACACCGGATCGTTCTTCCACTTGTTGTCGAGCACCTGCTGGATCACCTCGTTGTAGTACACGCCCCAGTGCGCGACCACCGAGCCGAGATGTGCATTCGGGCCGAACTTCTTCATGTTCGAGTCCCAGCCGAACGCGTATACATGCTTCTCGTTCGCGGTGTTGAGCGTCGCGTTCGAGTCCGTGTTTTGCAAGAGCACGTCCGCGCCCTGCCCGATCAGCGTTTCGGCCGCCTGCTTCTCCTTGCCCGGATCGAACCAGCTGTTGATCCAGATGACCTTCGTGTGAACCTTCGGATTCACGGAGCGCGCGCCCATCGTGTAGGCGTTGATGTTGCGCACCACTTCCGGAATCGGCACCGACGCGACGAAGCCGAGCGTGTTGGTCTTCGTCACATAGCCCGCCGCGACGCCCGCGAGATACGCGCCCTGATACATGCGCACGTCATAGGTGCCGAAGTTCTTGGCTTTCTTGAAGCCCGTCGCCGTCAGGAAGATGGTGTCGGGGAAATCCTTCGCGACCTTCAGCGCGAAATCCTGATAGCCGAAGCTCGTGGCGAAGATGACCTTGTTGCCCTTGTTGGCGAGATCGCGGAACACGCGCTCCGAGTCCGCCGATTCCGGCACGTTCTCCACGCGCGTGATCTTGATCTTGCTGCCGAACTTCGCTTCGGCCTCCTTGCTGCCCGCGTCGTGCGCGAAGGTCCAGCCCGCATCGCCCGGATTGCCGAGATAGACGAACGCGACGCCCGGCGCGTCCGCTGCCTGCGCGCTCAACGCCGCGACGGTCGCGGACAGTGCGACCGTCGCGGTGATCGCCTTCAGCCATGGTTTATTCATTGTGATTCTCCTGGTCGATGTTGTGTGTGAAACGGGCATTGGCGGGCCCGCATCAGTGTGGTCGGTCAAAATTGAGAACGGAACCGCGATGCTGCGCGAGAACAACAGCCTCAGCTCGCCGCGAAAAACGGCTTGCCGAGCGATGCGGGCGCGTTCAGCTTGATCGTGTTCGGGTTGCGCGAGATGAGCACGAGCACGACGATCGTCGCGATATACGGCAGCATTGCGAGAAACTGCGTCGGCACCGGCACGCCGATCGCCTGCGCATAGAACTGCAGCGCCATCACCGCGCCGAAGAGCAGCGCGCCGATGAGAAGCCGCCCGGGGCGCCACGTCGCGAACACGACGAGCGCGAGCGCGATCCAGCCGCGGCCCGACGTCAGTTGCTCCTGCCAGACATGCAGATAGACGATCGAGTAGTAACCGCCCGCGATGCCGGCCATCGCGCCGCCGAAGAGCGTCGCGCCATAGCGCACGCCGACCACCGGAAAGCCCACCGAATGCGCCACGGCGGGCGATTCGCCGACCGAGCGCAGCACGAGCCCCGCGCGCGTCTTGTAGAGGAACCAGCCGATCACGCCGAACATGATGAACGCGAGGTAGCCGAGCGGCGTGAGCGAGAAGACCGCGGGGCCGAGCACGGGAACGGCGGAGAGGCCGGGAATCGGCATCACGTCGATGGTCGAGCGCACCGCCGCCGACGTGTAGGGCTTGCCGACATACGCCGAAAAACCGATCCCGAAGATGGTCAGCGACAGGCCGGTCGCGACCTGATTCGCGAGCATCGTGATGGTGAGAAAGCCGAAGAGCAGCGCCATCGCGAGCCCGGCGAACACCGACGCGACGATGCCGAGCCACGGACTGCCGGTGATCGCGGTGACGGCGTAGCCGGCGACGGCGCCCATCAGCATCATCCCTTCGACGCCCAGATTCAGGACGCCGGATTTTTCCGCGACGAGTTCGCCCGCGCCCGCGTACATCAGCGGGATCGCGGCGATCACGGCGCTCGAGGCGAGATTGCTGGCTTGATTGATGTCCATATTCTTTTGAGCCTCGTCAGACGGCGTGATGCGCGGGCGTTCTGCGCTTGATGCGGTAATTCACGAACAGATCGCAGCCGAGCAGGCAGAACAGCAGCAAGCCCTGGAACACGCCCGCGAGCGCTTGCGGCAGTTGCAGCGACGTTTGCACCGCTTCGCCGCCGAGATAGAGCAGCGCCATCAGCAGGCTCGCGAGCACGATGCCCACCGGATGCAGCCGCCCGACGAACACCACGATGATCGCCGTGAAGCCGTAGCCCGGGGACCATCCTGCCTGAAGCTGACCGATCGGCCCGGCCACTTCGCCCATCCCCGCGAGGCCCGCGAGACCGCCCGACAGGAGCAGCGAGGTCCAGATCGTTTTCTTGTCGGAGAAACCGGCGTAGCGAGCGGCGAGCGGCGCGAGACCGCCGACGTTCATCCGGAAGCCCGCGAAGCTCTTGCGCATGAAGAGCCACACGCAGGGAATCGCGATCACGGTCAGAAACACCGACGCGTTGATGCGCGTGCCCTTCAGCCACGTCCAGTGCCAGTCGCCGTAGAGGCGCGGGAACAGCGCGTCGTCGCCGAACATCGCCGAGATCGGGAAGTTCATGCCTTCCGGATCGCGCCACGGGCCGCTCACGAGATAAATGAGCAATTGCGTCGCGACGTAGGTGAGCATCAGGCTCGTCAGGATTTCATTCGTGTTGAAACGGCTCTTGAGCAGCGCGGGAATCGCTGCCCAGATCATGCCGCCAGCGATGCCGCCCAGCATCATCAACGGCAGCGTCCACCAGCCGGAGGCGTCGCCGACATGGATCGCGATGCCGCCCGCGACGATGCCGCCGAGCAGCATCTGCCCTTCCGCGCCGATGTTCCATACGTTGGCGCGATAGCCGACCGCGAGCCCGAGCCCGATCAGGCACAGCGGCGATGCCTTGAGCACGAGCTCCGACCAGCCGTTGACGCTCGACAGCGGCTCGATGAAGAACGCGTGCATCGCGCGCAGCGGGTCCTGGCCGACGAGACTGAAAATCAGAAAGCCGATGACGAGCGTCGCGACGGCGGCGACCACCGGCACCGCGAGCTGCATGACGCGCGAGGGCGTCGGGCGCGCTTCGAGTCGATAGGGGAAGATCATCGTTCTGTCAATGCTTCAGGAGAGAGTCGGGAACGGCTGCGGGCGCGGCTTTGCCTTCGAAAAGGCCGGCCATGAAGAGGCCGACTTCCTCCGCGTTGGTTTCGCTCGTCTTGCGCACCGGCGAGAGCTTGCCGCGCGCGATGACGGCGAGCCGGTCGCAGATGTCGAAGAGTTCTTCCAGCTCCTCCGAGATCACGAGAATCGCGACGCCGCGCGCCGACAGATCGAGCAGTTGCTGGCGGATGAACCCCGCCGCGCCGACATCGACGCCCCAGGTCGGCTGCGCGACCACGAGCACCTTCGGCTCCTGAAGGATCTCGCGCCCGACGATGAACTTCTGCAAGTTGCCGCCCGACAGGCTTTGCGCGAGCGCGTCGCTGCCGCCGCACCGCACGTCGAACGACTTGATGCAGCGTTCCGCGAACGCCTTCACCGTGCCCGATCTGATCCAGCCGCCACGCACCATGTTTTCGCGATGCGCGGTGAGCAGGCCGTTGTCGGCAAGCGACATCGCCGGGACCGCGCCGCGTCCGAGCCGCTCTTCCGGCACGAATGCGAAGCCGCGCCGGCGGCGGCCGCCCGCGCTCAGATGCGCGGCGGGCTTGCCGCAGATCGACACGGCATCGGCTGCGACGTGCCTGTCGCGGATTTCGCCCGACAGCGCCGCGAGCAACTCTGCCTGCCCGTTCCCCGACACGCCCGCGATGCCGAAGATTTCGCCCGCGTGCACCGCGAACGACACGTTCTCGAGCGAGGTCCCGAACGGATCCGGGCTCGCCACCGACAGATTCTTCACCGCGAGCCGCACGTCGCCCGGCTTGTGCTCGCGGCGCGTGTAATCCGGCAGCGAATGGCCGACCATTAGTTGCGCGAGCGACGCCTGCGTTTCCTTGCGCGGGTCGACGTTGCCGGTCACGCGCCCGCCGCGCATCACGGTGGCGTTCTCGCACAGCGACTGGATTTCGTCGAGCTTGTGGCTGATGTAGAGAATGCTGCAGCCCTCCGATGCGAGGCGGCGCAGCACCTTGAAGAGCTTCTGGACGGCTTGCGGCGTGAGCACCGAGGTCGGCTCGTCCATGATCAGAAGACGCGGATTCTGCAGCAGGCACCGCACGATTTCGACGCGCTGGCGCTCGCCCACGGTCAGGCTGTGGACGTGGCGCTGCGGATCGACGTCGAGGCCGTAATCCTTCGACACTTCGCGAACGCGTTTGCCGAGCGCCTTCATGTCGAACTTTTCGTCGAGCGCGAGCGCGATGTTTTCACCGACCGTCAGCGTCTCGAAGAGCGAAAAATGCTGAAACACCATGCCGATGCCGAGCTTGCGCGCGGCGGCCGGGCTGCCGATCTCGACCGTCTCGCCCTGCCAGCGGATCTCGCCTTCATCCGGCCGCACCGCGCCGTAGATGATCTTCATCAGCGTGGACTTGCCCGCACCGTTCTCGCCGAGCACGGCATGAATCTCGCCGGGCATGACGACGAGATTCACGCCGTCGTTCGCCTTGACGGACGGATACTGCTTGCTGATACCCGACAACGCCAGGCGCGGTGGCATCGTCGACGTTGAGATGGCGTCGCCCATTGAGATCCAGGAATGCGCCCGGCCACCGAGCAGGCCAGGCTGGAAAAGTTACCGCTCGAGCACGCGAGACAGGAACATGTCGCGCGAACTCATGTCGCGGGCAGAATTTACAGAATTCGAGACGCTAAGTCGATAACTCAAAATTATGTGTTGCAGCCCGCCCAGCCAATGTTTGCGGGTAACCCACACCTTGACGAAACTTTCCCGTCATATTAAAAATGATATGTCACACCCCTGCGTCGATCAGGCAGAACATATAGTGGAGATAACATGAGTCAGCAACGCGAGGCGATCGATACGTACTTATTGCGCGTCTTGCATACCCTCCTGATGGAACGCAGCGTGACGCGTGCGGCCGTCAAGCTCAATCAGTCGCAACCCGCCATCAGCGCTGCCTTGCGGCGCCTGCGCGACATCACCGGAGATCCGTTGCTCGTGCGCGGCAAGTCTGGCATGGTGCCGACCGAATACGGTTTGCGCCTGCTCGAGCCCACGCAGAACGCGCTGCGGGAAATCGAGCGCATCAAGGTCCAGCAGCACAACTTCGATCCGTCGACGTCCGTGCGGTGCTATCGCATCGGCTGTCCGGACTATCTGAACGTGTTGTTCGTGCCGACCGTCGTCGAACGATTCCGGCAGGCCGCGCCCAACGCCACGCTCGAGTTTCATTCGCTCGGCCCCGCGTTCGATTACGAGCTCGCGCTCGAGGACGGCAAGCTCGATATCGTCGTCGGCAATTGGCCGGAGCCGCCGGAACAACTGCACCTCTCCAATCTGTTCGTCGACAAGATCGTGTGTCTTGTCAGCAACACGCATCCGTTTGCGAAGCGCGGCGGCCTCACGCTCGATCAGTACCTCAACGCGCCGCATCTCGCGCCGACGCCCTATTCCGTCGGCCAGCGTGGCGCGATCGACGTGCATCTCGCGCGCGAGCGTCTGAAGCGTCATGTGGTCGTTACGCTGCCTTACTTCAATCTCGCGCCTTATGTGCTGATCAAGTCCGATCTCGTGTTCACGACGACGCGGCTGTTCGCGGACCACTATGCGCGATTCCTGCCGCTCGCCGTCGTGCCGGCGCCGCTCGATTTTCCGCCTATGCAGTATTACCAGCTTTGGCATGAGCGCTGCCACTACTCGGACGAAGTCCGCTGGCTGCGGGGGCTCGTCGCCGAAGCGACGCGCTCGCTGATCGATCAGCCTTGATCTTGCTTCTTTGTTTGTGCGTGAAACCTTGTTTCGTGTCGGTCTATTAGCGTTGCCCCTGTGCGGGGCGGCACCTACTTTCTTTGCTGCTGCAAAGAAAGTAGGCAAAGAAAGCAGCTTTCCCCATCCAAAGTACTTCACACCGGCCCCGGCACAGGCGATTGGCTGAATGGAACGGCACTAGCGAGTGCCCTCGCAAGCAGAACACAGCTTGGCTCGCGCACGGTCCGCCCCATCGCACCGCGATGCTTGCGGGTTCAGCACAAAATAGCGCCGGCCCGCTTCGCGGCCGACCGGTTAATTGGGTCCGCGCGTGCTTCTCCACTAACGCCTCCATCTCACCGCAATTGCCTAAGGTCGGTTTCCCTTGTGGACTCGGCGGCAGCGCGTAGCGCTGTGCCGATGCTCTTTTGTGCTGAACCAGTGTCCTTGAACGACTGGCTTGTCAGACCGTGCGCGATCCAAGCCCGGTTCGGTTTTGGGGGCACTCGCTACTGGCGGACCATCAGGCCAATCGCCTGTGCCGCGGCCGGTGTGAAGTACTTTGGATGGGAGAAGCTGCTTTCTTTGGTTACTTTCTTTGCAGCAGCAAAGAAAGTAACTGCCGCCCCGCACAGGGGCAACGCCAATAGACCGACGCGAATACGGGATCCGGCGAAAACCAAAACCAAAGCAAACCAAAACCCAAACCTCACCGCAACGGTTTCAACCCCTCCAACAACGTAGGGATCAACTCGCTCACCGTCGGATGAATATGCATAGCCCGCTGCAACGTAGCATACGGCGCATCAGCATTCATGATATCGATGAACGTATGAATCGCCTCATCCCCTTCGATTCCATAAATCGCCGCGCCTAAGAAGCGCAGTGTGCGCGCATCGACGAGCGCCTTCATGAAACCATCTGTCTCACCGCGCTCCCGAGCGCGCCCCACCCGCGACATCGGCATCGTCGCAATGAGCGCCTCACGTCCGTCCCGACGAACCTCTTCCTCGCTCATCCCCACACGGGCGAACGGCGGATCGACGAATACCGCATAAGCCATGATGCGGGTGTCGACGCTGCGCGACTCCCCGTCGAGCAGATTCGAAGCGATGATCTCGTAATCGTTCCACGATGTATGCGTGAACGCGCCGCGCCCGTTCACATCGCCCAACGCGTAGATGCCTTGAACTTCGGTACGCAACTGCCCATCGACATCGATCATGCCGTGCCTGTTCACCGCGATGCCCGCATGCTCCAGGCCGAGATCGTCGGTGTTCGGCGTGCGGCCCGTCGCGAACAGCAAGTGCGACGCGTCGATGACTTCGTCGCCACTAAAGATGCGCACGCCGCTCGTAGAAGGCTCCACGCGCGAGATCTGCGCGCCGAAACGGAATTCGACGCCCTCGCGCGCGAACACATCCTGCATCGCACGGGCAACGTCCTCGTCCTCGCGCGTCAGGATGCGCTCGCCGCGCACGAGCACCGTAACGCGGCTGCCGAAGCGGCGGAACATCTGGCCGAATTCGAGCGCGATATAGCTCGCCCCGACGATCACCAGATGCGCAGGCACCTCGGTCAATTCGAGAACCGTCGAGTTGGTCAGATACGGCACGCGCTCGAGCCCATCGACCCTCGGCACCACCGCGCGCGTGCCCGTGTTGATGACGATGAGATCGGCGTCGATCGCCTGCATCGAACCGTCGTTCGTTTCGATGGACAGCGCGTGCGGCCCCGTGAAGCGCCCGTGCCCCTTGAACACGGTCAGGTTCTCCGTCTCACGCAGCCACTTCTCGATGCCCGTGCGCGAGCCCTCGATCACCTCGTCCTTGCGCGCCTTTACGCGCGCCATGTCGATGGTGATATCGCCACCGATCATGACGCCGTATTGCGCCGCCGTACGCGCGACATGCGCGGCCCGCGCGCTCGCGACATAGGTCTTCGTCGGCGTGCAGCCGACATTCACGCAGGTGCCGCCGAACAGATGCCGCTCGATCACGGCAGTGCGCCTGCCGCTTTGCGCGAGCCTCACGGCAAGCGGCGAACCGCCCTGCCCCGTGCCGATGACGACCGCATCGAAGTGCTGTGACATGCTGAATTCTCCCCGGTCTTTTGCATGCGTAACGCAAAAGACCGTGCGAATGAAGCGGATGACGAATGGCGTTGCACGAATCGAAATGCATATTACGCGCAAGTCGGCCAGCAGGCAGGCACCTTGCCGGAAGCGCGCCCGGAGGACACGGGCACGGCGCGTGCTGTCCCCGTGCTGTCCCTATTCGAACGCTCCGCGCATTGCGGCGCGCGGTCCGCTCATCATCCGCATACGAAGCCTGAAGGCATTCATGACCGAGACGATCTGGTTTCTCGTCGTCGGCGGCGTGCTCATTTTCATGGGCCTCGCCAGTTCGGCGTTCAAGCGCCTGCCGATCAGCACCGCAATGTGTTATCTGGCGATCGGCTTCGCGATGGGTCCGGCGGCGACCAATCTGCTGACGCTCGACCTCGCGACCGACGCCACGGTGCTCAGGCGCATCACCGAAGTCGCGATGCTCGTGTCGCTGTTCGCGATCGGTCTGAGGCTGCGCGTGCCGCCCACCGACCGCATCTGGATTCTGCCCATTCGCCTCGGCCTCGTCGCGATGGTCCTCACCGTCGCCGTGCTCACGCTCTTTGCCGCCTACGTGCTCGGGCTCGGTTGGGGACCGGCGCTGCTGCTCGCCTCAATGCTCGCGCCGACCGATCCCGTGCTCGCGCATGACGTGCAGGTGGAAGCGCCCGGCGACATCGATTTGCTGCGCTTTTCGCTGACGGGCGAAGGCGGACTCAACGACGGCATCGCGCTGCCCTTCGCGCTGCTCGGCATCGCGGTGTGCCGCTTCGAGGCGACGCCGAGCGAAGCATTGCACTGGAATTTCGCACTGCAGGCGATGTGGGGCATCGCGGGCGCACTCGCGAGCGGCTGGTTGCTCGGCGCCCTGTCGGTGCGGCTCGTCGCCTGGCTGCGCACGCGCCATGGGCAGGCGCTCGGACCGGAAGGCTTCTATGCGCTCGGGGTCATCGCGTTGTCATACGGCGTCGCCGAATTGCTGCACACCTACGCGTTTCTTGCGGTGTTCGCAGCCGGTCTCGCGATGCGCCGCGTCGAGCAAAAGGAAAGCGGCGACAAGTCCGCGCTACAGGCGGTCGGAACGATCGACGCGGACGACCTCGGCGCGGCAGCGGCCGATCCGGAGCGCGCGCACGCATTCATGGCCGAGCGCGTGCACGGCTTCACGATCGAGCTGGAACGCATCGCCGAAGTGGCGATCATGTTGACGGTGGGCGCCGTGCTCGCGACGATGTGGCGCGATCTGTTCACCTGGCGGGCGGCCGCGCTGATCGTCGCGCTCTTTCTGGTGTTGCGGCCCGCGGCGGTGGAGGCATCGCTCATCGGCTCGCATGCGACGGGCACGCAGCGGCGGCTCATGAGCTGGTTCGGCATACGCGGCGTCGGCTCGTTCTATTATTTGCTCTATGCACTCGAACATGCGCCGCACGACGTGACCGCGCCGCTCGTGCCGCTCGTCGTCGCGACCATCGCTGCTTCGGTGATCGTGCACGGCATCACCGCGACGCCGCTCATGAATCGCTATCAGCGCGCGCGAACGGACGAATGAACCGCGCGATTTCTCCAAGGACGATCAGGCGTGAAGCATCTGATTTTCTTCTGCGGCCATGCCGGCACCGGCAAGACGACGCTCGCCAGGCGGCTCTTCGCGCCGCTCATGCAAGCGACCGGCGCGCCCTTTTGCCTGCTCGACAAGGACACGCTCTACGGCGCCTACAGCGCGGCGGCGATCGGCGCGCTGACCGGCGATCCGCACGATCGCGACAGCCCGCTTTTCATCGAGCATTTCCGCGATCCGGAATATCGCTGTCTCGTCGATACGGCCGCTGAAAATCTCGCGCTCGGCGTGAGCGTCGTGATCGTCGCGCCGCTGACGCGCGAGGTGCGCAACGCGCGTCTCTTCGATCGCGCGTGGCTCGGCATCGGTGACGATGTCGCCATTCGCGTCGTGTGGGTGCATGTGGATGAGGAGGTGGCGCGCGAGCGCATCGTCGCGCGTGGCGATCCGAACGATGCGTACAAGCTCGCGCATTGGGAGGAATATCGTCAGCGCCTCTTCGTCCCCGATGAGGCGCTCGCCCGGTCGCTCGTGATGTTCAACAACACCGCGCCGTCCGATGAGGCGCGCGACGACCTGCTCGCGCGCCTGATCCGTTAGGCCGCCGCGAGCTGGCGAGCCGTCGCCACCGCGTTCGCGCCTTCGTACAGCTTGCCGAAGCGGTTGTTCAGGAACGCGGCGAGCGGCACCTGCTCCTGACGCACGAAACCGCTCTGCGGCAGCACGCCTTCGCGGAAAAGATCGAGCTCCGCGCAGATCGCACCGGCGGTCGTGATCTGGATCGCGCTCATCGGCGTGCCGCACACGTCCTTCGCGAAGATCTTGCGCGTGAACACGTCCTGCACGAGCTGTCCGCGCCGCATGCCCGTCACCGTGACGAAAATCAGCACGACGTCCTGTGCCGTCGACGGCACCGCGCGCTTCAACATCGTCTTGAGACCGTCGCGGTCGGTGGACATGCGCAGATCGTCGAGCAGGAACTTCATCAGATCCCGATGCCCCGGATAACGCACGGACTTGTAGTCGAGCGTCTCGACCTTGCCCGCGAGCGTTTCGCACAACGTGCCCAGTCCGCCGGACGTATTGAACGCCTCGTACTCGATGCCATCGAGCGAAAAGTGCTCGACGCCTTCGAGCGGCTGCACCCATTGCGTGCGCCCTTCGCGAATCGCCTCGCACGGCTGACAATACTCGTTGATAAGGCCGTCGATGCTCCACGTGAGGTTGTACTTCAGCGCGTTGGTCGGGAACTCGGGCAGCGCGCCGACGCGCATCTTCACTTCGCGCACGTCGTCGAGACGCTTCGCCAGATCGTGCGCGACGATGCCGATGAAGCCCGGCGCGAGACCGCATTGCGGCATGAACGCCAGTTCGGAATCGTCGGCGATGGCGCGGATCGCATGCGTCGCGCGCACGTCTTCGGTCAGATCGAAATAGTGCACGCCGGCCGCTTTCGCCGCCGACGCGACGTTGATCGCGAGGTAATACGGCAGCGCGTTGATGAGCGCGTCAAAGCCGGTCAATGCCTGGCGCAGCGCGGGGGTATCGGCGGAATCGACGCGGCGCGTCGGAATGCCCTGCGCATCGAGAAGCGCGAGCGCGTGTTCGTCGCGATCGAACGCGACGACGTCGAAATCCCCCGTTTCACGCAGCAAATGGGCAATGCTTTGACCGATCAGACCGGCGCCGACGAGGGCCACTTTCATGTTCATCTCCTTTGTATGTGAGTTTTGGCCGATACACCTCTTCATACAGTTTAGGAGCGCGCGAATACTGATCCTAGATGCAAAATGATGCGCTTCGACGATGCTTTTCGTCGTTTTGACGATCGAACGATGCGATTTGCATTCCCGCCTAGCCCACGCGATCGATCTTGCGCGCGAGGATGATGGACGTCGTCGTTCGCTCGACGCCTTCCAGCGCGCCGATCTCGTCGAGCAGATCGTTGAGGCGATCCGGAGAATCGGCGCGCAGCCACGCGACGTAATCGAACTCTCCGCTCACCGCGCAGAGCAGTTGAATCTCCGGCATGCGGGCGAAGCGCTTCTGCAAATCGCGGCCGTACTTCGGCGTGAGCTTGATGCCGACATATGCCTGAATGCTCGCATCGAGCACGTCCTGACCGAGCCGCACGCCGTAGCCCGCGATCACATTGTTCTTCTCGAGCCGCGCGATGCGCGCGATCACCGTCGTGCGCGCGACGCCCAGTTGTCGCGCGAGATTCGCGACGCTCTCCCGCGCATTCATCTGCAGGAGCGCGACGAGATTGCGATCGATGTCGTCGAGCTGATCGAGGCGCGGCGGTCTCATGTGGGCGTTATCCTTGGCATTTTGTGTTTTGCGTTATGCGTTTTGAATGCCAAGCGGCATTCGGCGTTTTGTGTTTTGCATTATCACCGAGACGCTGCGCGACGAACGCCGGTCAGACGCCGAGCCTCGTCACCATGAAGTCGACGAAGCGCGCGAGCTTGGGCGTCGCCCGGGTATCACGCGGATAGATGAGATGCACGGGCGAAGGCTTCGGCAGGAAGTCCTGCAGCACGGCGACGAGCGCACCGCTCTTCAGTTCGTCTTCGACGAGCGCGTGCGGCTGAAGCACGAGGCCGAAGCCGGCGAGCGCCGCCTTCTTGAGCGCCTGACCATTGTTCGCCCGAAAGCGCGCGGACTGCGTGCGGCGCGCGTGCATCGCCTCGTCCTCGCCTTCGAGCCGCCAGCCGGCTTCGCGGCCCAGGTGCACGAAGCCCAGGCACTCGTGGCTCGCGAGATCGGCCGGCGTCGCGGGCGTGCCCGCGCGCGCGAGATAGGCCGGCGATGCGCATACCGTCATCGCATACGGTTTGAGCGGACGCGCGACGAAGCTCGATTCGGCGAGCGTGCCGATGCGCACGGCGGCGTCGAACCCTTCCTCGACGATATCGACCATGCGGTTCGTCAGATCGAGCTCGACGCTGATCTGCGCGAACATCGCGAGAAACTCGGTCACGGCGGGCGTGACGAACTGCACGCCGTAAGTGAGCGGCACGGTGACGCGCAATACGCCGCGCGGCGTCGCGCTCATCGACTCGGCGAGCGACTCCGCCGAATCGACTTCAGCGAGAATGCGACGGCAGCGTTCGTAATATTCGCGGCCGATTTCGGTCAGGCTCTGACGACGCGTGGTGCGTACGATCAACCGTGCATCGAGCCGCGCTTCCAGCGCCTGCAAATGCTTGCCCGCCATCGGCGCGGAGATCGAAAATCGCTCGGCCGCGGCGCTCAGGCTGCCCGCTTCGACGATCGCGACGAAAACCCGCATGCTCAACAAGGTATCCACTGCATTTTTTCCAGAGACGTTTCGAATGTAAGCAGTTGTGGCAATGCGGACGAATCCGCATGCAATCGTGATACTAATATCCGCCGATGGCGTGATCGTCGCGCTGCCTTTCAGCGCAGCTTACGAAGCACGCTGCTTTCCATATCGATCGAAGGTAACCCGAATGAAAAGAACACTCGTAGCATTGGCCGCTTTCTGCGCACTCAGCCCGGTTTTCGCGCAGTCTTCGGCGCCCGCTGCGGCGTCGGCGCCGGCCGCACAGGCCGCGGCATCCGCACCGGGCGCCAGCAAGCGCGAGGCGCGCGTCGAGGAGCGTATCGCGGAACTGCACTCGAGTCTCAAGATCACGCCGCAGCAGGAAGAGCAGTGGTCCAGGTTCGCCGACGTGATGCGCGAGAACGGCCGCACGATGGGCGACCTCTACCGCCAGCGCATCGCGCAGCGCGAGACGATGTCCGCGCTCGACGATATGAAGCAATACGAGCAGATCACGCAGGCGAACGCCGACGGCACGAAGCGCCTCGTCGAAGCCTTCGAGCCGCTTTACACGAGCCTTTCGCCGGAGCAAAAAAAGCTGGCCGATACCAGCTTCCGCTCGGAGCATGGCAAGCCGCGTCACGGCACGACGCATCGTCGTTCGCATGCGGCGGGCGCGGATGCGGCATCGGCGACGAAGCCCTGAGTCGTCTTCGACACCGGAAAGCCCGTATCGCGCGATGCGGGCTTTTTTTCGTTCGCCGGATGCAAAATGACGCGAATGCCGCTACGATCCCGCTGCCCAACGTCATTTCCTATCGCACCATGCTCCATCTTTCGCAACTCGATCTCGCCACCGATCCCGCCGCACGCCGCGTCGTGAAAGACGAAGCCGTGGCCGTCGAATTCGCGGCCGCCGCCGGCGAACTCATGAGCCTCGAAGGACCGAACCGTTTTGCGAGCGGCGACGCGATCGTCACGGGCAACGGCGGCGAACGCTGGGTCGTGTCGCGTGAGCGCTTCGATGCGAAGTACGTGCCCGAAGGCGGCATTGCGCACGGCGAGCCGGGAACTTATCGCAACCGTCCGAGCGTCGTGCTCGCGAAAGAAATGCACGGGCCCTTCTCGATCGCGCGATCCGCGGCCGGCGACATCCTCACCGGCGAAGCGGGCGACTGGGTCATGCAGTACGCGCCGGGCGATTATGGCGTCGTGAAAGCGACGCGCTTCGCGAAGGTTTATCGCAGCGTCTGAGCGAAGCTCAGGCGAAGTCCTCGCCCATCTCGATGTCCACCTCGCGCGGCACGCTCTGGCCGTCCGCGTACATTTCTTCGAGCGACCCGAGCGTCGCTTCCACATATGCACGCAGTACCGCATAGCTGCGCGCGTGCATGCGCGGTGGCAACGCGCGATAACGCGCGAGCGCGGCCGGATCGAATCGCACGTCGATCGTGATGCGCCGCGCGCTCGAACCGAAGCGCATCGCCACGTAGTGAATCACGAGCGAGGTCCGGCCCGCATCGTCGCGGCGCTCGGCAAACTGCGTCTGCTCGGGAAAGAGATCGCAGACCACGTGCGCGAGCATGTCGATGTCCGCGCTCGGGCAGTCGTATTGATAGTCGTCCATTCGATGTCGATATTCGGTTTGAAGCGGCGGCTCACATGCAATCTATGCGCCCTGCGCCGCAGCACGCCGATAGTAGCGCACGAGCGCAACCGCGACGATCACGCCGAGCACGAGATACACGGCATCGGCGGCGATGAGCGGCGCGAGCCCCGCCTGAAAGAGCGCGGCGGGCAAGCCAACGAGCGCATGCGCGGCGATGAGCAACGCGAGCGCATGACGCGAGCGTTCGCGCAACATGTGCCACATCAGCGCGGAAAAGCCGAGTTGCAGCACGAACGCACTCGCACGCTCGACAAGAAAAATGCCCGCCGACACCGGCGACAGGGTCATCAGCACCAGATGAATGCGCGCGAGGGCTTCGAGCGGCGCGCTCGCGAAATGCGAATCGAGGGTGCCGCGATTCGCGAGCACCGCATAGACGATCCATTGCGTCTGCACGAGCACGCCGACGATCCACGCTTCCGCCCCGCCGTGGCCGATGCCGTAACCGAGCCCCGGCCCGTGCCGGTCGAGCGCGCCCGGCTCGCGTGAAATGAGCCATTTCATCGCGAGAAAGCGCCCGACTTCTTCGCACAGGCCCGCTGCGATCGCGCCATAGATGACGAAGATCGCGGGATATCTGAGCCACGGCGCCGTGACCGGATTGCTCAGCATGAAGCCGTGCAACGCGCGTTCGATGACCATGGCGAAGAGCGCGAACACCGCGATGCCGAGAATCGCCTCGCGCGGCACGAGCGCAAAGCGCGGCCGCAGAGTTCTGTACAGCACGATGGGCATCGCGGCGATGAGGAGCGTCGCGAGCGCGAGGCTCAGCAACGTCGTGACACTGACCATTCAAATTCCTTGTGATGCGTGATGTGTTTCGCGTGTCGTGGACGCGCGCACGACGAGTTCGCCCGGCAGCAGGCATTCGCGCGCGGGCATCGCGGCGCCGCCGAGACGTTCGTGAAGAAATTCGACCGCGCGCCGGCCGATATCGTACGTCGGCTGGCGGACCGTCGTCATGCCGGCAAGTTGAGCCCATTCGGAATCGTCGATCGACATCAGCGCGACGCTCGCCTGCCAGTCCGCGCCGTGACGCTCCTTCAGATGCACCGCGACGCGCAGCGCGACCGGCCCGTTTGCCGCGAACAGCGCGACGCGCTTGCCCGCCACTTTCGCCGCCGCGACGCGCGTATCGAGCTCCGCGAGCGCGGGCGATGCATCGGCGAGATCGATGACGAGCGTCGAGCCGCTCGCGTGGAGCGCCGCGACAGTCTCGCGAAACGCGGCCTCGCGCAGGCGCCGCGAACTCACGTGCGTGACGGGCTGCACGATGAACAGCAGCTCGTCGAAACCTTGTGCGGCGAGATGACGTGTCGCGAGTTGCACGGCGGCGGGATTGTCGAGCCCGACCATGTCGGTGATGAACCCTTCGACCGAGCGATCGACGAGCACGACCGGGATGCCCCCGCGCGCGAAGCCTTGCAGGAGCTCTTCCTTCACGCCGAGCGCGTTGACGATGACGCCCTCGACGCGATACGTCGTCAGCAGTTGCAGATAGCGCCGCTCCATGTCGATTTCATTGGCCGCGTGACAGATGAGCGGCATGTAGCCGAGCGCGTGGCACGCTGCTTCGACGCCTTGCAGCACTTCGACGGAATAGGGATTGGTGAGGTCGGCGAGCAGCATGCCGATCAGGCGATTACGGCCGCGCTTCAAACCGCGCGCCATCTGATTCGGGCGATAGTCGAGCTTCGCGATGGCCGCCTCGATACGTTCGCGTAGATCGGGCGACAGCACGCCTGTCTCGCCGTTCAGATAGCGCGAGATGCTGGTCTTGCCCGTGCCGGCTTCGCGGGCGACGTCGGTGATGGTCGCGCGGCGCGCGCCGAATGCGGGCGGGCGGTTCGTCAAAGTGGGATCGTCGGACATAGTGGTCGTGGGCGCGCGTTTCGCCGTGAAGCGGGACGCGATGCCTTCATTATCGTTCTCCTCGCATCGCGCATGTTAGCGCATGCCCGCGCGACCCACGCTTTCAGCGCACGAGCACGTCGCGATTGACGATGTTCTGCTCGAGCGTGCCGTCCAGTGCGGCGATGAGATTTTCGGCGGCGTTGCGCGCCATCGCGTGACGCGTTTCCTGCGTAGCCGAGCCGATGTGCGGCAGCGCGACGACGTTCTTCATCGCGAGCAGCGGCGAGTCGACGGGCAGCGGCTCCTGCTCGAACACGTCGAGGCCGGCACCGCGAATCGTGCCGTTCTTCAGCGCCTCGATGAGCGCGGCTTCGTCGACGGTCGGTCCGCGTGATGCGTTAATCAGGATCGCGCCCTGCTTCATCTTCTTCAACTCGTTCGCGCCGATGAGACCGCGCGTCTCGGACGTGAGCGGCACCTGCAGGCAAACGAAGTCGGACTGGGCGAGCAGTTCATCGAGCTCGACGCGCTTCGCGCCGTATTCCTTTTCTGCCTGTTCGTTCGGGCTACGGTTCGTATAGAGCACATTCATGCGAAAACCGAGCGCCGCCCGCCGCGCGACTGCACCGCCGATACGTCCCAGACCGACGATACCGAGCGTCTTGCCTTGCACCTCGACGCCGAAGCACGACTCGCCGATGCTTGCCTGCCAGTGGCCGTCCTTGACCCATTCGGCAAGCTCGACGACACGGCGCGCGCTCGCGAGGATCAGCGCGAAAACGGTGTCGGCGGTGGATTCGGTGAGCACATCGGGCGTGTGCGTGAGCACGATGCCGCGGCGCGTGAGGTCTGCCACGTCGAACTGATCGAAGCCGACGGAGATGGTCGAGAGGACTTTGAGCTTCGTGGCGCCGTCGATCATGTCGGAGGAAACTTTCACGCTCGCGCCGATAGCGCCGTCGGCGTCTTTCAGCGCCGCGACGAAGGCGGCGCGGTCTTGCGGGTCGACGTTCATCACGTCCGCGTGGCTGCGGAGGTAGGCTTCGATGTCGCTTGGCAGGGCTTTGTAGGCTACGATTTTTCGGGGCATGGTGGGGGGTGTTGGATTGTATTCGGTTTGGTTGGTTAGCGCTTCTGCAGGATCCGACCACGGGATCCAGCGATAAAACGTCAAGACCGCACAACCCCCCCCGCACGAACCACAGCCTGCGGTTTAACCGCCAACGTAAGCCACACAGACAACAACAATGCCACGCTCATGAATACATAAGAAGCAGCCGGCGATCCGGTAGCCCCATTCAGATACCCGACAAAATACGACCCGACGAACGACCCCAACGCGCCCATGCTATTGATAAGCGCCATCGCCCCACCCGCAACGTTCTTCGGCAGCAACTCAGGCACGATCGCGAAAAACGGCCCATAAGGCGCATACATCGCGGCGCCCGCGACCACCAGCAACGCATACGACGCCCAGAAATTCGTCGAACCCAGCAGATACGATCCCGCGAACGCGACCGCACCGATCAACAGGAACGGCCACACGAAAGCCTTGCGCGCCTGAAGTTTGTCGGAAGCCCACGAAGCCAGCAGCATCGCGATGGTCGCGGCAAGATACGGCACTGCGGAGAGCCAGCCCGTCTCGACCATGCCGAGCGTCGAACCGCTCTTCAGAATTGAAGGCAGCCACAGCACGAACCCATACACCCCGATGCTCCAGCAGAAATACTGCGCGCACAGCTTGATCACCGCCGGCGACCTGAACGCCTCGCGATAGTTCTTCACCGGCTTGATCGCGGCCTGCTCGGCGCGCAGCGTCGCGTCGAGATCGTTCTTTTCCTGGTCCGTGAGCCAGCTCACCTGCGCGGGCTTGTCCTTCACGATGAACCACCAGATCACCGCCCACACCACTGCAGGCAGACCTTCCGCGATGAACATGTGGCGCCAGCCGAACGAGTTCACGAGATAGCCCGACACGACCGACATCCACAGCACCGTCACCGGATTGCCGAGAATCAAAAACGTGTTGGCACGCGAACGCTCGGACTTCGTGAACCAGTTCGAAATGAAGACGAGCATCGCCGGCATCACCGCGGCCTCGACGACGCCGAGCACGAAACGGATCGCCATCAAGGACGGAATGTTGCTCACCATGCCCGTGAGCGTCGCGCATCCGCCCCACAGGACGAGGCTCCAGAACACCAGCTTCTTCACGCTGCGGCGCTCGGCGTAGATCGCGCCCGGAATCTGGAAGAAAAAATAGCCGAGGAAAAACAGCGCGCCGATCAGCGACGACAATCCCTTGCTGATGCCGAGATCCTGATTGATGCCCGCAGCCGCGGCGAAGCCGTAGTTGGCGCGGTCGAGATACGCGAGGCTGTACGTGATGAAAACGATCGGCATGATCGCCCACCAGCGGCGCACGGCCAGCGCGGGAGTAGAAGAACTTTGCATGGTTGTCTCCGAACGCAATTCGGTTGAGTCTCGGTGGATGGCGCTCAGGCCAGATCGAATGCGGCTTTGGCCGTCTTGTCGTTGGAATCTCGCGCTTCGAGCAGATCGAGCGTGGCGCGCGTCGGCAGCCCTTCGCTGTCGCCGATCACCTGAATCGCCAGCGCGCCGATGCGGTTGCCGCGCGCGATCGCGTGCCTGACGTCGCGCCCCTCGAGCAGCGCGCTCACGACACCGACCGCGAAGCCATCGCCGGCGCCGACCGTATCGACGACACGTTCGACCGGCACGCCCTGCACGATGCCCTGCTCGCCGTCCGCCGTGCGGAAATATGCACCCTGCGCGCCGAGCTTGACGACCACGCCCTTCGCGCCCCGGTCGAGATAAAACGCGGCGATGTCTTCGGGTTTCGTGTAGCCCGTCAGCGTCAGCCCTTCCGACACGCCCGGCAACACCCAGTCGGCCAGCGCGGCCAGTGCGTTGAGCGACTCGGCCATCGCTTCGCGCGACGGCCATAGCGTCGGCCGCAGGTTCGGGTCGAACGAGATCGTCTTGCCTGCTGCACGCATTTCGCGGGCCATGTGGAACGCAAGTTCGCGCGAGCTCGCCGAAATCGCGGGCGCGACACCCGTCAGATGCAGATGACGCGCGCCCAGCACGTAATCGGCGGCGTAGTCGTCGAGCGAAAGATGGCTCGCCGCCGAGCCCTTGCGAAAATATTCGACCGCCGGATCGCTGCCGTCGTCGCACTTGCCCTTGAGCTGGAAACCGGTCGGATAGCGCTCGTCGATCGTCACGCGGCGCGCGTCGATGCCTTCGGAGGCGAGCACGTCGAGCACGTAGCGGCCGAACGAATCGTTGCCGACGCGGCTCATCCAGCCCACCTTGAAGCCGAGGCGCGACAGGCCGATCGCGACGTTCAGGTCCGCACCCGCGACGCGCTTCGTGAATTGACCGGCCTTCGCGAGATCGCCGGTGACGGCCGCGACGAACATCGTCATCGCTTCGCCGTAGGTGACGACGTCGAGGGCTTCAGGCTTGGCTTGCATGGTCGAGTCCTTTGCAGATGAATGCTGAATGCGAAATGCGTAATTCAAAATGCCGCCCGAAATTCCACAATACGCGCGACCTGCCGCGCTGCGTCGGCGTCGAGCGAAACGTCCGCGCCGGGGATGAACGGATATTCGATGCCGCGCGGCACGCCGGCCGGCAAATGCGCGAGGAGCGTCGCGAAACGCGCGTCGCCGTTGGCGGGCGCGGCGGCGAAACGGCGTGCGCCTTCGCCCATCACGGCCTTGCAATGCACATAGCCGACGTAAGGCGCGAGGCGCCTGGCGGCGTCGAGGGGGTCTTGCTCCGCCCAGAGCCAATTGCCCGTGTCGAAGGTCATCGTGAGGCCACTGTTGGCAGGCAGCGCCGTGAAGAGCGCCTCGAATGCGGCGATCGTGCCGCCCGCCTTCAGCTGCCCGTTCTCGACGACGACACGCGCCTTCGATGCCGCGATGCCCGTCAGCATGCGGTCGAGCGTGGCGACGTCGGTCGCGACGCCGTGCTCCGTGCCGCCGAGCTGCAACTTGACGATGCGCGCTTCCAGCGCCGCCGCCTCGTCGATGGCGAGCCGGAGCGCGTCGAGATCGAGCGAGCCGTCGTCGCGGAAAAGCGTCGCCGGCGTCGAATAGACGGACCACACGCCCTGCGCGCGGATTCGCTCGCCGAGTTGCGCGAGCGCTTCGGGCTGGGCATCCGCTTCGCTCGCGAACAGTTCGCGGCGCACTTCGAAACCATCCGCGCCCGCGCGCGCCGCGGCCGCCGCCCAGACGGCGTGGCCGTCGCGACGAATCGGATCGGCGCCGAACGCGCTGGCGACGATCACGACTTCAGTGCGGTCTCGGTCGGTCCGTGAAATCTGGCTCACTGGCTTCTCACCTTTGGTTTCGGCCCCGAAATTTCTTTTGGAACCGGTTCCATAAACGATTTTCAAAAAAGACGCCGTGGCGCCCTGTTGAGAACGAATGGTGCGCCAGGGCGCCGTCGACGCGCCATAGTGGAATTCCCTAGCCGAGCAGGCCCGGCTCCTCGCACAACTCCAGAAAACGCGCGGCGACGCGCGACGGCGTCGCCGCGTGCGGCAGCAAGATCGAAAATCGCCGCGTGAGCGGCTGCGGCGCGATGCGCACGCGTCGCAACGCGCTGTCCTCGTGGCGGATCGACATCGCCGACACGAAACCGATGCCCATGCCCGCGCGCACCGCTTCCTTCACGCCCTCCACACCCGCGATTTCCAGCGCGACGCGCATCGGCGCGTCGCAATCCGCGAATGCACGCTCGATGATCTGCCGCACGCCCGAGCCGGGCTCGCGCAGCACAAGCGGATGCTCGCTCAACGCATCGAGCGTGACGGCGTCGCGACCGTCGGCAAGCGGATGGCCGTTCGGCAGGATCGCGACGATCTCGTCCTCGCGCCATGACGTGACCGTCGTGCCGAGCGGCAGTTCGTGCCCGGGCGCGCCTTCGACCAGCGCGATATCGAGCGAGCCGAGCGCGGCGACGATTTCCGCCGTATTGCCGTCGATGGTCGTCACGACGACATCTGGAAAGCGCTTGTGAAACGCCGCGATCAGATACGGCAGCAGATAGCTCGCGGGCGTCGTGCTAGCGCCGATGCGCAGCGTTCCGCGCTCGAGCCCGCGCAATGCGTCGCGCAGCGCGTGCGCCGCGCGAAAAGTCTCGCGCAGGCGCTCGGCGTGGCCGAGCAACTGTTCGCCGGCGGCGGTCAGACGGACACCGCGCCCGTCGCGCTGATACAGCGGCTCGCCGAATTCGTCCTGCAGCAGCCGCAACTGGCCGGACACGGCCGGCTGCGACAGATGCAGCGCCACCGCTGCGCGACTGATGTTGCCGTGCTCCGCGACTGTTGCAAAAGTTATCAGTTGTTCCGGGGTCATTTGTCGAAAATATCAGCTAATCCGATATTTGCCATTCTAAATCACGATTTTTCATATTGATATATCGAGAATAGGATTAACCCATCGCATCATCCATCTCATCACGGGTCCATCCATGTCCACGCTTCAGTCCGCTCAACCCTTGGCGCCAGCCGCGTCCTCCACGCGCGGGCAGCTCAACGGCATTCTCTTCGTCGCGCTGTTCGCCGCTGCCGTCACGCGCCTCGCTTCCCTGCCCGCCATTTCTGGCCTCGGGATCAGCCCGCTGATCGTCGGCATCGTCGCGGGTGCGATCTACGGCAATGCACTGCGTCACGGCATGCCCGACAGCTGGGCCGCCGGCGTCAACTTCTCCGCGCGCAAGCTGCTGCGCATCGCGGTCGCGTTCTTCGGACTGCGCGTGAGTCTTCAGGAAATCGCGCAAGTAGGCGTGTCGGGATTCACCGTGTCGGTGCTGGTCGTCGTCAGCACGCTCGTCATCGGCACCTGGGCTGGCATGAAGCTGATGAAGCTCGATCGCGATACCGCGCTGCTGACGGCAGCCGGCAGCGCGATCTGCGGCGCGGCCGCAGTGCTCGCGTTCGAATCGACCCTGCAATCGAAGCCGCACAAGAGCGCGATGGCCGTCGGCAGCGTCGTGCTGTTCGGCACGCTCTCGATGTTCCTCTATCCGCTCGCGCTCAATGCCGGCTGGCTGCATCTCGATACGCTCGGCGCGGGCCTGTTCTTCGGCGGCACGATCCACGAAGTGGCGCAGGTCGTCGGCGCGGCGAGCAACGTCAGCCCGGAAGCGACGCATATCGCGACCATCGTGAAGATGACGCGCGTGATGCTCCTCGTGCCGGTGCTGCTCGTGGTCGGCTTCTGGATCAGCCGCTCGCGCAGTGCGTCGGCAGACGGCTCGGCGCAGGGCAAAGGCAAGATCGCGGTGCCCTGGTTCGCGCTCGGCTTTCTCGCGCTCGTCATCGTGAACTCGCTGCACGTGCTGCCGGATGCCGCGACCAGCACGATCAACATGCTCGATACCTTCGCGCTCACGATGGCCATGACGGCGCTCGGCATGGAGACGCGCATCGCGCAGATCCGCCAGGCTGGTCCGCGTGCCCTCGCCACCGGTGCGATCCTGTATGTGTGGCTTGTCGGCGGCGGCCTCTTGATCACGCTCGGCGTCGAACGTCTCTTCGGTTGACGCTTCATTGAAGTACCCGTCGCGCGAGCATCCCCCTCGCGCGACATCGCTTTTTGAAGGAGCACTCATGGAACACGGCGCTCGCACCCAGAACGAGAAGCTCGATGTCAAGACCACGACGTGCTACATGTGCGCATGCCGCTGCGGCATCCGCGTACATCTGCGCGACGGCGAAGTCCGGTACATCGACGGCAATCCGAACCATCCGCTCAATCAAGGCGTGATCTGCGCGAAAGGCGCGTCGGGCATCATGAAGCAGTATTCGCCCGCGCGCCTCACGCAGCCGCTGATGCGAAAACCCGACGCATTGCGCGGCGAAGCGCAGTTCGAGCCGGTCTCGTGGGAGGTCGCGCTCGATACGCTCGAAAAACGGCTCGCGCACCTTCGCGCCACCGATCCGAAAAAGTTCGCGCTCTTCACGGGCCGCGACCAGATGCAGGCGCTGACCGGCCTCTTCGCAAAGAACTTCGGCACGCCCAACTACGCGGCGCACGGCGGCTTCTGCTCGGCGAACATGGCCGCGGGCATGATCTATACGATCGGCGGCTCGTTCTGGGAGTTCGGCGGGCCGGATCTCGATCGCGCGAAACTCTTCTTCATGATCGGCACGGCGGAGGATCATCACTCGAATCCGCTCAAGATCGCCCTATCGAAGTTCAAGCGCGCGGGCGGCCGCTTCATCGCGATCAATCCGATCCGCACGGGCTACGCGGCCATCGCCGACGAATGGGTGCCGATCCGCCCCGGCACCGACGGCGCGCTCTTCATGGCGCTGATCCACGAATTGATCGCCGCCGATGCGTACGACCACGAGTTCGTCACGCGCTATACGAACGCGGCCGAACTGCTCGACATGAACGAAGCGAGCGACACGTTCGGCCTTTTCGTGAAAGACGGCGACGCGCCCGAGCGCAACGCGCTCTTTCCGCAAAATCATCTGTGGTGGGACACGAAGAGCAATCGCGCGGTCGCGCATCATGCCGACGACGCCGAGCCCGCGCTCGATGGCCGCTACACGCTCGACGACGGCACGCCCGTCGCGCCCTCCTTCGCGCTGCTGCGCGAGCAGGCGGCGTCGTGCACGCCCGAATGGGCCGCCGACATCACCGGCATTCCCGCCGCGACGATCAGGCGCCTCGCCGCCGAAATGATTCAGGCGAGCCGCGATCACAAGATCACGCTGCCGATCGAATGGACCGACTGCTGGGGCAAAAAGCACGACTCGGTGACGGGCAATCCCATCGCCTTTCACGCCATGCGCGGGCTCGCCGCGCACTCGAACGGCTTTCAGTCGATCCGCGCGCTCGCGGTGCTGATGTCGCTGCTCGGCACGATCGATCGCCCGGGCGGCTTCCGTCACAAGTCGCCGTTTCCGCGCGCGGTGCCGCCGTCCGCGAAACCGCCGAATCATCCCGATCAGGTCAAGCCGAACACGCCGCTCGCGAGCGGACCGCTCGGCTGGCCCGCCGCGCCCGAGGACCTCTTCATCCACGACGACGGCACGCCCGTGCGCATCGACAAGGCATTCTCGTGGGAGTATCCGCTCGCGGTGCACGGCGTGATGCACAGCGTCATCACGAACGCGTGGCGCGGCGATCCGTATCCCATCGACACATTGATGATCTTCATGGCCAACATGGCATGGAACTCGTCGATGAACACGATGGAAGTGCGCAAGATGCTCGCCGACAGGCACGAAAGCGGCGAGTACAAGATCCCGTTCATCGTCGTGTGCGATGCGTTCCAGTCGGAGATGACTGCGTTCGCCGATCTCATTCTGCCGGACACGACGTATCTCGAACGCCACGACGCGATGTCGATGCTCGATCGCCCGATCTCCGAGTTCGACGGTCCTGTCGATTCGGTGCGCGTGCCGGTCGTGCCGCGCACGGGCGAATGCCGGCCGTTTCAGGAAGTGCTCGTCGAATTGGGCAGCCGGCTCAAGCTGCCCGCGTTCACGACGCCCGAAGGCAAGCGCAAGTATCGGGACTATCCGGATTTCATCGTCAATCATCAGACGGCGCCGGGCTCCGGCGTGGGCTTTCTGATCGGCTGGCGCGGCAAGGACGGAAAGGATGCGCTCGTCGGCGAGCCGAATCCGAATCAATGGGAAGAGTACGCGAAGCACGACTGCGTCTATCACTACACGCTGCCGGAGTCGCTGCAGTACATGCGCAACTGCAACGGACCGTATCTGCAGTTCGCGGTCGACAAGGGTTTTCGCAAGTTCGCCGAGCCGATCCTGATTCAGCTCTATTCCGACGTGATGCAGAAATTCCGCCTCGCCGCGCAGGGACGCACGAAAGGCCGGCAGCCGCCGGAACATCTGCGTGCGCGCATCGAGCAATATTTCGATCCGCTGCCGTTCTGGTACGCGCCGCTCGAACTCGATACGACCGATCTCGCGCAGTATCCGCTCGCGGCCGTCACGCAGCGGCCGATGGCGATGTATCACTCGTGGGACTCGCAAAACGCGTGGCTGCGGCAGATTCACGGCGAGAACCTGCTGTACATGAATCCGCGCATGGCGAAGGCGAACGGCATCGAGGACGGCGGCTGGATCTACGTCGAATCGCAATGGGGCAAGGTGCGCTGCATGGCGCGTTACAGCGAGGCGGTCGAACCGGGAACGGTGTGGACGTGGAACGCGATCGGCAAGGCCGCGGGCGCGTGGAGTCTCGGTCCCGATGCGAACGAATCGCAGCGCGGCTTCCTGCTCAATCACCTCATCACCGACGAGCTTCCGGCCCCGGAACGTGAAGGCATGCGCTTTTCCAACTCCGATCCGATCACCGGACAAGCCGC
The DNA here is from genome assembly GCF_905220305.1 of Caballeronia sp. J97. Lineage (NCBI taxonomy): Bacteria > Pseudomonadati > Pseudomonadota > Betaproteobacteria > Burkholderiales > Burkholderiaceae > Caballeronia > Caballeronia sp. J97. The sequence goes on along the minus strand of NZ_CAJMZL010000023.1, from coordinate 41,906 downwards.
GTGGTACGACGTGCGCGTGCGCGTCTATCCCGCCGAGGCCGACGCGAACCACACGCTGCCGCAATTCGCGCCAATGCGTCCATCGCCCGGCATGACCGGTTCGATTCAGCGCGTCGTGCAGACATACTTCGCCGGTCGCGGCGAGTTCGCGGCGCGTCTGCGCAACGCCGTCAAGCGCAATACGAACGACTGAAGGAGACCGACATGACCCAAATGGCCCTCGTGATCGATTTGAACGTCTGCGTCGGATGCCACGCTTGCGTGACGAGCTGCAAAGAGTGGAACACGTCCGGCGAAGCAGGCAGTCTCGCGGATCAGCGCCCCTACGACGCCGATCCGTCCGGCACCTTCTTCAACCGCGTGCAGACCTATGAAGCGGGCGAGTTCCCGCTCGCCGAAACGATCCACTTTCCGAAGTCGTGCCTGCACTGCGAGGATCCGCCGTGCGTGCCTGTCTGTCCGACCGGCGCGAGCTACAAGCGCAAGGAAGACGGGCTCGTGCTCGTGGACTTCGACAAGTGCATCGGCTGCAAGTACTGCGCGTGGGCGTGTCCATACGGCGCGCGCGAGCTCGACGAAGAACGCAAGGAGATGACGAAGTGCACGCTGTGCGCCGATCGCATCTACAACGAGGCGTTGCCCGAGCGTGATCGCAAGCCGGCGTGCGTGCTCGCGTGTCCGACCTCGGCGCGGCTCTTCGGCGATATCCACGATCCGGAGTCGGTCGTGTCGAAGGCGATCGAAGAGCGCGGCGGCTATCAGCTGATGCCCGAATGGGACACGAAGCCCGCGAATCACTATTTGCCGCGACGTCCCGTGAATTCTTGCGGCAGTGGCGGCGCGTGCGGCTGCCAGTCCGACGATGCCGCCGCAGCCGACTCGCACGGCGAACTGAATCTCGCGGCGATGGCCGTGCGCGTCTGATTTTCCATCGGAGCTCAAACATGAAACCCGCGTTTTCCGTCGTATTTCTCACGACATTGAGCGGCGCCGCGCAAGGCTTGCTGATCGCGCTGGTCGCCGTCGAGGCGATCGCGAAGCTCGGTTTGATCGCGATGCCTTCGCCGATGCTGTTCATCGTCGGGGCGGCGTTGTCGGTCTTGCTCGGCGGCCTAGGGCTGATCGCCTCGTTCTTTCATCTCGGGCATCCGGAGCGCGCGTGGCGCGCCATCGCGATGTGGCGCACGTCGTGGCTATCGCGCGAATGCCTGTGTCTGCCCGCGTTTCTCGCGTGCGGAGCGCTGTATGGCATCGCGCACTGGCTGGGCGCGCCGTGGACGCTTGCCGTCGGTCTGATCGGTGTGATCGCGTCGGCGGCGCTCTTCGTCTGCACCGCGATGATCTACGCGTGCCTGCGCTTCCTCCAGGAATGGGCGACCCCGCTCACGATGGTCAACTTCGTGCTGCTCGGCTGCGCATCCGGATTCACGCTCGCCACCGCGTGCGCCGCGTGGCTTGCGCCGTCGCTCGCGGCAGGCCTCGCCGCGTGTGCGTGCACGTTGACGCTCGCCGGATGCGCTACGCGCGTCGCCGCATTGAAGCGCAATGCGAAGCTGCGGCCGAAGTCGACCGTGCAGAGCGCGACGGGCATCAAGGGGTCGAACGTCGTGCAGAAATCGCGCGGCTTCACGGCGGGCGCGTTCAACCTGCGCGAGTTCTTTCATGGACGATCGGCACAAGCGATCGCACGCATCAAGTGGACGTTCCTTGCCGGCGCGTTCGGCGTGCCGTTCGTGCTGATGCTGCTCGGGATCAGCGCGCAGTCGGTCGCGCTGTTTTGCCTCGCGGCCGTGACGCAGTATCTGGGGCTCGTCGCCGAGCGATGGTTCTTCTTCGCCGAAGCGCGGCATCCGCAGAACATCTATTACGCGCGGGCGTCGTGATCCGCGACGGACGCGTGCCGCCCGGCACGCGTCTGTCCTTACACCGCACGCTCGAGCGCCTGCGCAAAATCCGCGATCAGATCGTCGATATCTTCGATGCCCGCCGAAAGCCGCAGCATGCCGTCCGAGATGCCCATCGACTTGCGCACTTCCGGGCCGGCTTCGTAGAAGATCGTCGGCGCGACGGGAATGATCAGCGTGCGCGTGTCGCCGAGGCCCGTCGCCTTGACCGGCAGTTGCAGCGCGTTGACGACCTCGATCATGCGATCGGCGTTGCGCAATTCGAACGACAACAGCCACGACGCGCCCTTGAACAGCGCCTGCGCGATCTCGTATTGCGGATGACTCTTCAGCCCCGGATAAAACACGCGCCCGATAGCCTCGTGCTTCTCCAGATACTGCGCGAGCGCGAGCGCATTCTCGCTGCATTTGGCGACGCGCAGCGCGAGCGTTTCCGCGCCCATCGCGATCGAATGCGCCTGCTCCGACGACAGCGATGCGCCCATGTCGCGCTGCCCCTTCTTGCGGATCTGCAGCAAGCCTTGCTCTTTCGACGGCGACTTGCGGTATTCGTCGGCGATGTTCGGATACGCGCTCCAGTCGAACAGCCCCGTATCGGTCACCGCACCGCCGAGCGCCGCGCCATGCCCCGCGATAGTCTTCGTCAGCGAATTGACGACGAGACTCGCGCCGACCGCCTTGGGCCGGAACAGCGCCGGCGACGTGATCGTGTTGTCGACGACATACGCGAGGCCACGCTCGCGGCACAACGCGCCGATGCCTTCGAGATCGGGAATCTGCGTGCCCGGATTCGCGATGGTTTCGACGAACACCATGCGCGTATTCGGCTTGATCGCGTTCGCGACATTATCGGCGGACGTGGCGTCGACCATCGTCACTTCGATGCCGAGCGTGCGCAGCGTGCCGAACAGGCTGTTGGTGTTGCCGAACACGTAGCGGCTCGACACGAGATGATCGCCCGCGCGCAGCAGGGTCAGGAAGACCGCCGTGAGCCCCGCCATGCCGGTGCTGAAGCAGATCGATCCGACGCCCTCTTCGAGACCCGTGATCTTGCGCTCGAGCGCGGCGGTCGTCGGCGTGCCCTGGCGTGCATAGTTGAAGCCGCCTTTCTTCGTGCCCTGAAAGACGCCGATCAGATCCTCCACGCGCTCGAAACCGTACTGCACCGATGTATGGATCGGCTGGCGCACGCCGCCGTGCTCCGTACCCGTGCTTCTGTCGCCGTGAACGATGCCTGTGGTGAAGCCTTGCTTGTCCATCCTTTCTCCGCTGCGTCGAATCGCAAAACATCGATTTTGCACGATTCACGGCGATTCATGGCGCCGTCGCGATACGGGAACGCGTGTTGCTCGGCCGATTCTTCGTCCGCGCGTTTCGTCGCAGGCGGAAAACGCGCACACTCATCTGTCGCCGCCCATGCGGCATGCTCGACGAGGAGCCCTTTCTCATGCCTTACGAACTCCACTACTGGGACGGATTGCAGGGCCGCGGCGAATTCGTGCGGCTCGCGCTGGAAGATGCCGGCGCGCAATACATCGATGTCGCGCGCGAGTCGAAGAAAAGCGGCTACGGCACGGCCGCGATGATGAACGTGCTGAACAGCAAGACGGAACCGCACATCCCTTTTGCCCCGCCGTTCCTGAAAGACGGCGAGCTGATCGTGCCGCACGTCGCGAACATTCTTTTGTATCTCGGGCCGAAGCTGAAGCTCGCGCCGATGGAGGAAGGCCTGCGCTACGTCGCGCATGGCCTGCAACTGACGATCGCCGATTTCGTCACCGAAGTGCATGACACGCATCATCCGCTCGCGACCGATCTGTACTACGAGGACCAGAAGGACGCGGCGAAGATCCGCGCGCAGCGTTTCCTCGACAAGCGCGTGCCCAAGTTCATGAACTACTTCGAGCGCGTGCTGAAGCAGAACCCGCACGGCGACACGCAGATGGTCGGCGACGCGACGACTTACGTCGATCTGTCGATCTTTCAGATCGTCGATGGCCTGCATTACGCCTTTCCGCGCGCGATGAAGAAGTTCGGCGCGCAGTATCCGCGCGTCGCGGCGATTCACGATGCGGTGCTGCAACGGCCGAACATCGCGGCTTATGTCGATTCGGAGCGGCGCATCGCGTTCAACGAATCGGGCATTTTCAGGCACTATCCCGAACTCGATCAGGACGCTTGAACCCTCAACGCAAACCAGGAGCCAGCATGGTAGAAACGATTCCTTCATTCGGTCTCGGCACGTTTCGCGTCGATGCCGCGAAGACCACGAACGCCGTGAAAAGCGCGTTGCAGATCGGCTATCGTCATATCGACACCGCGCAGTTCTACAACAACGAGGCCGCCGTCGGCCAGGGCGTGCGCGAATCGGGCGTGCCGCGCGAGGACATCTGGGTGACCACAAAAGTGTGGTGGGAGCGGCTCTCCCGCGACGCGCTCATCGCGAGCCTCAAGGACAGTCACGCGAAGCTGGATATCGGCACGATCGATCTCGCGCTCGTGCACTGGCCATCGCCCGACGGCGCGGTGCCCATCGCGGAAACGCTCGCGGCGATGCAGGAAGCGCGGCAACTCGGCCTGATCCGGCATTACGGTGTGTCGAACTTCACGGCTGCGTTGCTGGAAGAAGCGCTTAAGGCGCCGGGCGGAAAAGAGATCGTCACCAACCAGTTCGAAGTGAGCCCGTTTCTCGCGAACCGCAAGCTCGTCGACGCGACGCAGCAACTCGGCGTCAAGGTGACCGCCTACATGCCGCTCGGCGAAGGCCGCGCGCACACGGACGCGACGCTCAAGGCGATTGCCGAAAAGCACCACGCGACGCCCGCGCAAGTGACCTTCGCGTGGCTCTTGTCGCGCGATATCGTCGTGCTGTCGGCATCGACGAATCCGGAGCATCAGAAGGCCAACTGGGACGCGCAGAAGCTCAGGCTCGACGCCGACGACATCGCGAAGATCGACGCGCTCGACGAAGGCAAGCGCAACGCGAATCCGCCGTTCGCGCCGAAGTGGTGATGCTTCGCTGATCCTCGATTGACATGCATCAACGGCCGCCGGGCATCGTGAATTTCGATGCCCGGCGGCCTCTTCCCGCAGCAGTGACGGCGTTCATCGCCGCGGCCGCCTCCGCCGGCGACCGCGTCGCACGGCCGCCACTCCGACGAACGGACAGACGCGTCCTGCGTCCTGCAATGCTATTCTTGCGAGTCCCTTATTCCATTTGCTTCTAAGCTTTCCACGATTTCGCAAAAGTGCTCTCATTCCTGCTCAAGCTCCGTACACGCGCGCAACGGCTCTTCCGTCTGTCGGACTCGCATACGATGCTCGTCTGGGCGGTCGTCGTCGGCGTGGCCGGAGCTTTCGCCACCTCCGTCTTTCGCGAAGGCATCGAGATACTCCAGCGTCTGCTGGGCAATCATTCGGAAGGTCTCGTCGCGCTCGCCCGCGGCCTGCCCTGGCCGGTGCGCGTCCTGCTGCCGGCCGTGGGCGGCCTCATCGCGGGCGTCTGTCTGCTGATCGCGCGCAAGCACGCCAGCAAGAATTCGAGCACGGATTACATGGAGGCCGTCACCATCGGCGATGGCGTCGTGCCCGTCTGGCAGAGCGTATGGCGCAGCCTGTCCTCGCTCATCACGATTTCGAGCGGCGGCTCCATCGGCCGCGAGGGATCGATGGTGCAACTGGCCGCGCTCGCGTCGTCGCTGATCGGCCGCTGGGTGCACTTCGATCCGCCGCGCCTGCGTCTGCTCGTCGCGTGCGGCGCGGCGGCGGGGATCACGTCGGCGTACAACGCGCCCATCGCGGGCGCGTTCTTCGTCACCGAACTCGTGCTCGGCTCGATGGCGATGGAAAGCTTCGGGCCGATCGTCGTTTCGTCGGTCGTCGCCAATATCACGATGCGCGAGTTCGCCGGCTACAAGCCACCGTACGAGATGCCGGTGTTCCCGACCGTGACCGGCATCGAAGTGCTGCTTTTCGTCGTGCTCGGGCTGTTGTCGGGCGTGCTCGCGCCGCACTTTCTGCGGCTGCTAGGGGCATCGAAAAAGCGCTTCTCGACCTTGCCGCTGCCCTTGCCCGTGCGTCTCGCCCTTGGCGGCCTGATCGTCGGCGTGATATCGATCTGGTGGCCCGAGGTCTGGGGCAACGGCTACGAAGTCGTGAACTCGCTGCTGCACGAGCCGTGGACCTGGACGGCGCTGCTGACCGTGCTCGTCTTCAAGATCATCGCGACCGCGGCCACGGCCGGCTCGGGCGCGGTGGGCGGTATCTTCACGCCGACACTCTTCGTCGGCGCGGTGCTCGGGTGTCTCTTCGGCATCGGCGTGCACACGATCTGGCCGGACTCCACCTCCGCGCCCTTCGCCTATGCCATGGTCGGCATGGGCGCGTTTCTCGCCGCCGCGACGCACGCGCCGCTCATGGCTATTTTGATGATCTTCGAGATGACGCTCTCGTATCAGGTCATGCTGCCGCTGATGGTCTCGTGCGTGATCGCGTACTTCATCGCGCGCACGTCCGAGCAGACCTCGATGTACGAAGTCACGCTGCGGCGCAATCGTGAGGAGAAAGAGCGTCTGCGTCTCGCCGCAACGCAAATGCGCGAGCTCGTCAAACCCGCCGACACGGTCGTTCCGCTCAGCGCGAACATCAAGGACATGACGCGCGTGTTCCTCGAATATCCCGTGAAGTACCTGTACGTGGTCGATGAAGCCGGGCGCTTCCAGGGCGTGGTCGCGCTGAAGAACATCACCTCCGATCTGCTCGACGACAAGACCTGTGCGTCCAAAACCGCCGCCGATTATCTTCAGCCGCAATTCGACGTGCTCACCCCCGACATGTCGCTCGGCGAAGCGCTGCAGCACTTTCTCGCGTTCCAGGGCGAACGGCTGCCGGTGATCGAGAAAAAGACGCAGCCTCTTTTGCTCGGCGTCGTGTACAAAACCTCGCTTCTGGACGCATACTTCCGTTTGAATCCGACTTCGCGCTGAAAGTGCGCAGCCGTGCAATTTCGCGGCGCGCGACGCGGCGTGCGCGCGTGCTTCGCGCGAGTCGGACCGACTTCACAATTCACTCGAAGTATGTCCGCGCGACGCCCACCCGTCGCGCCCGTGCGCAGAACGCTCCGGCGGACCGCGTGCACGGCGGGCAGCGTAGAGGCTCATCGGCATAGGCTTTGCTTTGAGCTTTTCGCCGCCTACGTGAGGAGGGGTTGCCCGATGAAGACCTCAACGTTGTTGTCGATGGCCCTGGTTTCGGTCTCGTGCTACGCAGCGCCGCTGCACACGAGCTCGACGGATGAGCCCGCCGCAGCCGTTGCCGCGACGCGCGCCGCGTTGCGCGTGAACGCCGCACCCGTCGCGCCGCCCGCGCCGGAAATTTCCGCACAGGATCTCGATCACGCGCGCTGGCGCCACGTGCCGCTGCCGAAGTCGCGCACACCCAGTCACGGCATGGCAAGTCAGGCGATCCAGGTGCAGACCTGACGCCCTTTTCACCGACTCGACACCGGACCTCGTAATGACCGACACGCACGCAAAACACGCCTTGAACGACGAGCCGATCGACGACGAGATCGCCCAGGTATTGCGTCTCGTGAAGTATCCCGCCAACAAGGACGCGATCGTCGATGCGGCGCGCGCCGCGGGCGTTTCCAATGACGTGATCACCGTGTTCGACGGCCTGCCCGAGCAGGACTACACGGATGCGGATTCGGTCGAGCGGCTGCTGGGCAGCAACGGCGGCCCCGGAATCTCGATCTGAAACTGCCGGATCGTGAGCGCGATGCAGGCGCTCGCGGGCAACGTCGCCCAGTTCCGATCAGGTCATACAAATCGTTATTCATCAAAGGCTTAACGCGCAAGCACGCGCCTTTTCAACACTGCTATCCACAGAAATTGTGGATAAGTCGGGCATCGCCTCGACGCGCCTCGCGAGCGCGAAACAGTGGCGCGATCCGCGCCGCACGGGGATTGCCGCGCGAAATCAACAAACTAGGTGAGTCGCCAAGCGGTTTTCCACAGCCCTCTCCCCGTGTGCTGGGGATAAGTTATGCAAAGCCCCGCACGCGTTGATGCAATGTGAAGCGCGCATGACTTTTCCTTGGGCATCAGTCATTTAGCGGACTTCTCGGCGCGTTTTCAACAGAGTGCTCCCCAGTTGACGGGGACAACTCGGGACGACATGCGCGCTCGCTGATTCCGGGAATTCGTGTCCGCTTTGCTTTGTAATACAAAGTAACCCGAGGCATAATCCCCGCACTCGGAATTTGCAAATCTTCGTCGTCGTCATGCGCAGTCGCTTCCACCAACGAACGGGTTCACTGCTGGCATTGCTCGCAATGCTGCTGATCACGTTCGCGCCGGTGGTTTCGCAACTGCTCGCGTCGAACGCGGCTGCGGATGCGTTCACCGCCGAACTTTGCTCGACGCACGCATCGACGATCGAGCGCACCGCCGGCCACCACGCGCCCGAGACGCTCGCTCACTTCGACGATCAGGCGTGCGGCTATTGCCACTTCTTCGCGCACGCGCCCGCGATCTCCGGCACACGCGCATCCGCGACGCTCGAGGTTCCGGCAGGCCGCGCCGTTGTACTCGCGCGGATTCGCGGCGCGCGTCCCGCCCCTCCGTTCACCACGGCGCAGCCACGCGCGCCCCCGGTTCTCATCTGACTTCGTCCGGACGGATCGATGCCTTCGCGGCATCGAACGGCGTCGCACGTCGAAACGCATCGTGCGTCGCCCCACTTCATCACGAATTCGAAGAAGAACCATGCTCACTTTCGCAGCAAGGGGCGGCTTTGCGCCGTCCGTACACCTTCACGCGGGGAAGCGGCTCGCCCGGCAAAGCGCCCTCGTGACCGGCATCACCGCGCTGTTTGCAACGCGCGCATTCGCTCAAGCCGCGCAAGCCGCCGAACCCGCGACGCTTCCCGCCGTGGTCGTGCAGGGGCAAGCGGAACGTTCGCTGACCTCGCAGAACGTCGCCGATCAGAAGCGCGCGCTCGATGCGACGGTCGGCTCCGTCGGCTTCGTCGACAGCGCCGATTATCAGAGCACCTACGCCTTCACGCTGCGCGACGTTCTCAAGAACGTGCCGGGCGTATTCGTGCAGAACCGCTACGGGCAGGAATTGCGCGTGTCCATTCGCGGCTCGGGGCTCGCGCGCGGCTACCATACGCGCGGGCTCGAAATTCTGCAGGACGGCATCCCGACCAATCTCGCGGATGGCAGCGGCGACTACTATCAGATCGACCCGCTCGCACTGCAGTCCGTCGATGTCTACAAGGGCGGCAACGGCCTCGCGTACGGATCGTCGATGATGGGCGGCGCGATCGATTTCGTGACGCCCTCCGCCTACACCGCCGATGCGCCGAACCTGCTGCGTCTCGAAGGCGGCAGCTTCGGCACGGTGAGAGGCAGCGCGCAGTTTTCGCGCGTGATGGGTCCGCTGGATTTCATCGGCACGTTTTCCGTGAATCATGCGGACGGCTATCGCGATCACGAGCGCGGTCAGTACGAGCAGTTCAATGCGAATATCGGCTATCGCTTTTCACCGGATGTCGAGACGCGCTTCTATCTCGGCGCATATGTCGTCGATCAGCAGCTTCCTGGCACGCTGACCCTGAGCGATGCACTGAACGATCCGACCAAGGCATCCGCGAGCGCGCTGTCCGGCGATCAGGCGCGCGATACGCGCACCGAGCGCATCGCCAACAAGACGACGGTCAGGCTCGACGTCGGCCAGCTCGATGTCGTCACCTGGGCGATCCACAAGAGCCTGTATCACCCGATCTTTCAGGTCATCGATCAGGACGGCTGGACCTACGGCTTCGCACCGCGCTATACGGCGACGTTGAACGTGAGCGGGATGCGCAACGACGTCATCGCGGGCGCGCGCTTCTTCGGCGGCAACACGCAGGCGCGCCAGTACGTCAACGTGTCGGGCAACGAAGGCGCGCAAACGCTCGACTCGACGCAAAGCGCCTACAACTACGAGGCGTATGTCGAAGACCGTCTCTTCGTCCTGCCGACCGTCGCGCTGATGGCCGGCTTCAAGGCCCTGCGCGACGTGCGCAAGTATGTCGATCATGGCGGGCTCGCGGCCGATCCGAACTACAAGTCGGCGAGCGAAACCTTCAGCGGCGTGAATCCGAAGCTCGGCGTGCTGTGGCAGCCGAACCGCGAGATCCAGGCCTATGTCGACATCACGCGAAGCCAGGATGTGCCGGACTTCGGCGATCTCACCCAGACCTTCTCGACCACCACGCGCTTCACGCCGCTCACGTCGCAGCACGCTTGGACGCTCGAACTCGGCACACGTGGCACGCGCGATCGCGTGAGCTGGGATCTGACCGCGTATCGCTCGCTCGTGCGCGACCAGTTGCTTCAGTACACGACGAACCCCGACATACCCGCATCCACTTTCAACGCGAACAAGACGGTGCTGCAGGGTATCGAGGCGGGCGTATCGGTCGATGTGTGGCGCGACATCGCGCACGCGGGCGACAAGATCACGCTATCGGGCTTGTGGAACCTGAGCGACTTCCGCTTCAAGGACGATCCGCAGTACGGCAACAACCGCATCGCGGGCGTGCCGGTCAACGTGATGCGCGCGGTGCTCGGCTACTCGCGGCCCAACGGTTTTCATGTGTCCGCTTCGGTCGACTGGGTGCCGGCGGGCGCGTGGGCGGACGACGCCAACACGCTGCGCGTGCCGGGCTATACACTCATCGGCGTTCAGGCGGGGATGGATTTTCGCAATGGCCTCTCGGTGTTTCTGGACGCGCGCAATCTGACCAACAAGCGCTATGTGAGCGACATCAGCACCATCGCGGATGCGCGGACCGCGTCGTCGACCGCGATCTTCTATCCGGGCGAAGGCCGCAGCATCTTCGCGGGCGTGCGCTACGCGTTCTAGCCGCGCGACGATCGGTCAACTGCCGCGATACTGCGCGGCGCTCGCGGGCGCGGGCGCCGCCGGCTTCTTCGCGCCCTTGTCCGTCTTGTCCGTGCTGGCGCCGCTCGCGGCCGCACCCGACGACATATAAGCCGGCGCCGCCTTCGCCTGTTGCTTCTGCCCCGGAGGCGGCGCGCTCGGCGCGCGGCCTATGTCGGCGAGCATCTGCTGGCAAGGCAGAGGCTTGTTGTTGCTCGGCGCGATGAGCGGAATCAGCGCCGCAAACGGATTGATCAGGCCGAGACCGACAGCGGCGGCGCCACGCAGCGCGAGCACCGGACTCACACCGACGTGCGGATCCTTGAAGGTGCCCTTCACGTACAACGGCGAGCGCAGCGAGAAAATGCGCAAGCCCTTCGTATGCGGATGGATGCCGAGATCCATGTCCTCCGTCTTCAGGTTGACCGTGCCATCGACGTTGATGACCGCGTCATCGGTATCGAGTGCGAAGACGCGCGAATCGAGCACGCCGTCGGTCACGACGAAATCGGCCGCCGCGCAGTTGATGTTCACGTCGCGCTTGCCGAAGAGCTTCTCGTACACCACGTTAGCTACGTTCAAGCCCGCGGCCTCCATGTACAGACGGCTGACGGTGCCCTCGGTGATGAGCGCCTTCACCTCGCCGTTGGATGTCGCCGCGAGCGCCGCCGGCGAATTGCCGGTTGCGGAGAGCGCTGCGTCGCCGTTGATCTCGCCGAGCGCTGATTGCATCGTCTTCACGGTCGGGAAAAGCTGCCTGAGCTTCAGATGCCGCGCCTGCGCCGACACACGGCCCTTGAGCGGCGCGGCGCTGCCGTCCAGATGAATGTTCGACGCGAGCGAGCCGCCCGCCACGCCGAACTTGAGCGGCTCGAACGAGAGCACGCCGTCCGTCATCAGCACGTGCGTGTACAGATCGGTGATCGGCAGATCCGGATCCTTGATGATGCGCTGGCCGGTGAACTTCACGTCGGCGTCGATGGCCTTCCATCGATCGGTCTTGAACTCTTCCGTCGGCAGTGCCCTGGAGGACGGCTGCTTCTCCGTTTCGCCGCGCTTCGCCTTGCTCGCGTTCGAATCGGCGCCGATGATCGGCGCGAGATCCTTGAACTGCAACAGATGCGATACGAGCTCGCCTTGCAGCAGCGGACGCGGCTTCCGGCCCACATAGACGAGCGAGCCGTTGATGTCGCTGCCGCCCACGCGTCCGGTGAAGTTCTCGTAATGGAACACGTTGCCGTCTTCGCGGAACTGGCCGGTGAGGCGCCCTTCCGTCGCGAACGGCGGCGTCTCGGGCAAGGTCACGCCGGTGAACGGATAGAGATGCGCCATGCTCACGGCCTGAATCCACAGGCGCAGATCGAGCGCGGCGAGATGCGCCGGATCGGTCACCGTGCCGACGAACGCGATATGCGTGTCGCCGAGCCGCACATCGGCCTGCACGGGGAACGGGCGCTTCGCGTCCTGCACGGCGAGCACGCCGCCGAGCTTGCCGTTGCCCGACACCTTGCCGCCGTTGTAGGTGCCCTTCACGGTCCAGCCGAACGCGTAAGGCGGAATCGACGGCTTGGCCCCGTCCTTGGTCGTGATGCTGGTATTGGCCGACGTGCTCGCCGGGTTGGGCGTCGATGCGTTCGCCGCAGCCGCCGCCGAGGCAGCCGATGCCGCGGACGCTTCGGACGCCGCGGCCGCATCGGCCTGTTTGTCGAGCTTGGCCGCGCCGCTCTTGCCGACCATCTCCGCCGACGACTTCGCCGACGCCGCTTCCTGCTGCTTCATCACGTCGCCGATCGGCACGGGTTGTCCGAGCGTATCCACGACGACGTGCATGTCGGCCTTGGTGACTTCATCGCGCACATCGACGGTGCCCTTCGCGAGCGAGATGTCGCCGAGCTTCAGATTCCACGTCGAAGGCTCGGTCGACTGCTTGAACTTGAAGGTCCAGTTGTTCCGATTGTCCTTGAGCCGTTCGATATCGATCGACGGATTCACGAGATTGATGGTCGGGACCACGATGTCGTGCGCGAGCAGCGGCAGCACGGCCACCTGGAAGTCGATTTCGTCGAGCGTCGCGAAGAATCTCTGGCGCGACCAGTCCGGATTCGCGATGGTGATCTTTTCGGCGGAAAAGCGCGGCCACGGCACCCAGCGCTTCCACCCGGTCTCGTTCGGCGGACGGCGCCAGCCGACCTTCAGGTCGCCCGTAATCTCGAAGCGGCGTCCGATCGCTTCCGATACCTTGTCATCCACCCAGGGCCGCAGCCGGTTCCAGTCGAACGTCAGAAAGATGACCACCAATATTGCAATCAGAACCGCAAGAACGGCAAAAAACCATGCGACGATCTTTCCGATTTTTCCGGTCGTTCGGGCCTGCGCCATGACGGCTCCATCCGTTTTTTCTGATTATGAGTGCGGCAGCACATAGTGTGCCCGCGCATTCGTGCGTCCGCCCGACGCCGAATGTCCGTAAGATGTTCGCTCCAAGAACGAGACCCCACATTCACGATGCCTGATGCGACATCGCCCGAACTCGTCGCGACGCACGGCGCGGTGCGCCGCGACGCGGTGCGCGGCACGGTGCTGCTGCATCCCGCCGATTTCGCGCTGCTTGCGGGCCAGCGCGCGGCGATCACCGGGCCTTCGGGCTCGGGCAAGAGCGTCTTTCTGCGCACGCTCGCGCTTCTCGATGCATGCGATGCCGGCTATGTCACGTGGCGCGCCGAGCGCATCGAACGCTCGCGCATTCCGGCCTATCGGCGGCGCGTCGCGTATATCGCGCAGCGCCCCGCGATGCTCGACGGCACCGTCGAAGACAATCTGCGCTATCCGTTCTCGCTCAGAGCCTATCGCGATACGCATTTCGATCGCGATATCGCAATGCGGCTCGCGCAGGCCGCCGGACGCGGCGCGGACTTTCTCGACAAATTCGCAAGCGATCTGTCCGGCGGCGAAGCGCAGATCGCCGCGCTCGTGCGCGTGCTGCAACTCGCGCCCGATGTGCTGCTGCTCGACGAACCGACCGCATCGCTCGATCCGGCATCGGCCCGCTCGATCGAAGCGCTCGTCTCGGCATGGTTCGACGCCGATGCGGCGCGCGCGTGCATCTGGGTATCGCACGATCCGGATCAGGCGCGGCGCGTCGCCACGCGTCACCTGACGATGCACGCGGGCGTGCTCGGCGAGGATACGCGATGAACAGCTATCAGAACCTCAGCCTCTTCGATATCGGTTTGGCGGCGGCGCTGATCGTCGTCAACGGGGCGCTCTCGGTGGCGCTCGAACTCGGACTCGAGCGCAAGCTCTTCGTCGCCGCGATCCGGACCATCGTGCAACTGCTGCTGATCGGTTATGTGCTCGGCTGGGTTTTCGCGTTCGATCGCTGGTATGTCGTGCTGCCGCTGATGGCGCTGATGACGGTCATCGCCGGTCTCGCCGCATCGAATCGCGGGCGGCGCACCTACGCCGGGCAGCGCGCGGACAGCATCCTGTCGATCTGGGGCAGTTCGTGGCTGATCGGCGCGTTCGGGCTCTTTGCCGTGATCCGGATTCATCCGTGGTACGAGCCGCAATACGCGATACCGATTCTCGGCATGATCCTCGGCAACTGTCTGACGGGCGTGTCGCTGGGCATCGAGCGCATGACCGAAGAGCTCACCTCGGGACGCGCGGCGGTCGAAATGTCGCTCGCGCTCGGCGCCTCGCGTTGGGAAGCGGCGCAAGGGCCCGCGCGCCAGGCCGTGCGCGCGGGCATGATTCCCACCTTGAACCAGATGGCCGTGGTCGGCCTCGTCAGCCTGCCCGGGATGATGACAGGTCAGGTTCTCGCCGGGCAATCGCCGTTGCAGGCGGTGCGGTATCAGATCGTCATCATGTTTTTGATCGCGGCGGCGTCGGGGCTCGGCGTGGTCGGGGCCGTCGTGCTGACTTATCGACGGCTGTTTTCGAGCGACCATCGGTTCATGGCGTCGAAGCTGATCGAGCGAAAGCCCCGCAAGCGCGCCGCGTGACGCGCGCGTTTCACGCGCCGTCGTACGCCCGATCCAGCGCCGCGAGATCCAGCTTGATCATTCCCATCATCGCTTTCATCGTGCGATCGGCCTTCACCGGATCGGGGTCCTGCAGCATCTTGAGCAGGCGCGTCGGCGCGATCTGCCACGTCACGCCGAAGCGGTCCGTGAGCCAGCCGCACGCCATCGACTGGCCGCCGTCCATCAGCTTGTCCCAGTAGTGGTCGATTTCGGCTTGCGAATCGCATTTGATGAACATCGAAATGGCCGGCGTGAACGTGTACTCCGGGCCGCCGTTCAGCGCCATGAAGTCCTCGCCTTCCAGCTCGAACAGCACGGCGAGGACCGTGCCGGCCGGTCCCGGGCTGGATTCGGTATGGCGCATGATCTCCTTGATGCGCGCGCTCTTGAACACACCGAGATAGAAATTCGCGGCCTCCTCGGCCTGGCCGTCGAACCATAGACAGGGCGAAATCTTTTGCATGTGCGTGCCTCCGTGCTCCTGTTGCGTCATTCAATGGATCGGCGCGCGAATCACTGGCGCGGCGCCGAGATCGCGGCTTTCATCTCCTCGGGGCTCACGTCGCGCACGTGCGTCGCGACCGACCATTGATGCCCGAACGGGTCTTCCACACGGCCATAGCGGTCGCCCCAGAACATCTCCTGGACGGGCATGGTCACTTTCGCGCCGGCGTCGGCGGCCTTCTTCTGGGTGGCGTCGGCGTCCTGAACGTACAGATGGATCGTGACCGGCGAGGCGCTGCCCGCTTTCGGGCCGACCATGCCGCAGGACGTGTCTTCGTCGACGAGCATGAGCATGGAATCGCCGATCTTCACCATCGCGTGCATGAGCTTGCCGTTCGGCCCGGGCATGCGGCCCAGCTCGACGGCGTCGAACGCGCGCTTGTAGAACTCGATGGCGTCGGCGGCGCCCGCGCAGACGAGGTGCGGGGTCAGAGAATGCATGCCTTCGGGGATCGGCTTGACGGCGGATTGGGACATGTTTGCTCCGTTGAGTGAACGAGGTGCGCCGGGTTTGGCGCAGCCCTCATACCCTACAACGAACGAAGCGCCCGTCAATTGACATGACTACGCAGGCGGTCGTCAAATTTTTGCACGGGCGCGCAGATAGCTTATTTCGAATGCTGATCGGCAAGCGATTGAATCAGCGCCTCGAGCCGCGAGAAATTGACGGGCTTGGTCAGATGGTCGCGAAAGCCGGCTTCGCGGCAACGGCGAATGTCCTCGTCCATGCCGTAGCCCGTGATCGCCACCGAAGGCTTGTCGGGCTGCAGCTTCTGCCACGCGCGCGCGATATCGAGCCCGCTGCCGTCCGGCAAGCCGATGTCGCTGACGAGCAGATCGAACGGCCCGCTCGTCGCGCGTTCGAGCGCCTCTTCGACGGACACCGCGACCGTCACTTCGTGGCCGAGCATTTCGAGCACTTCGGCCATCGCCGAAGACGTCTGCTCGTTGTCCTCGACGAGCAGCACCTTCAGCGCGCGCCCCTGCGCCTGAGTCGCGGCTTCGACGCGCGGTTCGTCTTCGTGCGCGGGCTGCAGCTTCGCGAGCGGCAGTGTGAGCGTAAAGCGCGCGCCCGTGTCACGGCCTTCGCTGTAGGCGGAAAGCGTGCCGCCGTGCTTCTGCGCCAGCGTGCTCGCGATCGCGAGGCCGAGGCCCAGGCCGCCGAACGAGCGCGTGATCGAATCGTCGGCCTGTTCGAACGCCGAGAAGATGCGCGGCAACGCCTCCGCGCTGATGCCGATGCCGCTGTCCGTCACCGACACGGCGATCGTCGTCGCATCCGGATTCCACGTGTGCACGTCGATGCGCCCGCCCGCCGGCGTGAACTTCACCGCGTTCTTCATCAGATTCCAGACGATCTGCTGAAGCCGCGCGGCATCGCCGAGCACGACGAACTGGCCCGCATCGAAATGCGTGTCGAGCGTCAGACCCTTCGCGCGCAGATCGGCCTCGGACATGTCGAGCGCGCTCGTGAGCAAGGTATCGAACGCGACGCTCGCGAAATTGAGCGACAGCTTGCCGCGCGCGATGCTCGTGAGATCGAGCAGATCGTCGATCAGGCGCGCTTCGAGCTCGACATTGCGGCGGATCAGATCGAGCATCGGATGCGCCTCGCGCGGCAGCGAGTGCTTCATTTCGAGCAAACGCACGGCCGCGAGAATCGGCGTGAGCGGCGTGCGCAATTCATGCGACAGCACCGCCAGGAAGTGGTCTTTCGCGCGATTCGCGGATTCCGCCTGATCCTTCGCGAGCCGCAACGCGTCGGCGGCCATGTGGGCGTCGGTCGCGTCGCGCACGATCTTCGAAAAGCCGATCAGCTCGTTGTGCTCGCTGCGAATCGCCGTCGTCACGCCGGACGCGAAGAACGAATGGCCGTCCTTGCGCCAGAGCCAGCGGTCGTCGCTCGCGCTGCCTTCGCGCCGCGCCGTCTCCAGCTCCGCCTCGAACACGCCCGCCTCGCGGTCTTCCTGCGCATAGAAAATGTTCGCGGACTGGCCGAGCACGTCCGGCGCGGGAAAGCCCAGAATGCGCTCGGAGGCCGCGTTCCACGTACGGATGCGCCCTTCGGGATCGAGCGTGATGACGGCGTAATCCTTCAGCGCGTCGATGAGCAGGCGAAAATGCGTCTCCGTTTCGCGCAACGCACGCTCGACCGCGATGCGTTGCGCACGCTCCGCGCTCTCGCGCATCGCACGGCGCACGACCGCGGGCAGGCGTTGCAGACGCTGCTTCAGCACGTAGTCGGTCGCGCCGCGCTTCAGCATGTCGACGGCATGCTCTTCGCCGAGCAAACCCGACACGAAGATGAACGGCGTATCCGGCGAGCGCTCGCTCGCGATCGTGAGCGCCTCGATGCCCGAGAAGGTCGGCATCACGAAATCGGCGAGGATCACGTCGAAGCGCTTCTTCTCCAGCTCGGCGATGAAAGCCGCGGAGTCGTACACGATCGACGCATCGACCGCATAGTCGGCACGCTCCAACTGGGCGATCGTCAGCTCCGCATCGAGCGCGTTGTCTTCGACGAGAAGCAGATGCAGGGGCTGCATGATCTAGGCGTCCTCTTCAAAGGACGCTTGCGGGCGCAGCGGATCGAGCGGGTTCGTGAACATGGGCGAGGCGCTCATGGCGCGGGCGGCGGGCGGCGAAAGCGCGTGGATCCTGGCGGCGGCTCGTTGAGGACGGCCCAGAACACACCGAGATCGCTGATGGCCTCGACGAACTCGGCGAATTCCACCGGCTTCACCACGTAGGCGTTGACGCCGAGCTCGTAGCTGCGCACGAGATCCTGCTCCTCGCGCGAGGACGTCAGCATGACCACCGGAACGCTCTTCAACGATGTATTCGAGCGAATCATGTCGAGCACTTCGAGGCCGTCGATCTTCGGCAGCTTGAGGTCGAGCAGAATCACCGCCGGATTGCCGGGCGTACGCTCCTTCCACTCGCCTTCGCAAGTGAGATAGTCGATGGCTTCCTGACCGTCGCGCGCCACGATCACCTCGTTCGCGAGCTGGCTCTTGTCGAGCGCGACGAGTGTGAGCTCGAGGTCGTTCGGATTGTCTTCGACGAGCAGTATCGGTTTAAGCATGGTCTTTTCTTGACTTTGTACCTGGCGCGCTTTGCGTTCCATTCGCATTGCGGAATACAACCGGCAGGGAGAAATAGAATACCGCGCCCTCTCCCAGCCGCCCCTCGGCCCACGTGCGCCCTTCGTGACGCTCGACGATGCGCCGCACGTTGGCGAGCCCGATGCCCGTGCCCTCGAACTCTTCCGCGCGATGCAGCCGCTGGAACACGCCGAACAGCTTCGCCCCGTATTTCATGTCGAAGCCGACGCCGTTGTCGCGCACGCCGATCACGTATTCGTCGCCGCGCCGGGTCGCGAATATCTCGATTTTCGCCGATTCCCGCGTTCGCGTATATTTCACCGCGTTCGAAATCAGGTTGCGCAGCGCGAGCTGGAGGAACGTGGCATCGCCGGTCACGCGCGGCAGCGCGCCGATAACCCACTCGATGTCCCGTCCTGAGCCTTCCACCTCGAACTCCTGCACCACGGCACGCACGAGCGGGCCGAGATCGACCGCCGCGGGTCTGAGCGCGGCGCGGCCCATCTGCGAGAAGGTCAGCAGATCGTCGACGAGCGTGCCCGCGAAGCGCGCCGAATCCAGCATGTTGTTCAGAAAGCGCCGGCTCTTGTCCGACATGCGCTCGCCTTCCTGCTCGCGCAGGAGATCGCCATATCCGGCGATATGGCGCAGCGGCGCGCGCAGATCGTGCGACACCGAATACGAGAACGCCTCGAGTTCCTTGTTCGCGCGCGCAAGCTCGGTCGCGAGTTCGGCGCGCTCTTCCGCGCGGCGCAACACGATGTTGAGCAGCGCGCCACGCAATTCGCCGGCGATTTCGAGTTCGCCCTGACGCCACATCGCGGAATGACCGCGCACCGTTTCGAGCCACGGCGAAAAGTTCGTGCGCGGGGCGCTCGCGCCATCCGCGCCTTCTATCTTGACCGGCTCGCCCGCCCACTTGATGGTCTGCATCAGTTCGGGCCTGAACCACAGCAGATAGTTGCGGAAGATTTGCGAGACCGGCACCGCGAGCACGCCGCATGCCTTGTCCGCATGCGCCGCCGCCCGAGGCCATTCGCGCGCGAGCGAATCCGTCGCCCACACGCCCGACGTATTCTCCGCGAGCCAGTGCGTGAGCGCGCGCACGGTGTCCTCATCGGGAGTGGCACCGAGCAGCGTGACCTGATCGTCGAAAACGATCGCCGCGCCCGCCGAGCGCGCGAAGCCGAGCACATCTTGCGGCACGGCCCGCAAACCGGCGACGAAGTTCTCGTGCTCGCCCATCGCCGAAATCAGACGGCCCATCGTGCGACGCAGCGCGGTCAGATATTCGCCTTCGGCGCGCTCTTCCTTCGCTTCGATCTGCAAGGACAGCATATGCCCGAGATGCTCGACCGCGACACGCATATTGAACGGCACGAGACGCGCGTCGTGATCGTGACACGAGACGAGGCCCCACAGCTGCCCGCGCACGACGATCGACACGGACATGGACGCGTGCGTGCCCATGTTGCGCATGTACTCCAGATGCACCGGCGAAAAGCTGCGCAGCGTGGCGTAAGTGAGATCGGTGGGACGGCCGGTGACAGGGTTCAGGGCCGGCACGAGCCGCGCGGGCTGGTAGTCGACATCGGCGACGAGACGGATGCGATTCTTCAGATACAACGCGCGCGCCTGCCGCGGAATGTCCGAAGCCGGGAAAAACTGATGCAGGAACGACGGATAACTTTCGTCGCGGTCTTCCGCGAGCACATGGCTGCGGCCTTCTTCGTCGAAGCTATAGAGCATCACGCGGCCGAAGCCCGTGATCGCGCGCACTTCGCGCACCGCGAGCTCGGTGAGCGCCTGCACCGTCTGCGCTTCCTGCAATCCGCGCGCGAACGTGCGCACGAGCGGATACATCGAGGCGAACACATCGCCCGTCGCGGCAGCGGCTTCCAGTTCGACGACGAACACGCCGTCATGACGATGCAGCGTGACATCGAAGCGCATCGATCGCGCGGACGACGACGGCGTCACGTCGATCGGGCCGATATATAGCGGCGCATCTTCGAGCGCGGACGTGGCGGCCGTCTGCGCGATGCGTTGCGCGGCCGCCGCGCCGAGCGCCACGTCGAGCGGTTCGCCGAGCACAGCATCGACGCCCGCGCCCGTCAGCGAAGCCAGGTTCTCGCTCGCCTGCAGGATGCGCAAATCGTCGGACAGCACGAGCAGAAATCCATGCGGCTGGATGCCGCCGGGAATGTGGATCGGCTCGGCATCGCAGTCCTTGCTCGCGACGCCCGAACTGAGCGTGAGCCGGCGCGCTTCGGCATCGGGCGGTCCTTGCGATGCTTCATGCAAAGCCCTCGCACCGATCGGCGGCTCGCTCGCGGATTCGCTCATGAAGCCGCTCCCGGCGCCGGTTGCGCGTGCGCATCGACCGCTTCGGGGCACAGCCAGGCGTGCAGACTGTCGAACGTGGCGATGGCGGCCTTCACCGCATCGTCGTACTGAGGCTGCGGCACGTTCGCCGTGACCGTCGCGCGAAACGCATTCCACATGCTGCCCGTGCGTGGGCCGTAGCCGTCGAAATAGGCATTGCCGATACCGGGCGTGAGCGCGAGACGCTCGGCGACATGCGGCGCGATGAAACGGCCGCCGAGCGTGCTGCCTTCCATCACGTACATCGAGCCGAACGCTTCGCCGATGGTATGCATGCGCGGAAGGTCATCGTGCGAATCCGCTTGCGGCACCGACGCGACGCAATGCGGCTCGCCCGTCAACGCAGCGAGGTCGGCTGCGAGCAGCGACGCCTTGCGGCGCTCGTCGAAAAAGCCGGCGAGCGAGGCCGGCATGCAAGCGGCGGCCGCATGTTCCCATGGCGCGACGTAGCCGTAGAATCGTTCGAGCAGCACGATGTATTCGTCGCGCTGCAAGTCGTCCCGCATCAGGTCGAGCGCATTCTCGAGCCGCGCATGACACGCGGCGGTTTCGCTTTTCAGGCGGGACAAAAGGTCGAGTGGCATGTTCCGTGGTGTTGGCGTCAGGCCGCAAAGCGGGCGCAGGGTACAGGCATCGGAAGGGCTTACCGGATGACGCGCGCTTCAAATGTGCGCATCGGTAGAAAAAACGCGGCAAACGTTGCCTTCCAAACCCGCTCGTGATCAACGACTCATTTTACGCAAGCGGCTCGCGCGGTGCTATTCGCAAAGGCTATTCACCAGTCAGTTCATCGCTCGCGCGAGCGGCCTTCGCCGCTGCTCTCGTCACTGTTCACGTTCACGTGCTCATCGCGCTGCGTATCGCGTTGATAGTCGTCGCCGCCTCTTCTGTCCGTGTCCACGAGACCGCGCTCGATATCCTCGTGCGCCTGCTTGCCGACATCGCGTGCTTCATGCTCGTGCTGCGATTCGACGTTCTGATCCGCCTCGTGCGGCAGCGGCGCGTTCGACGCATCGTCGTGCATCTGCCGCTCGCGGTCCTTGCTCGCCATTTCGCGTCCGCGCTCGGGCGCGCTCTCCGGCGCCGTGTTCGCCTGCTTCATGATCGTCTCCCTGATAAAGGCTCACTTGCGCGACCCGTTGATGCCGAGCCGCTTTTTCATCTCCGCGCTGAGCCGTTGACGCGTCTCGTCATAGCCTGCCCACGGATCCTGCTTCAGCGCGTCGAGCCGCTCGCGCACGTTGCCGATGTTCCATTGATCGCCGCTCGTGACGGTATCGAGTTCGTGCCATGAAAGCGGCATCGATGCGCCGAGCCCGGGCCGCGCCCGCAGCGAAAACGCCGCCACCGTGCTCGACCCGCGGTTGTTGCGCAGATAGTCGATGAAGATCTTCCCTTTGCGATTCTGCATGCCCATCTTCGCGGAGAAAAGCTTCGGCAGCGCGCTCGCCATGTGCTGCGCGACCGCCTGCGAAAAGTCCTTCATGTCGTCCCAGCTCGCGTGCTTCGCAAGCGGCACGACCACATGAAAGCCCTTGCCGCCGCTCGTCTTGCAGAACGACGTCAGGCCGAGCTCGGTGAGCAGGTCCTTCGTGAGCTTCGCGGCCTCGATCATCCGCTCCCAGCCGACGCCTTCGCCCGGATCGAGATCGAAGACCATGCGGTCCGGCTTTTCGATGTTCGATGCCACCGCGTTCCATGTGTGCAACTCGATCGTGCCCATCTGCGCCGTGCCGACGAGCGCCTGCGACGATTCGATCGTCAGCAATGGCGGATGGCCCGGGTCGATATCCGGATGTTGCGTGATGTGGGGGATCGCGAGCTTCGCACTGTGCTTCTGAAAGAACAGCTCGCCGCCGATGTCTTCCGGGGCGCGCACGAGCGACACCGGCCGGTCTTTCAGATGCGGCAGCATCCAGTCGGCGACCGATGCGTAGTACTCGACGACATCGAGCTTGGTCAGTCCCGTCGATTTGTCGATCACGCGATCAGGATGACTGATCTTCACGCCTTCGATGTCGGCTGAACCTGCTTTTGCCTTCGTCGACGTCTTCTTCGCCACTTTCTTCGACGCCGCCTTCTTCGCCGACGCCGGCTCTTCCTTCACGATCTGACGCGCGGGTTTGTCGTCGCGCAGACTGACGAACGAGGCTTGTCGCACGATGCGCTCCTTGGTCCATTCCGCGAAATTGCACTCGGCCACGAGTTCGGGCTTCACCCAGTGCACCGGCGTTCGGCTGCGTTCCTGCGGCTCGCTCGCAAAGGGCATGCGAGCGGTCTCGCGCTTGTCGAGCTCCTTCTTTACCGCGACCAGCGTCGCGTGACCGAAGCCGCTGCCGACACGCCCGGCGTACTGCAATTTGCCGTGCGCGTCGTACACGCCGAGCAGCAGCGCGCCGAATTGCGCGCGGCTTCCCGATGGCTCCGAATAGCCGCCGATCACGAACTCCTGTCTGCGGCGGCACTTGAGCTTGATCCACGAAGTGCTGCGCCCCGACACATAGCCGCCGTCGATGCGCTTGCCGATGATGCCTTCGAGCGCCATGTCGCAGGCGCTTTTCAGAAGGTCGTCGGCGTGAAAGGCGAAGTCCTGCGAATAGCGCAACACTGGATCGTCGATCGGCTCGATGAGCGCCTTCAGGATCGCGCGGCGCTGCACGAGCGGCACGTTGCGCAAGTCGTAGCCGTTCAGATACGGCACGTCGAAGAAATACACGACGATATCCTGCGGCCGCCCGGCATCGAACGCGTTCTGCAGCGCCTGAAAGTCAGGCAGGCCGCGTTCGTCGAGCACGACGGCTTCGCCGTCGAGCCAGCCGCTTTCGATATCGAGCGCGTCGAGCGCCTTCACCTGCTTCGAGAACTTCGCGGTCCAGTCGTTGCCGTTGCGGGTATCGATGCGGATCTGGCGCCTGCCTTTCACCGTTTCGATGCGCGCGAGCACGCGATAGCCATCGAATTTTATTTCGTATGCCCAATCATCTCCGGGCGGCGCGGCATCGACGAGCGTCGCGAGTTGCGGCCTGAAGGTCGCGGGCAGCTTCGCCTTGACCGCTCCTTCGATCGCGGGCTCGTGCGACAGCGTGCGCAATGACTCGGCGCTGCGATTCGCGACGATATCCGGATGCGCGTGACCGTTCGCCTTCTTCGCCGTCGTCTTGCGCGCCGTGGCTTTTTTCGCGGCCGTCTTGCGTTCGGCGCGCTCGCGCACGGCGCCGCGCTTGTCGCGCGCGCCGAGCGATGCCGACATCACGCTGCCGGGTTTCTTCAGCAGGATGTCGTACTCGGCTTCGGGCCGCGCTTCGTCGTCACGCTCCTTGATGAGCAGCCACTGCTCCTTGTCGCCGCTACCGCGCATGTGGCTCTTCACGAGCGTCCAGCCGCCGCGCAGCTTTTCGCCGTCGAGCGTGAACTTGAGTTTGCCTTTTTCGTATTCGCGCGCCGCTTCTTCGATGCTGCCCGACTGCGGCGCCCATGTCCCGCGATCCCACACGATGACGCTGCCGGCGCCGTAGTTGCCCTCGGGAATCTCGCCTTCGAACGAGCCGTAGTCGAGTGGATGATCTTCGACATGCACCGCCAGCCTCTTCACCGACGGATCGAGGCTCGGCCCTTTGGGCACGGCCCACGATTTGAGCGTGCCGTCGAGTTCGAGCCGGAAGTCGTAATGCAGACGCCGCGCGTCGTGTTCCTGGATCACGAAAGACAGCGCGTGAGCCGCGGACTTTTTTGCGCGCGCACTCCGCTTGGCGCCACCGTTCGGCTCCGGCGTCTCGTCGAAACGCCGCATCCGTCGATAGGTTTCGAGTTTCTCGGCCATCGTCGTCTGGCCCTGGCTCAGGCGCGTTTGCGCCGTGTCGTCTTGCGCGCGGGACGCGCGGCTTCCTCGCCCGCTTCATCGCCCGAATCGTCGTCGGACGGTGCGGCCTTGCCGCCTCGTTTCGCCGCGCCGCCTTTCTTCAGACTGCGTTTGAGCAGTTCGGACAAGTCGAGGATGTCGGCCGATGCCTTCTCCTCGCCGCTCTCGTCGATCTTCATCACCTCGGCGACCTTGCCTTCCTTCACCTTCTTGTCGACGAGCGCCATGATGTCGTCCCTGAAGGTGTCGTGATACTTCGTCGGGTCCCACGTGTCGCTCATGTCGTCGATGAGGCGCTTCGCCATCTCAAGTTCCTTGGGCGTGACGCCGGCCTTTTTCGTATCTTCGTCGGGAAACTTGAACTGACTGAAGTCGCGCACTTCGTCGCCCCAGCGCAGCGTGTTGAGCGCGAGCGCGGGACCGACGGGAATCAATGCCGCGAGATGCTGCTTGTTGTGCAGCACGACGCTCGCGATGCCGACCTTGCCGGTATCCTTCAGCGCGTCGCGCAGCAACGCGTAGACTTTTTCGCCCTTGCGATCGGGCGCGAGGTAGTACGGCGTATCGAGCGAGAGGAAGGAGATTTCAGGGGCATCGACGAAGGCGAGAATGTCGACCGTCTGCGTCGATTCGGGATTGGCCGCGCGGATTTCGGCGTCGGTCATCACGACGTACTTGCCCTTCTCGTATTCGAAACCGCGCACGATGTTCTCGCGCGTGACTTCCTTGCCCGTATTCTTGTTGATCTGCTTGTAGCCGATCGGGTCCATCGAGCGCTTGTCGAGCAGATTGAAGCCGACCTTCTCCGACTGCGTCGCCGGGTAGAGTTGCACGGGCACGTGGACCAGCCCGAAGCTGATCGCGCCTTTCCAGATCATGTGCGGCATCGCGGCACCTTCGCTGTCCGATCGAATCGATGAGCACGCTCGAGTCTTGCGTCGAAGCGTTTTTCGCGCGCGGATTCCAGCGCGGCATCGACAGGTGTCGCACGAAGCGTGCCAAAACGAGCGGGCGCGCCGATGCCTTTCCTGCCTGGTGGACCGTGTTTACCGGCGAAGCCCGCCACGCTGATCATCTGTAAGTTTTACTGATGCCGCGTGAAAACGGGAAGTTTGCGTGGATGTCGCATAAAGACCGTTAGTTGCGGATAACAAACAAAAAAAGCGCCGATCGATGTCGGCGCGATCGAGCGATTATTTCCGGCTCGCGGTGACGGTCAGTTGCGTACCGTCATCGAGCGTGACGGTTTTCTTCGAACCTGTGGAGGTCGGCATCGAGAACCGCACGATCTGACTGAAGCGATTATCGACCGGACATTGCAGGGTCTTGCCGCCCACGGTCACCTTGCTCGTGCCCTTCGGCGCGTAGGCGCGAAAGCTGATCTGCACGTTCGCCGAACCGTTGTCCGCGACGACCGGCGCGAAGCGGATCTGCACCTGCCGTATCGCCTGCCCGTCCGCGCTCTTCGGCACCGATGCCGCCTGCGGACAACCGTCCGGCACGGCCTGCGCGCCGCTCGGTGCCGAGCCCTGCCAGGTGAAGTCATCGGTCTGGCCCGAGCGGATGGTACGCGTTTCCTGCTCGTTGCCGAAATTCTTCGACGCCATCTTCACCGTGTACTTGATGGGGCCGTCATTGGGCGCTTCGGAGAGAACCTTGATGCCTGGCGTCGCGTGCGCGGTCGATGCGAACATCGCGAGCGCGGCGACGGAAACGATGCGACGAACGATCAAACGACGATTCATGCCGCCACCTCCGTATCGAGCGCTTTGAAGGAAGGCCGGCGCCGCGAAGCGCCGGCGTGCTGTGAGGCGGAATCAGTCTAGCGCCCCGCATGACGGCTCATCCTAGTGGAAAACCCGGTCACGCGGCAACGTCGATGACGTTTGTCAAGCCGCGATCAGAAGCCTGTCAACACGAGCTTGCCGACCGTGCGCCCTTCTTCCAGCAGGCGATGCGCCTCGCGCAGATTCGCGGCGTTGATCGTGCCGATGTTCCTGCCGAGCGTCGTGCGGATCGTGCCTGCGTCGATCAGCCGCGCCACTTCGGAAAGCAGCTTGTGCTGCTCGATCATGTCTGGGGTCTTGAACATCGCGCGCGTGAACATGAACTCCCAGTGAAACGCCGCGCTCTTCGATTTCAGCATTTCGACCGCGACGGGTTTCGCATTCTCGACGATCGTGCAGATGCCGCCTTGCGGCTTGATGACTTCGGCGGCGGCGGGAAAATGCTTGTCGGTGTCGTTGAAGATCAGCACGTAATCGACTTGCGCAAAACCGATGTTTTTCATCTGCGCAGGAATGTCGTCGAAGTGATTGACGATGTGATCCGCGCCGAGATCCTCCGCCCATTTCGCCGATTCGGGCCGCGAGGCCGTCGCGATCACCTGAAGCTTCGCGACACGCTTGGCGAGCTGAATGCCGATCGAACCGACGCCGCCCGCCCCGCCGATGATCAGCACCGACTTACCCGCGTCCTTGCCCTCGGCCGACACGCCCAGCCGCTCGAACAACGCTTCCCACGCGGTGATCGTCGTGAGCGGCAGCGCGGCGGCGCAGGTGAAATCGAGCGATTTCGGTTTTGCGCCGACGATGCGCTCGTCGATCAGATGGAATTCGCTGTTCACGCCCTGACGGGTGATGTCGCCCGCGTAATAGACCGGATCGCCGATCTTGAAGAGCGTGACCTCCGGTCCGACCGCTTCCACCACGCCCGCGGCGTCCCAGCCGAGCACGCGCGGCGTGTCCTCGATTTTATCCTTGGGCGCGCGCACTTTCGTGTCGACCGGATTGACGGCGATCGCCTCGATCCTCACGAGCAGATCGCGGCCGGCGGGCGTCGGCTTGTCGAGTTCGATGTCGATCAGCGATTCGGGATTGGAAATCGGAAGGTAACGCGTCAGACCGATGGCTTTCATGTTTTTGCTCCGTCGAATTGGATTTGCGTGGCTTCGATCTTAGTGCGCGAGCGCCATCCGGAAAACCGTCATAATCGCTGAAACATTTTTCGGGAAATCCATCGAATGGCGAGCGATCCTCTGGCGGACGGCGCAACGCGCGAGCGCCTCGATCTCCTCGATGTCGGCCTTTTCGTGCGCGCGGCGGCGCTGGCGAACCTGTCGGCGGCGGCGCGGGAGTTCGGGCTGTCGCCGGCGGTGGCGAGCGCGCGCATCGCCGGGCTGGAGCGCATGCTCGGCGCACGGCTTCTGCACCGCACGACGCGGCGCGTCTCCGTCACGCAGGAAGGCGAGATTTTCGCGACCCACGCCCGCGAACTGCTCGACGCCGCCGACGCCGCGCGCGCGTCGGTCGGCCGCGCGCGAGAACGCCCGCACGGGCGGTTGCGCGTGACGATGCCCTCCTCGCTCGGCCGCCAGCACATCTCGCCGCTGATTCCCGCGTTCTTGCGTCAATATCCCGGCGTGAGCATCGATTTGCGCATGACCGATCAGATCGTCGATCTCGTCGATGAAGGCATCGACCTCGCCGTGCGCATCGGCGCGCTGAAGGATTCGACGCTCATCGCGAAGAAGCTCGCGAGCAACCGGCGCGTGCTGTGCGCGTCGCCCGGCTATCTTGCCGCGCACGGCACGCCGCGCCATCCCGCGGATCTCGTGGACCATGAATGCGCGATCCTCGCCGATCAGCGCGACTGGAGTTTCGTCACGCCGACCGGCGCGATCGACGTGCGCGTGTCGGGACGGCTCGTGACCGACAACGGCGAAGTGATCCGCGATGCGCTCGCGGCGGGCATCGGCATCGGGCTGAAATCGACGTGGAGCGTCGCGCCGCTGCTCGCGAGCGGCGAGCTCGTCACCGTGCTCGACGACTATCCGCTCGCGCAGACCGTCGCGATCTGGGCGGTGTATCCGAGCCGCGCGTTCGTGCCGCCGAAGACGCTCGCGTTCATCGAGTTTCTCTCGGCGCAATTCGGCGAGCCGCCGTATTGGGATGTCGATCCGGCGCGCGTGCAGCGCTGAAGGTTCTTTACAATGGCGGTTTCCGCCTTTACGCGCTTTCGCCTCCGATGAATCTCGTCATTCAAAGCCCCGCCCCGATTTCCGATTCGCATCTGCGGCCGCTCGCGGCGCTCGCACGCTCGAAAGAGACCCGGCGCGCCGACGACACGCTGCTGCGTCTGATCGACGCCGATCCGCTGCAGCGCCCCGATATCGACGCGTATTGCGGCGCGCATGCGCTCGATTACGCCTATGTCGCACCGGCCGCGACGCTCGCCGATTTCGGTCTCGTGGCAATGGACATGGATTCGACGCTCATCACGATCGAATGCATCGACGAAATCGCGGATTTCTGCGGGCTGAAGGCCGAAGTCGCGGCGATCACCGAAGCGTCGATGCGCGGCGAGATCAAGGACTTCAACGAGAGCCTCACGCGGCGCGTCGCGCTCCTGAAGGGTCTAGACGCGAGCGCGCTCGAACGCGTGTACGAAGAGCGTCTGCGCCTTTCGCCGGGCGCGGAGCGCATGCTCGAAGGCGCGCGCGCGGCGGGCCTGAAAACACTGCTCGTGTCGGGCGGCTTCACGTTCTTCACCGAGCGGCTGAAAGCGCGTCTCGGCCTCGACTACACGCGCGCGAACACGCTCGAAATCGTCGATGGCAAGCTGACCGGCAAGGTCGTCGGGGAAATCGTGAACGCGGACGTGAAGGCGCGCACGCTGATCGAGACCTGCGCGAAGATCGGCATCGAGCCGAAGCGCGCGATCGCGATGGGCGACGGATCGAACGACCTGAAAATGATGGCCGAAGCGGGCTTGTCGGTGGCGTTTCGCGCGAAGCCGGTCGTGCGGCAGTCGGCGAGTATCGCGTTCAACTTCGTCGGGCTCGACGGCTTGCTGCGCCTCTTCTGATCGGCGCGAAAACGGCGCGCGGGCGTTTTCAGCGCGCCGTATCAAGTCAGGCGAACGCCTTGGCGAGCGCCGACTGCACATCCGCGCGCAAGTCCGCTTCCGCTTCGAGGCCGACGTAGAAGCGCACCAGCACGCCCTCATGCGGCCATTGTGACGCCGTGCGCATCGAGCGGATGTCGTAGGGCATCGCGAGGCTGTGCGCGCCGCCCCAGCTCCAGCCGATCGAGAACAGTTCGAGCGCCTCGACGAACGCATCGACTTGCGCGGACGTGTAACGGCCGTCGAACACGATCGAGAACAGGCCGCCCGCGCCGCCCGTGAAATCGCGCTCGTAGAATGCGTGACCCGGACAATCCGCGAGCGCCGGATGCAGCACCGCCGTCACTTCGGGACGCGTCTTCAGCCATT
The DNA here is from genome assembly GCF_905220305.1 of Caballeronia sp. J97. Lineage (NCBI taxonomy): Bacteria > Pseudomonadati > Pseudomonadota > Betaproteobacteria > Burkholderiales > Burkholderiaceae > Caballeronia > Caballeronia sp. J97. The sequence continues at coordinate 11,915 of NZ_CAJMZL010000023.1, read as the reverse complement.
GCGCGAGCGCGTAGGCGGTGCGATCGTGCGCTTCGTAACGCGCTTTCATCGACGGCAGGCTGCGCAGCACGAGCGACGCGTCGTCCGCCGACACGCCGACGCCCATACGCATGCGCGCGCGCTTCAACTTCTTGTGCAGATCCGGATCGCACGTGATGGTCGCGCCCATCAGGATGTCGCTGCCGCCCGACTGATATTTCGTCAGCGCCTGCACGGAAATATCGACGCCGTGCTCGAAGGGCTTGAACGCGAGACCCGCGGAAAAAGTATTGTCGATCGCGGTGACGATGCCCTTCGCGCGCGCGACCGCGACGATCGCCGGCACGTCCTGCACTTCCATCGTCACCGAGCCGGGCGCTTCCAGCCAGATCAGCTTCGTGTTCGGACGGATCGAATCGGCGATGCCCGCACCGGTCATCGGATCGTAGTACGTCACTTCGAGGCCGAAATCGGCGGCGAGCCAGTCGGCGTGATCGCGATTCGGGCCGTACGCGTTGTCGGGCACCAGCACGTGATCGCCTGCCTTCACCAGACCGAAGTAGACGTTGGAAATCGCGGCGAGCCCCGACGGCTGCAAGAGCGCGTATTCGCCGCCTTCGATCGCGGCGAGACGCTGCGCGAGTGCGATGGTCGTCGGTGTGCCGTGCAGGCCGTAGCGCCACTTCGAATCGTCGCTCCAGACGAGCGAGCGCATCGTCGCGAGATCGGGAAACACGACTGTCGATGCGCGCGCCACCGGCACCGAGAACGACTCGAAGCCGGGCGTGATGCGATCCTCGGGCTGAACGATGCGGGTTTGCAGATTACGGTCGGGAGCGTTGTTCCTGGAATCGGTCATGACGTCGGGATGAATCGAAGTAAAGAAGGCCGCCGCCGGTGACGCCCGGCGGCGCAAAGATGAGACAGGCTATTCGCCGATGATGACGTTGCTCGTGCCGCCCACGGCATTCTTCGGCGGCGCGGGCGGCGCGGGTTCCAGCGACGGCGCGGGTGGCGCCTTGGCCGTGCCCGTCGCGGGCAACTGGACGCCCGCCACGGCCGGGCGCAGATCGAAAGGCAACGCGTTCGAATCGTCCGGGTCCATGCGTTCGCCCGAAACGCTGCCGTCCGCCGCGAACTTGCCGATCCAGTTGCCCGTGATGTGCGTGCCGTCGTTCGATTCCTCGATTTCGAGCGTGTCGCCGTCGCGATCGCCCGCGACCAGAATCACGTTCGGGCTGCCGGCGAACTTGTATTCGCCGTGCACGCCGGACGGTTCGTCGGTTTTCGCGCCGAGCTTCATCTCGATCTGCCTGTCGCCGAGCGTGCCGACATAGCGCGGAAAACGCGCGTACTCCGGATTCGGCGCGAGCGGTTTGCTCGGCGGCAGCGCGAGTGCCTTGATGGCGGCCTGCGCGCCATACGCGCCGGCGCCCGACGGCTCGCGCTGATTGGCCGGCAGCACGCCTGAGGCGCCGGTCGAGCCCGGCGGCATCGGCGAATTGCAAGCCGCCAGCGCCAACGGCACCACCAGCGCCGCGGTCATCGACAAGGCCGCGGCTATCCGTGGCCCTTTCATGCTTTGCATCATCCGTCAGTCCTTCAAATGCGCTCGAAGATCGCCGCGATGCCCTGCCCGCCGCCGATGCACATCGTCACGAGCGCGTAACGCCCGCCGATGCGCTGAAGTTCGTACAGCGCCTTCACGGTGATGAGCGCGCCGGTCGCGCCGATCGGATGCCCGAGCGAAATGCCCGAGCCGTTCGGATTGACCTTCGCGGGATCGAGCTTCAGTTCCTGCGACACGGCGCACGCCTGCGCGGCGAAGGCTTCGTTTGCTTCGATGACGTCGAGATCGTCGACGGTCAGGCCCGCGCGCTCCAGCACCTTCTGCGTCGCGGGCACCGGACCGATGCCCATGATCTTCGGATCGACGCCCGCGTGCGCGTAAGCGACGAGGCGCGCGAGCGGCGCCGCGCCGCGCTTCTCGGCGACGGACCGCTCCATGAGCACGACGGCCGCCGCCGCGTCGTTGATGCCCGACGCGTTGCCCGCCGTGACCGTGCCGTTTTCCTTCGCGAACACGGGCCTGAGCTTGGCGAAGTCTTCTGCTGTCGCGTTCATGCGCACGTGCTCGTCGCGATCGAACACCGTGTCGCCCTTCTTCGACGCAAGCGTGATCGGCAGAATCTGGTCCTTGAAGTAGCCGGCTTCGATCGCCTTCGCCGCCCGACGATGCGATTCGAGCGCGAGCGCGTCCTGCATTTCGCGCGTGATGCCGAACTTCGCGGCGACGTTTTCGGCGGTCACGCCCATATGGATCTTGTCGAACGGATCGTTCAGCGCGCCGACCATCATGTCGACGATGCGCGTGTCGCCCATGCGCTGACCGAAGCGCGCGGCGGGCATGACGTACGCCGCGCGGCTCATGCTTTCCGCGCCGCCGCCGATCGCGACATCGGCATCGCCGAGCAAAATGGACTGCGACGCCGACACGATCGCCTGCAGGCCCGAGCCGCACAAGCGGTTCACCGTGAGCGCGGGCGCGTGCTGCGTGACGCCGCCGTCGAGCGCCGCGACGCGCGCGAGATACATGTCGCGCGGCTCGGTATGCACGACATTGCCGAACACGACGTGGCCGACTTCGTCGCCGGCGACGTGCGCGCGGGACAGCGCCTCGCGCACCACGCGCGCGCCGAGATCGGTCGGGCTGAAGTCCTTCAGCGAGCCGCCGAAATCGCCGATCGCCGTGCGCACGCCGCTTACCACCACCACTTCACGTTGCATGTTCTCGTCTCCGCTGGTTGTGTTCGCTTATGTCCGTTGATCCGTCGACGCGCTATTCCGCGAGCGCGCGCTCGACCGTCGCCTTGTCCGGAATCGGCGCGACGGCGCCGAAGCCTTGCGTCGACAAAGCCGCCGCGACGTTCGCGTAGCGCGCGGCCGCGAAGGGATCGTCACCGGCGACGATGCGCGCGATGAACGCGCCGCCGAAGCAGTCGCCCGCGCCGGTCGCATCGACCGCCTGCACGACGCGGCCCGGCACCACGCGCCGCTCGTCGGGCGTCGCGATATACGCGCCTTCCTTGCCGAGCTTCAGCGCGACGACCTTCGGACCGAGTTTGAGCAGCGCATCGACGATCGCGTCCTTGTCTTCGTGGCCCGTCAGCAGCGTGACGTCGTCCCAGCTCGGCAGACAGATGTCCGTCGCGCGAATCGCTTCGAGCATCACGGCGCGGGCGCGCGCGAGCGGCCACAGCTTCAGGCGCAGGTTCGTGTCGAAACTGACTTTGACGCCATGCGTGCGCGCATGATCGATCGCGGCGAGCGCGGCATCGCACGCGGATACGCCGATCGCGAGACTGATGCCCGACAGATGCACGACTTTTGCGGCGGCGATCGCGTCGAGCGGCAGATCGGACGGCGCGTACCGGCTCGCGGCCGAACCCGCGCGCAGATAGTCGAAGCGATGCCCGTTCTCGCCGTGCGACACGAAGTAGACGCCCGTGGGCGCATCGTGGTCGACGCGGACCGTCGACGTATCGACGTTTTCCGCGCGCCACAGATCGAGCAGCAATTGCCCGAAGTGATCGTTGCCGACCGCGGACACGAAGCCCGTCGCCGCGCCTTGGCGCGAAGCCGCGATCAGGAAATTGGACACGTCGCCGCCGAAGCCTTGCAGATAGTTCGGCTGATCGCGCGTCGACTGATTGAACTCGATCATGGCCTCGCCGAGCGCGAGGACCTGCGGCGTCTGTGGCATGGGTTACACCTCGCCCCAAAGATCGTGGCCATCGGCGCCGGTGATCTTCACCGACACGAAGTCGCCGGCCTTGTAGCGCTTCGATGCCTTCGTCGATGGCGCGATATAGACGACGCCGTCGATTTCCGGCGCATCCGCCGCAGTTCGGCCGATGCCGCCTTCCGCGCCGACTTCGTCGACGAGCACCTTCAGCGTCTTGCCGACCTTCTTCTTCATGCGCTTCGCCGACAGTTCTTCCGCCAGCTCCATGAAACGCGCGCGGCGCTCCTCGCGGACTTCGTCGGGCAACGCGCCGTCGAGCTCATTGGCGCTCGCACCTTCGACCGGCGAGTACGCGAAACAGCCGACGCGATCAAGATCCGCCTCCTCGAGGAAATCCAGCAGCGTCTGAAACTGCTCTTCCGTTTCGCCCGGAAAGCCCGCGATGAACGTGCTGCGGATCGTCAGGTCGGGACAGATTTCGCGCCACGTCTTCACGCGCTCGAGCACCTTCTCGGCGTTGGCCGGCCGCTTCATACGCTTCAGCACCTCGGGATGCGCGTGCTGGAACGGCACGTCGAGATACGGCAGCACGTGGCCGCGCAGCGGGCCTTCGGCCATCATCGGGATGACGTCGTCGACGCTCGGATACGGATAGACATAATGCAGGCGCACCCACGCGCCGTACTGCGCGGCGAGCTCGCCGAGCGCGCCGACGAGATCGGTCATGCGCGTCTTGAGCGGCTTGCCGTTCCAGAAGCCCGTGCGGTATTTCACGTCGACGCCGTAGGCGCTCGTGTCCTGCGAGATCACGAGCAGTTCCTTCACGCCGGACTTGAAGAGGTTTTCGGCTTCCAGCATGACTTCCGCGACTGGGCGCGACACGAGATCGCCGCGCATCGACGGAATGATGCAGAACGTGCAACGATGATTGCAGCCTTCCGAAATCTTCAGGTACGCGTAGTGGCGCGGCGTGAGCTTGATGCCCGCGGGCGGCACGAGATCGGTGAACGGATCGTGCGGCTTCGGCAGGTGCGTGTGCACCGCGTTCATCACTTCGTTGGTCGCGTGCGGGCCGGTGACGGCGAGCACTTTCGGATGCACTTCCTCGATGAGGCCCGAGCCGCTCGCGCTCTTTTTCGCGCCGAGGCAGCCGGTGACGATGACCTTGCCGTTCTCGGAGAGCGCCTCGCCGATGGCGTCGAGACTTTCCTGCACGGCCTCGTCGATGAAACCGCAGGTGTTGACGACGACGAGATCCGCGCCGTCATAGGTGCCGGAGATTTCGTAACCCTCGGCGCGAAGCTGGGTCATGATCTGCTCGGAATCGACGAGCGCTTTCGGGCAGCCAAGTGAAACCATGCCGATTTTCGGCGCGGGCGTCGTGTTGACGGTTGAATCTAAAGAGTTTTTCACGGTGACGGTGTCTTGGGGGAGCGCACGAGGCCAATCCGCTATTTTACCCCGGCGCGTCGAAAATCCGGCCAGGCGTGCCCTGAGCGACCAAGGATGGCTCCGCAGGCTTCTTGCCCTGGTCCGGTTTCCTCCGCGACGCCAGTCTGTCCCGGGCCGTTTCGCCGGTCTGCTACTGCCTTCGGAACACGCTCACCGGATACCCGTAGCGACCTGGAATCGTCGCAGTCACGTGAACGAGCACGTAATCGCGGCCGGTCAGCGCCTTGAGGCGTTCCGCGGTCATCGGAGCCTCCACGAGGCCCTGGTTCTCCGGGTAGTGTTCGTCCATGGCAATGACGACATCCGGAGCGTCAGCGAGCGTCCGCTTGAGCAGATTCCATCTCGCCTCCTCCGGGAGCGCCGTCATGATGTAGGGCCAGTTCATGTTCAGCGGATATGCGCTCGGTTTGCCAAGGGCGATCAGCACATTGGGCAGCCCGCTGTAGTTGAATACTTTGTCGCCTGGCCTCAGGTAGCGCAGGACTTCTTCCGACGATCGATTGATCGGCGCCTGCTGACCCGCAGCGATGTTTGCCTCATGCATGTCTCGATAACTGTGCACGAGGAATACGGTCAGCAATGCCGCGACCGCCGCGGCAGTCATGCGCGTGGCAGGACGCCGACGCGCGATCACGATTCCTGCGACGGCGCACACCGGCGCCAGCGATGCAAGGAAATAATGCGGGAAGAACGTCAGGCCCAACACCGCTTGCAACCAGGCGCCGACCATCCAGCACACGCTCAAGAGCAGTGAGACACGCCCGGCAGACCATTTTTCCGAACGCGAGCGCCACAGATCGATGGCCGCGAGCGGAATCAGCACAAGCATCGCGATCGTGGTCCAGACTCGATGCGCCGCCAGAAAAGGGCCGAGCGGCAGCCTCCAGAGGGGTACGGCGAAACTATGCTTCGCGTTCAGGAAAAACTCTGTGACCAGACGCGGCGACAATCCCGCTCGATAAATCACCGCGCCCAGAAGATAGTTCGACGTAGTGCCCGTCAACTTCAGGTGTAACCAGAACGCGCCCGCGCCGGCAAGTGCCCCGACGCCCATGCCCACCAGCCACCCGATTGCCCTGCGCTCAAGCGCAGTGAGAAGCCACGCGGCGATCACCAGCGCATCCGGCAACAAGGACGATTGCTTGATAAACCAGCCGAGAAAAACGAATACTCCCGCGAGCAATCCGTGTGCGAACCATCGGTTCACCGGCCGACACACCAGATGGAGCACCAGCGCCAATTCCGGCAAAGATTGATACAACGCGATGTTGAGACCGTCGTCGGTCGCCCTCACGTCGGACGCCAGCACGAAATAAACGAGCGGGGCCGCCACGGCGACTGGCATCGCAGTCGCCGCCCGCTTGATGTCGCTCCGCGCTACCCCGGCGATGGCGAAGAAGAGCGCCAGCGCTGTCGTCGCCAACCACAACGCTTCACCCACGCGCGCCGCTTCCACCAAACCGTAACGCATCCCGAGAAAATGCAGGAACGGGCTCCAGTAGAGTTCGACGAGAGGATTCTTGGTTTCGAAAGACGCCCAGTAGGGTGGCTGGCCGTTGGCAATATTGTTTGCCATGAACACGAAGTGCGCACCATCGCGCTGCATCGGCGCATGCAAATTGGCACGAAGATAGAAAATCGTCAGGAGCCCGATCAGCATGGCCGCCACGCACGCCCACCGCAACAGCGCGGAGCCTGTCAGTCGCTGTGTCACCGACGCTCGTGCCATACGTTCGCGCAACGCTCGATTGTCAAATTCCAAACAAACTCCCTCGAATCGTCGAGATGCAGAACTTCAGTTCGATCAAAGGCGATCGCACGACCGAAACAATCCACACGAATCAGAATCACGCGGTTCGCTGCGCGGCGTTGAACGTCCAATATCGATTGAGCAGGAAATTGCAGACCGGCACGACGGCGATCACATAAAGCTGGGCATGAAAATAATCGCAACGCGCATATTTGATGAGCCCCATCATCATGCCGGTATTGAGCGCCAGTCCGCCCAGCGAAACGGCTGTATAGCGCCAGAACCCGGCGAGGCGCGATCGCCGGGACTGGAAAGTCCAACCCCGGTTGAGCACGTATGAAATCAGCAGCGCGACCGAAAATCCCGCCACCGCGCCGGCGGCCGGCGGCCATCCGAACCACTCGACGCATGCGTAGAGGACGCCGAGATGGGCCAGTGTACCGATGCCCCCGACGAGAATGTAACGACCAAACTGGCGCACGACCATCAGACCGTCCACTCGGCGATTACGTAGCGAGGTCGGCGTTTGACCTCTTCGTAGATTCGCGCTACGTAAATACCAATCAGCCCCATACCGAGCATCAACGCACATCCGAGAATCAGCAGCAGCAGAATGATCGTCGTGAATCCGTCGACCGCGCTGCCGGTTAGCTTTCGAAACAGCGTCTGCAGTCCGAGAATCACGGCGAAGACGAAGAATCCCAGTCCGGTCCCGATCAACAAGTAAAGCGGTGCAGACGAAAAAGACGCAACCGCCGTCACGGCGAGCCGCAGAAGCTGCAATGTCGACCACCCGCTCTGGCCACCCGCGCGTTCGTCGACGTCGTACAGGATTTGTTGGCGCTCGAAGCCCAGCCACGCGTTCATACCCCGGAAGAACAAATTGCGCTCGTCCATCGCACGCCACGCGTCGACGACGCGTTTGTCCATCAGTTTGAAGTCGGACGCTCCGTGGAGATCGAGACCCGTCAATTTGGAAAAAATGGTGTAAAACGCGCGACTATTGATGCGCGCAAAAAGACTTTCCTTTGCGCGCTGCCGCTTCACCGCTTCGACGACATCAGCACCGTTTCGCCACTGCGCGACCATTTCAGGAATCAGGCTCGGCGGATGTTGCAGATCGCCGTCCATGACGATGACTGCGTCACCGCGCGCATGTTCGATTCCTGCTGCAAGCGCCGCTTCCTTACCGAAGTTGCGGCTGAGACGCGCGGCTTTCACCTGCGCGAATTCCGCGCACTGCGCCTCGATGACTTCCCATGTATTGTCCGGCGACCCATCGTCGATCAGAACCAGTTCGTACGGCATGGCGAGTCCATCCAGGATGCGCACGATCTCCTTGAGTGACTCCGCAAAGTGACTCGCCTCCCGATAGAGAGGAATCACGAGCGACAGCAAGGCGGCACTGTCACGCGCTCGCATGATTCACACCCACGCATGCGATGGTCGTAGCCGGCAGCCACAAGCTATGCCGGCCCAGAGAACTCGGAAGTTCGATTCCGAACTTCGCCGCAATCAACGGCAGTGGAAAAGCATGGGCATACGGGACAACCTGCACGGATGAAAGCCCGCTCTCCTCCATGAGCCTCGACAAGCTGGTGCCATCGAAGTACAGGACATGCTCCGGGAATTTGAACGACGGCCACCGATTGCCCATCAGCTTGCGCCAGAAACTGCCGAAATCCGGTGCAGCGACCAGCATGCTGCCGCCGGGCTTCAGACGGCGCGCAAGCGACTCGATAAACGCGCGCGGATGATAAACGTGCTCGACCACGTGGGTCGCGATCACGCAGTCGAATTGCTCGGACTCCGGCACCGAGTCGACCCCGCCCTGCCAGACTTTGGTCGCCATTTGCCGCGCGCTTCGAACTGCATTGGCGGAATAGTCCGTTCCGCATCGACGCGTGAAGTACGGACGCGCTTCGTCGAGCAGATAACCGAATCCGCAACCGATTTCGAGCAGCGAACCGCCCGTGCGCCCTTGCGCCGCGAGGTGCGCGAGAACGCGCCGGAACGTGCGCCGCAGTGCGTCCTCCTGCTCCGAGTAATTCGTGTAGCCTTCACCGTCGTCGCGTCCGAAATAATCATCGTCCTGATACAGCGAGAGCATCTCCTGCTCCGGCAAGCGCGGCGCGAGATAGGCCAGGCCGCATTGCTCACACGCGCAGACGCCGAACGGCTTGCCGTTGCTCGGCGGATACAGTTGCTTTCGCTCGGGGCATCCACAGAGCGGACAGTCGGGCGTTTCCAGATTCAGCTCAGTCATTGGTACGAAGGGTCGATACGAACATCCGGACGGCATTCGTCGGCACGGGGGGTCAGCTCCGCGTGTGAAATGATGTAACACCGAAGCGGGATTATAAGGCACCGCCGTAGCGCGAACCACGCACCCGAAATCTCGAAAACCTCCGCCGGTTCGTCTTGTTCGCGATTTCAGTATGGCCGGGCGCCAGATTTGCCCGGTCTGAGTTCTTCTTTCCGTCTTTGTCCCATTCCTCTTCCGGACGGCGCGCAGCAAACTCGGCCGAATGCGCGGATTCCACGCGCCCCTCAATCGCTTTCGACTCACACATCGCCGATTCATGCTCGACGCCTCTGCCCTCCGCCATTTCAACCCGCTCTTCATTACCCCCTGCTATTCCGGACAGGTCACCTCAGGCTACGCCACCAGCATGCTCGCGCTCACCAACGAGCTCTGGCATCTCGGCGTGCAAGGCTCGGTGCGCATTCGTTCCGGCGAAAGTCTCGTCACGCGGGCGCGCAACGAAGCCGTCGCGCATTTCCTCGCGCAGAAGCAGCACACGCATCTTTTCTGGATCGACGCCGATATCGGTTTCACGCCGGACCAGGCGCTGCGCCTGCTGCTCGCGGATCGCGATATCGTTGCCGGGGTGTATCCGCTCAAGCGCTTCGACTGGACCGGCGACATTCCCGCCGGGCTCACGCAGGAGCAATTTCTCTCGCGCGCATTGCGCTACCCGGTGAACTTGCACCAAGGCGCGCAAGCTGCCGTCGACAGCGACGGTTTCATGGAAGTGGACGAAGCGCCGACGGGCTTCATGTGCATCCGCCGCTCGGTGCTCGAAACGATGATCGCGCGCATGCCCGAGCTACAGTACGTGCCCGACGCGCCGCCCGATTCGCCGTTGCGCGGATACTGCCATCGTTTCTTCGATGTGATGGTCGAGCACGAAACCGGACGCTATCTCTCCGAGGACTACGCGTTTTGCCGCCGCTGGCGCGATCTGGGCGGAAAGGTCTATGTGGATGCGCGTTCGAAGCTCGCGCACCACGGCTCACACACGTATCGAGGGGATTTCGGCGCGGCCTGGGCCCAGGATCCGACGCGGGCCGTAGGTGGGCTATAGGCGGCCTTCGAGCCACCGACGCGCGCGCCCACGCCGGGCGCGGCAACCCCGGCGCCCGAACGCGCGCGTGAAATGGATTACTTCTTTTCCGTCGACGGAGGCGTGGGCGTCGGGAACGGGAACGTGTTGAACATCGACTTCGCCTGCGACTGCATCTGCTCCTGCATCTGCACGAACATGTTCTTCGACTGCTCGATATAGCTCGTCATCATGCCCTGCATCATCGGCGCCTGCATGTTCATGAACTGCGACCAGACTTCCGGATTGAGCGCGTTGCCGTCGTAGATACCCTTGCTCTGCTCGGTCAGCTTCTGCTGGATGTCGATGAACGCCTGGATGTTCTTCTCCAGATACGTGCCCATCATGCCCTGCATCGCATGGCCGTAGAAGCGGATGATCTGCGAGAGCATCACCGACGAGAACATCGGCAGGCCGCCGCTCTCTTCTTCCAGAATGATCTGCAGAAGGATGCTGCGCGTGAGATCGTCATTGCTCTTCGCGTCCAGCACCTTGAAGTCTTCCTGATCGAGCACGAGTTGCTTCACATCCGACAACGTGATGTAGGTGCTCGTTTCCGTGTCGTACAGCCGACGGTTTGGATATTTTTTGATGAGTCGTTCGGCGGGTTTCTTTGTAGTAGTAGTGGTGGTCATTTAACGCCTTTAAACGCAAAACTTTACTGCGATGGCAGCAAGCAGGTCTTGCGTTGTCGCAAAAAAGCGCTGCTGCATGTTCGCCGCATCGTTGATAAATCCGGCGAGTGGCGGCTTCCCGCGCGCGGGTGGCGCGCGGGAAACCGCCGCCCGTCAGCCCATATGCAAGCCGCCGTTCAGCGAGAAATCGGCGCCGGTCGAGAAGCCCGACTCCTCGGACGCGAGCCACGCGCAGATCGAACCGATTTCATCGGGCGTGCCCAGACGCCGCACGGGAATCGTCGCGACGATCTTCTCCAGCACTTCCGGACGGATCGCCTTCACCATGTCCGTGCCGATATAGCCCGGCGACACGGTGTTGACGGTCACGCCCTTGGTCGCCACTTCCTGCGCGAGCGCCATCGTGAAGCCGTGGATGCCGGCCTTCGCGGTCGAGTAGTTCGTCTGCCCGAACTGGCCCTTCTGGCCGTTCACCGACGAGATGTTGATGATGCGGCCCCAGCCGCGCTCGACCATGCCGTCGATGACCTGCTTCGTCACGTTGAAGAGGCTCGTCAGGTTCGTGTCGATGACGGCCGTCCAGTCTTCGTGCGTCATCTTGCGGAACACGACGTCGCGCGTGATGCCCGCGTTGTTCACGAGGACATCGACCTCGCCGACTTCGGCCTTGACCTTGTCGAACGCGTTCTTGGTCGATTCCCAGTCGCCGACGTTGCCTTCCGAGGCGACGAAGTCGAAGCCGAGCGCCTTCTGGTCTTCCAGCCATTTCACCCGGCGCGGCGAATTCGGGCCGCAGCCCACGACGACCGTGAAGCCGTCCTTGAGCAGGCGCTGGCTGATGCTCGTGCCGATGCCGCCCATCCCACCGGTTACATACGCTATGCGCTTCGTCATTCCTCACTCCATTTTCGTTATGCGGACGGCGATCTCCATGTCGCCCGCTGGTCCTTCCCAATCCCGCCAGTGAC